>JBFGFX010000069.1:0-14592 GCA_041579335.1 Woeseiaceae bacterium | reverse complement strand
GGGATCACGCCGCGATAGATCTGTCCGGTCGTCACCGAGTCCGGTGCGACGCCGCGCAGGTAGAAGAGTGCAAAACCGAAAGGCGGCGTCAGGAAAGACGTCTGCAGGTTGATCGCAATCATGATGCCGAGCCATACCGGGTCGAGGCCCATCGCCAAGAGCACGGGACCGACGATCGGCACCACGACAAACGTGATCTCGATGAAGTCGAGCACGAAGCCCAACAGAAACATCACCAGCATGACGACCAGCACCGCGCCCACGACGCCGCCGGGCAACGCTTCGAGTACCGCGCGCACGCCTTCGTCGCCGTCGTAGCCGCGGAAGACGAGCGAAAACACGGAAGCGCCGATCAGGATCAGGAACACCATGCTGCTGATCTTGAGCGTGCTTTGCATGATTTCCTCGAGACGCTCGAGCGACAGCTCACGTCGTTGCAAGGCGATCAATAGCGCACCGGCGGCGCCGACGCCGGCCGCCTCGGTGGGCGTAGCAAGGCCGCCGAGTATCGAGCCGAGCACGGCGAAGATCAGCACCAAAGGCGGCACCAGCGCGTGCAGAACGGCGCCGACCGAGACCGTGTCGCCGGGCGAGCGCTCATGCCCCGGCATCGCCTTAGGCTTGACGGCGGCGACGATGAGGAGATAGCCGACGTACAGCAGCACGAGCATCAGCCCGGGCAGCAACGCCCCGGCGAACAGGTCGCCGACGGAGACCGTCTCGGGCGAGAAAATGCCTCGGGAAAGCTGCGCTTGCTGATAGGCCGACGACATCACGTCGCCCAGCATCACCAGGATGATCGACGGCGGAATGATCTGGCCGAGCGTGCCGGAGGCACAGATGGTGCCGGTCGAGATTTCCGCTGAATAGCCGCGCTTGAGCATTGTCGGCAGCGACAGTAGCCCCATCGTGACGACGGTCGCGCCGACGATCCCCGTGCTCGCGGCGAGCAGCATGCCGACGAGCGTCACGGAGATGCCGAGTCCGCCGCGCAGCGAACCGAACAACGCGCTCAGGGTATCCAGCAACTCCTCGGCGATGCGCGCGCGCTCTAACGTCACGCCCATGAAAACGAACAGCGGCACCGCGATGAGCGTTTCGTTCGTCATGATGCCGAACACGCGGCTCGGCAGCCCGCTCAAGAAAGCTTGCTCGAAGCCGCCGCCCAGGACGCCGGCAAAGGCGAACGCGAGAGCGGTTCCGGCGAGCGAGAACGCGACCGGGAATCCCGCCATCAGCAGCAGGATGACGGCTAAAAACAGCAGCAGCGCAATCCACTCCACGTTCAGCGTTCTCTAAGCCGGAGGAACGAACGCGTGAGCAGCGCAGCAGCCTGCAAGGCGACGGTGAGCGGCATCACGAGCAGCATGGACTTCAGCAGCGGAATCGCCGGGTACGGCAGGCCGCCCGAGTCCCGCGACACTTCTTCGATGGACCAGGATGCGCGCACGTAGTCCCAGGATTCGATCGCGAGGAAGGCACAGAACGGAAACAAGAACAGGACCGCGCCGAGCGCATTGACTAGAGCACGACCCGACTCGCTCATGTCGCGATAGAAAATATCGACCCGCACGTGCTCGTCCTGCTGCAAGGTATAGGCGGCGCCCAGCATGAAGACCGTCGCGTGCAGCCAGGTCAACGATTCCTGCAGCCAGATGAAGCCCAAGTCGAAGGCGTAGCGCAGGATCACGACGACGAACGTCACCAGCACCATCAGGAAAGTCAGCCACGCCGCGAACCTGCCGACCGCGACGCTGATCGCATCCAATCGGTCGGCCACGACAGGGAGCGTCATCGACGCCTAGGCCTTTTTCTCGAGGCGCCTCAAAAACACCCGCATTTCCTTGGCCGCCTGGTGATCGCCCTTTCGTTCGGCGACGGCGATGCCTTGCGAATAGGCCTCGCGCGCATGATCGATTCGACCCGAGTCCGCCAGCGCGCGCCCGAGCAGCTTCCAGGCGGCGGAGTAGTCGGGATCCATGGCCACCGCCCGCTTAAGCTCTTCGGCGGCGGCGCCCGCATCGTCCGCGTTCAGGTACTCACTGCCGAGGGAGAAACGCAAGATGGCCGAATCCTGACCACGATCCAAGAGCGCGCGCAACGCCTCGATCCGGGTGCTCATCAGTGGCGCCAGAACGTCGGCGTGACCAGCACCAGCAGGGTGAAGATCTCCAGCCGCCCGAGCAGCATGCCGGCGATCGCGATCCATTTCGCGTTGTCCGGCACGGTCATGAAACCCGACGCGACCTCGCCGAGACCCGGACCCAAGTTGTTGAGCGACGCCGCCACCGCGGAGAACGCGGTCACCTGGTCGAGACCGGTCATCATCATCGCCAGCAGCATGATGCCGAACACCACGATGTACACCGAGAAGAAGCCCCACACCGCGTCCACGACGCGCGGCTGCACGGCGTTGTTGCCGAGCTTGACCGGAATCTCGGCGCTCGGGTGCACGAGGCGGCGGATCTCGCGGATGCCCTGCTTATAAATCAGGAGGCAGCGGATGACTTTGATACCGCCAGCGGTGGAGCCGGCGCAGCCGCCGATGAAGCTCACGAGGATCAACGCGACCGGTACCGCACCCGGCCAGTCGGCGAAACCCGCCGTCGTGAAGCCGGTGGTCGTGGCGATCGACACCGCCTGGAACATGCCGTTGATGACGTTCTGGCCGGCCTGGTCGTAGGTGCCGTAAAAGAAGAGCGACGCGACGACGATGACGGAGGCGCCGACGAGCACGGCGGTGTAGGCGCGGAATTCCTGATCGGCCGTATAGTGCGAGACGCGCACGTGGCGCCAGGCAAAGAAATGCAGCGAGAAGTTGATGCCCGCGGCGAACATGAAAAAGATCGCGATCAGATCGATCGTGGGGCTGTCGAAGTAGGCGAAGCTTGCATCGTGCGTCGAGAAGCCGCCGATCGCGACCGTCGAGAACGCGTGGCAGATCGCGTCGAAGATGCCCATGCCGGCGAGCCAGTAGCAGACGGCGCACAGCGTGGTGAAGGCCAGGTAGACGTACCAGAGCGCCTTCGCGGTCTCGGTGATGCGCGGCGTCAACTTCGTGTCCTTGACGGGCCCCGGCGTCTCGGCGCGATAGAGCTGCATGCCGCCCACGCCGAGCATCGGCAGCACCGCGACGGCGAGGACGATGATGCCCATTCCGCCCAACCACTGCAGCTGCTGCCGATAATAGAGTATCGACTCCGGCAGCACGTCGAGATTCTGGAGCACCGTCGCCCCGGTCGTGGTGAGCCCGGAGATCGATTCGAAAATCGCGTCGGTCAGCGACATCGTCACGGCGTCGGCCAGGTAAAGGGGTGCGGCGCCGAACGTACCCAGCACGGTCCAGAACGTGGCCACGACCAGGAAGCCGTCGCGCAGGCGCAGCTCGCGACGCACCCGGCGCACGGGCAACCAGATCGCGAGCCCGGCCGCGAGCGTTAGCGCGAAGCCCTCGACGAACGGCAGCCAGGCGCCGTCGCCGAAGATCACGCTGACGAGCACCGGCGGCAGCATCGTCAGGCTGAACATCATCAGGAGCAGCCCGAGTATGCGTTGCACTACTGACCAGTTCATTCGAGCGTATCCAGCGGCCGACTACTCGCGTGCCGATCCTCAGACGAATGAAACACCGACCTGGAACAGCTTCTCGATGCTCTCGATCTTGCGCCGGTCGGTTAAGAACAAGATGACGTGGTCGTCCGTTTCGATGACCGTGTCGTGGTGAGCGATCATGACCTTCTCGCCGCGAACGATGGCGACGATGGAGCTGCCGCGGGGCAGATCGATGTCCTCGATCTTCTTGCCGACCACGGGCGAGTTGCCTTCGGTACCATGGGCGACGGCTTCGATCGCCTCGGCCGCGCCGCGGCGCAGAGAATGGACCTTGACCACGTCGCCGCGGCGTACGTGTGCCAGCAGCGAGCCGATGGTCACCTGCTGCGGCGATATGGCGATGTCGATCGTGCCGGACTCGACCAGCTCCGCATACGATGGCCGGTTGATGAGCGCCATGGCCTTGTGTGCGCCCAGACGCTTGGCCAGCATCGCGGAGAGTATGTTCGCCTCCTCGGCATTCGTGACCGAGCAGAATACGTCGACCACATCGATGTTCTCTTCGAGCAGTAGCTCTTCGTCGGCGGCATCGCCCACCAGAACGATGGCTTTGTTGAGCTGCTCCGAGATTACGCGGGCTCGTTGAGGATTTCGCTCGATCAGCTTGACCTGATTGGTCTGCTCGAGCGCGATCGCGAGACGCACACCGATGTTACCGCCGCCCGCGATGACGACTCGTCGCACCGGATCTTCCAGCTTGCGCATTTCGCTCATGAAGACGCGGATATCCTGACGGGCGGCGATGAAAAACACCTCGTCGCCTTCCTCGATGACCGTGTCGCCTTCCGGCTGCACGGCCTTGCCCTGCCGGTAGATCGCCGCAATACGCGCCTCGGTATTCGGAATGTGCTCCTTCAGGGTCGCGATTTGCTGGCCGACCAGTAGCCCGTTTTCGTCGGCACGCGCGCCGACCAAGCGCACCCGGCCGTCCGCAAACTCGAGCACCTGCAGCGCGCCGGGATAAAGGATGAGCTGCTCGATGTATTCGCATACGAGTTGCTCGGGACTGATGCGTACGTCGATCGGTATCGCGTCCTGCCTGAACAGCATCTTCGCACTCATGTATTCGGCAGAGCGAATGCGCGCGATCTTCGTCGGCGTGTGATAGAGCGTGTACGCAATCTGACAGGCCACCATATTGGTCTCGTCGGTGTCGGTCAGCGCAACGATGATGTCGGCGTCGTTGGCGCCGGCGCGCTCGAGCACCTCGGGATAGGCGCCGTGACCGACGACGGTACGGATGTCCAGACGGTCCTGCAGCTCGCGCAGCACGTCGGGACTCATGTCCACGACCGTCACTTCGTTCGCTTCCTCACGCGAGAGATGATAGGCCGCGGAAGAGCCGACCTGACCGGCGCCGAGAATTAGAATTTTCATTGTGCGTCCACGGCTTTGAACGAAGGGCCGTGCGGCGCCAGAGCCGCCGCTGCCCGTCCCGGATATTACATCAGATCGAGGTTGGCATAGGCCAGAACGAGGATTTTTGTGCCGACCGTCTCGAAATTCACCTCGACCTGGGTGTGCGCACCTTGGCCCATGCAATTGAGCACGACGCCGTCACCGAACTTTGCATGCCGTACTCGCTGGCCCAGGCGGACGCCGGCGTCATCGGATACGAACGTTTTGTCGTTGCGCCGGGCTCGACGTAACGGCCGGCTGACCTGGACACGCGGGCGTATCTCTTCGACGAACTCGTCGGGTATCTCGGCAATGAACCGCGACGGCTGTGACAGACTGTCCATGCCGTGGAGGCGCCGCTGCTCGGCGTGCGTCAGATACAGCATCTGTCGAGCGCGGGTAATGCCGACGTAACACAGGCGTCGTTCCTCTTCCAGGCCGTCGGGATCGGCGATCGATCGCTGGTGCGGAAACAGCCCGTCCTCCATGCCGCACATGACCACGAGCGGGAACTCCAACCCCTTGGCCGAGTGCATCGTCATGAGCTGCACGCAGTCCTCCCAGGCGTCGGCCTGGCCCTCGCCCGCCTCGAGCGCGGCATGGGCCAAAAACGCGTCGAGCTCGGACATCTCGTCGGCGGGATCGCGTTCGAAGCTGCGCGCCGCGCTGACCAGCTCCTCGAGGTTCTCGATGCGCGTCTCGCCGCGCTCGCCCTTCTCCTTCTTGTAGAGCTCGATCAGCCCGCTCCGGTAGGTCACGTGGTCGACCTTCTCCGGCAGACCGAGCTCCTCGGTCTCGTGCGCCATGCGCTCGATGAGCTGCATGAATGCGACGACGTTGGAGGCCGTCCTCCCCGCCAGCGCGTCGCTCGCGATCGCGCCGGCCGCGCGCCACATCGAACACGCGTTGGCCCGCGCGTAGCTGCGGATGGCCTCTACCGTGCGCGCGCCGATGCCGCGTGTGGGCCGGTTGACGACGCGCTCGAACGAGCTGTCGTCATCGCGATGGGCGACGAGCCGCAGGTATGCCAGCGCGTCTTTGATCTCTGCACGCTCGAAGAAGCGCAGTCCCCCGTACACGCGGTACGGCAGACCGGCGTTTATGAGCGCCTCTTCCAATGCGCGCGACTGGGCGTTCGATCGATACAGCACCGCGGCATCCGCACGCGGGTTGCCCTGTTCGCTCCAATCGCGCAGGCGTGCGACGACGAAATCCGCCTCATCGCGCTCGTTGAAGGCCGAGTAGACGCGGATCGGCTCGCCCTCCGGTCCCTCGGTCCAGAGGTTCTTGCCCATGCGCGAACGGTTGTTCTCGATGACGGCATTTGCCGCTTTCAGGATGGTGGAGGTCGAGCGGTAGTTCTGCTCGAGCTTGACGACGTTGGCGCCGGGGAAGTCGTGCTGGAACTTGAGTATGTGTTCGACTCGGGCGCCTCGCCAGCGGTAGATCGATTGATCATCGTCGCCGACGACGAACGGCACGCCGGTCTGGCCCGCGAGCAGCTTGAGCCACGCGTACTGGATTGCGTTCGTATCCTGGAATTCGTCGACGAGCAGGTGTCCAAAGCGGCGCTGATAGTGCGCGAGGACATCGGCATTGTCGCGCCAGAGCTCGTGCGCGCGCAGTAGGAGCTCGGCGAAATCGACCAGCCCGCTGCGTTCGCAGGTCTCCTGGTAGCTGCGATACAGCTCGATGAACTGCCTGCGGTTGGGGTCCCCTTCGTCGTCGAGGTGCTGCGGACGCAGTCCCTCGTCTTTCTGCGCGTTGATGAAGTACTGAACCTCGCGAGGGCCCCAACGGCTCTCGTCCAGATTGAGGCTCTTGAGCAGGCGCTTGATCAGACGCGACTGGTCTTCGGCGTCGATGATCTGAAAATTCTGCGGCAGGTTGACGTCTTTCCAGTGGCGCCGCAGCAGCCGGTGGGCGAGACCGTGAAAGGTGCCGATCCACAGGTGCCGCACGGGCATTTTCAAGAGCTGCTCGATCCGACCGCGCATCTCCTGGGCGGCTTTGTTCGTAAAGGTCACGGCCAAGAGGCCCTGCGGCGAGACGCCTTCGACCTCGATCAGCCACGCGGCCCGATGCACCAGCACCCGCGTCTTGCCGCTGCCGGCGCCGGCGATGACCAGCGTCGGCTCGGCCGGCGCGGTCACGGCCTGACGCTGCGCATCGTTTAAGGAGGCGAGGATCGGAGTTACGTCCATTGTTCGGGCGAGCTCTTTCGAGAACGCGGAGTCTAACAGAAGAAATCCTGCTCGAAATTCGGCGAGAGGAAAGCGCCGAACGCGAGCGTTGTCGTCAGATTGACGTCAGAAGCGCACCACGACGCCGGCGAAGGTCTCGAATTGCCACAGCATCCTGCCGTCCACGGTGATCACGCAGGCGCCGCCCGGCAGGCCGGAGCTGCAGAAGAGGCTCGTGTTGGAGTCCAGCAGCGTACCCCAGGCGCGCGCTTCCAGCCGCAGGCCGAGACGCTCCGAAGGAAACACCTGCAGGCCGCCGCCGATCGAGAAGGACCAGAACGTGTCGCTATCGAGCTCGGCGGCGTCGGGTGAGATATGAGTGCCGCCGACCGTCGCGACCACGTACGGGCGCGCGCGCGTGCCCTGCCCCATATAGGTGCCGCCGAGCTGAAAATTGTGGAGCTCGAGCCCGATCGATGGTTCGATGGCGGGGAAGTCGGAAGCGTCGGCCGCCGTGCTCTGACGCGCGTAGATGAGCTCCCACTGCGTGTCAGCGCTGTCGCGCAGATTGACGATCAGCCCGACGCTCGCGTCGTCGTCGAGCTCGGCGCTCAAGTCGAGCTCGACGTCCTCGAAGGTGCCGCCGAAGCGAAAGCCGCCGTAGGGGGTGAGCTCGAGCCGGCCGGGCGAGGACTGCGCGAGTGCCGCGGCCGACAGCAGCAGAGCGACGGCGGCACCTGCGAGCTTCGCGTACGGGCTAGTCGTAGTCCCACTGCAAGCTGAGCAGAAAGAGACTGCGCTGGTGCGCGATGCGCGTGTCGTTCGACGTGACATCTTTGTACTGATATTCCCCGACGAGTCGCGTGTTCCACCCCATTTCCAGAACCGCTTTGAGCTTGCCCGTGGCTGTCTCGAGCGTCTTGCGTCCGGCGACCGGGTTGTTGAAAGCGAACGCGTTGGCGTAATTGTAGATACGATAGAGCGCCTCCGCTTTCAAGCTGAAGCGGTCGCCGAAGCGCAGCCTGAACTCGGCGCCGTAGGAGTCCCTGAGGTAGTCGTTATAGCCGATGTACGCGTCCATGCGCTCGGTTCGCACGTAGCTCACGCCGAACCAGAATGCACCGGTCACCTTCTGCCGGGCCTCGGCGCCGTAGTCGACGTAGCGGTACTCTACCGGCGGGTTGCCGATGGGCTGCGTGCCGTCGAGCTCGAAGGACGGCCGGTCGGTGAAGTAGCGACGATAGGTGTCCGCCGTGAATCGCAACAGCGAGGTTTGGGTAAAGCGATATTGAACGCTGCCACCGACACGGAAGTACTCGTGATCGTATTCGGGGACGACCTCGGTATTCTCGTAGTTCCACAGCTGCGCTTTTGCCCTGACGTTGAACGAGAACCGGTTCCACGATTGCCGCGTCCAGATCTCCGGACCGTAGCGCAGGTAAGACAGCCGATCGCCGATGTCGGTCAAGTTGACGGTCCTATCGAGACCCGTGTCGGGGTCGAAGTAGGTCTCTTCGTGCTGCGCGATCGTAAAGGCACTGTACACGCGGCTCTGCCGGCTTTCTTTGTCCTTCTTGTATTCGGTGCCGATGGCCAGCTCCTGAATGTATTCGTCCGCGTTGGACTGCAGCTCGCGGTCCGTGTAGAAGCGACCGGAGCCGCGGTAGCGGGCGAAGAACGATTCATGCTCGAAGCTGTTCACCAAGTACCTCGCGCCGAGACTGACGGGTACGAACGAGCCCGATTGGACGACGGGGTCGACCTGCACCGGCTGATTCGGGTCGGATATGTCGATGTAACTCTCGGCCGGTGTGCGATAAACGTTGTCGTCGCTGCCGAAGCCCGCGCGGGCATAGAAGTCGAACTCGGAGAATGGGCGCGGATCGCGTTCCAGCTTGCGCAGCGGACGCTCGTCGGCCACCACGACCGGCGCCGCTACCTCTACTTCCTCGTTCGCGAGGTCGCGGATTTGAGCGATGGCCTGGCGCGAGAGCCTGCGGATCTTCTTGTTCTGCTCCTGGTCGCGCGCCCGCTTGAGCCAGCGCAGCGCCTCTTCGTGGTCGCCCGCGGCGAAGGCCGTCAGGCCGAGATTGTAGTGCGCGATGGCCTCGAGCCGCGGCGACCGGGCCGCCTTCAGGAAGGCCTTTCTGGCACGTACGTACTGACGCGCCTTGTAATGCGCGATGCCGACGTTGTAGTGCAGCAGCGGCGTATCCATGCCGGCATCAGCCGCCTGTTGATAGCGCAGCAGCGCCGCCCAGTAGAGGTCGTCACGGAACAGCCGGTTGCCGTCGGCGAAAGCCTCCTCGGCGGTCATCGCCCGCGCTCCGCTCGCGCCTGACAGGACCGCAGCCGTGACGATCAGAACGCGGAGCCAGACACTACCCGGCCTTCGCCGCCGTGCTGCCGCCATGCTCGAGTTCCAGCTATCCATACTTGATTGATGAGTCGTGGTAGGAACGTGTCCGGGTTCAACTGGCCCGCCCGTAAAATGACCCAGATCAAGGGCCGATGCACGCACCGCGTGTCAAAACTATGACGTAGCGCAAAAAATCCCCCTGAAATGCACGCAAATCAGGGGGATTCCGGCCCCCTCGAGAGCCGCGTTCGGCCCTCGAGAGGCAGTCTGGTCACATGACGTCGTCGCTTTCGACGTTCTCGTCGCTCTCGGCGACGTCTTCGTCCTCTAGCATGTCGTCTTCCATCTCTTCGTCCATGCCGTCGTCTTCTTCTTCCTCGGGCAGCTCGTCGAATTCGTCGTTGTCGACTTCCTCGCCTTCCTCGAAGTCACCCTCGGACTCGAACTCGTCGTCGACGCCGCCGTCTTCGTCATGCTCGAAATCGTCACCGATCTCATCGGCGAACTCGTCGCCCATCTCGTCTTCGACTTCGTTTTCGAGCTCGTTCTCACGCTCATGGCCCTCTTCTTCGAGCTCGTTCTCGAGCTCGTTCTCACGCTCATGGCCTTCTTCTTCGAGCTCGTTCTCGAGCTCGTTCTCACGCTCGTGGTCTTCCTCTTCGACCTCGTTCTCGAGCTCGTTCTCACGCTCGAGGTCTTCACCGTCGGTCTCGGCGTCGAAGCCGTCGCCGCTTTCGTCCTCTTCCGGACCCGGCATCTCGATGACGTCACCGTCAAACTCGGACAGGTTGTCGATCACCTCCATCGTGACGTCGAGCTCCGCGTCGGCGAAAGCCGCCACCGGGAAGAATGCGAGCACGCTCAGTGTCAGGCTCGCCAAGAAAACTCGTATCTGTTTCATCGTTCTCACTCCATCAGCTGTTCCAGTGTCAACCGGAACTCCCTAAATCACGGTCACGTGCAGCCGGAACGTTCGGTCGTCGTCCTCGTGCCGGAGCGTGGCCATAAGCTCACCGCCCCGCGGCGAGCTTGCGATCAGTTTCAACGGGAGGACGTTCTTGCCTTGCTTCAAGCTCGTGATCCAGGTGATTTCGCGCTGACCTTCGAAGCCGGCCATGTCGATGCCATCGGGCAGAATCACCGTCAGCGTTGCATCCATCAGATCCGAAGCCGACGCGAACACCAGATTGACGGTCCGCGGCTCTTCGAGCGCCATCGTCACGGAGGGCATGCCGGTGTCGGTATCGGGCAGATCCTCGGCGCCGAAAAACACGATGCCGACCGCGATCAGCGCGAGTCCCGCTGCCACCGCGGTGCCGAAGCCCTTGAGCCAATAGCGTTGCCGCTCATCGCGGCTGCCGCGGTTCGCGGCCTTGGCGAGTGCTTGATCGAAAAAGGCGGCCTCGGGAACCGGCACGTCGGATTCGCCGTATTCCTGCAAGAGCGACTGCAGCCTGCGAGCGTTCGCAACGATGCTGCGGCAGTTGGCGCAGCTTAAGAGGTGCTCCTCGAGCAACTCGCGCTGGGCGTGCTCCACCTCACCGTCGACCAGATCATCCAGCTTCTCGTTGATGGTTTTGCAGGTCATAGTCATCGTCCCGTTATCAGCTAACACGTTGCCGGCCGGCAAAAGGTTCCTCGCTCTCGAGAAGTTCTCGCAGACGGGCACGGGCGCGGTGCAGGCGGGACTTGATCGTGCCCAGCGGATCGCCTGTAATTTGATGAATTTCTTCGAGTTTGTAGCCTTCGGCGTCGTGCAGGAGCACGACCGTACGGTGCTCGTCGCTCAGGCGATCGAGCGCGGCCTCGAGCGACCTTATGTCATGTAGACGCTCGGAATCGCTGCTCGAATCGAGATTGCCGGGCAGCGTCTCGACCGACCGGCCGGGTAGCTGCCCCTCGTCCACCTTGTACAACCGCTGCCGCGCATAGCGCCGGTGATTGTCGACGAACTGGTTGTAGAGCACGCGAGACAGCCACGGGCCCGGATCCTTGAGCTCGGCGATCTCGTCCAGACGGGTGAACACCTTGGTCAGGACGTCCTGGAACAGGTCCTCGGCCTCCGGCTTGCTGTGCGTCAAGCGGTACGCAAGCCGGTATAGGCGCTGCATGTGCGGTTTCAGCAGCCGCTCGAACAACGTGGCCTGATTGCTTTCGAATGTGCTCATACTGCGTCAGCAGTCTAGGAGCGCGGCCGACCTCTACCAAGGAACTGGTGCCGAAACTGAGAAACGGCGCAACTATTCGGCAGGCCTCTCCCGTAGGAGCTCGTCCCGACGGGCGACCGCCACGTGTCCCGCAACAGGCACATCGTGGGAGAGTGCTGTCGACCGTTGACGCGAATCACGCTGACTTGCTGGTGCTCCGAAATTTGGGCACTCAAGATCAATCCGCACCGATCGCGATGCGTGCTTTGGGCGAACGACAGCGGATTGCCCGCCAAAGAGTTCCCCGCCACCAGGCCTAGCACTACTCATCTACGGCGCAAGCGATCGCCCGCCGGGACGGGCTCCTACGGGTCTTAAGGGATCAGAGGCCGAAGCGGATCAGGAGATAGTGGTCGACCAAGAGCGCCGCGAACAGGATCATGAGGTAGTTGATCGAGTAGCGGAACACCTGCATGGGCAGCTCGAGTCCGTCGTCGTGCTTCAGTCTGAGCGCATACCAGAGGAAACGAGTCCCGAGCGCCAAGGCCGTGACGAGATAGATCAGCCCGCTCATGCCGGACAGGTACGGCAGGACGGTGACGATGACGAGCAGGATCGTGTACAGCAGGATGAACTGCCGCGTGAAATCCACGCCGTGCGTGACCGGCAGCATCGGGATGCCGACGCGCGCATAGTCGTCTCTCTTCGCGATCGCGAGCGCCCAGAAGTGCGGCGGCGTCCAAGTGAAAACGATGAGAAACAACAAAAGCGCATCGCTGTGAATCTCGCCGGTGACGGCGGTCCAGCCGAGGACGGGGGGTGCGGCACCGGCTGCGCCGCCGATGACGATGTTCTGCGGTGTGGCACGCTTGAGGTAGACGGTATAGATGAGCGCGTAGCCGATCAGCGAGGCGAAGGTGAGCACCGCCGTCAGCGGGTTCACGAGAAAACAGAGCATCAGCATCGAGAGCGCGCACAGCGCGAACGCGAATGACAGCGCTTGAGCCTCCGTGACGCGTCCCTGCGGCAGCGGTCGCGCACGCGTGCGCGCCATGTCGAGGTCGATGCGGGCATCGACGACGTGATTGATCACCGCCGCAGATGAGGCGGCGAGACCGATGCCGAGCGAACCGATGATGAGCGCCGTGAGCGATGGAAGGCCCGGCACCGCGAGGAACATACCGACGATCGCGGTGAACACGATCAACAGCACCACCCGAGGTTTGGTCAACTCGTAGTAGTCGCGCCAGTCCAGCGATTTCTGCAGGCTCTCGGTGCGCAAGGTTTCAAAAGTCTCCGTATCAGCCGATACGCGACAGCTCGAGCAGATGCTCGATGTCGCTGATCATGTCTTTGGGCTCGAGATCCGGGGCGAAATACATCACCAGATTGCCGAGCGGATCGACCAGGAATAGCCCGCCGGGCGACAGGTCATCGGGCCGACTGTCGTCCAAGAGATCGCTCAAGCCCGCGTTCTTTATCGTTATCAGGCCCTTGTGCTCTGAATCGAGAAACACTTTATCGGGGCGACTATCGCCGTGCAAGAATACCGGCACGAGCCGAGGCCTGTCCTTGCCCAGCATCAGGCGCGACTGGCGCAGGCGGTAGAGCGCGTCGCGGCATGCGTCGAGGCACGGCTCCCGATTCGCATAGATCAGCGCCCAGCGGCGCTCGGTGGACCCGTTGCTCAGCGCATCGAGTCTTGCCTGCTCGTTCAGGTTCACGACCGGCGCGAGCAGGCGGCCGAAATTGCTGCGGCCGGCCGGCTGCCAGGCACGGTCGCCGAAGTACATCCACGCCGCGACGCCCAGCGGCCCGAGGAATACGAGGGCGATCAAGAACAGCGTGACGCGGCCCTTCAGCACCGAGCCGGTCACGGCGCCGCCCTGCGTTTGCGGAGCTGCCAACCCGCAATGACGATGACCGCGATCGCCATGGCGAACCATTGGAACGCATAGCCGTAGTGCGTCATCGGTCCGGACTGAGCGGGTTCCCAGACGCGCAGAAACCCGTCTTCGGCGTCGGGATCCAACAGCAGCGCGAACGGCCGAACGTCGCGCCCGAGCTCCGCGGCGACCTCCTCGTGAGTCGGATAGACGGCCACGCGCGGCCAAGCATCGGCGCCGCCGGCGAACGCCTCGCCGCTGCGAATGCCGACCCGCGGCAGATTGCCCGCCCGGCCGCGCACGGTGCGCCAGTCCTCGCCCACGGCAATGTCGGCCGCCGGAGCCGAGTCGCTTTGCTTGGCGACCCAGCCGCGGTTGACGAGCAAGAGCGGCTCGTCGGCGCCGGTTTCGAGCGCGGTGATCACGTAGTAGCCGATTCGGCCGTTCTTGACGATGTTGTCGATCAGCACCTGCCGATCGGCCTCGAGCCGGCCGCGCGCCTGGAGCCGCTCGAACGGTGCGGGCTCGTCGACGACCTCGAGCGAGCGAGACGGCGCATCCTTGGCGAACATCGCCGCGAGCGCCTCTTTCTGGGCGGCGCGGTCGAGCTGCCACATCCCGAGCGCGCTGAAACCGACAATCAGGACGACGGCCGCTAGCGGCGGCACGATCTTGACCAGCAGTGCGTTGATCGCGCCCTCATCCATCACGTTATACTCTCGTTCCGCCATCGGCATTTGACGCCAATGAAACTCGTTGTCCTATTACTGCTTTTCGCGATCATCGTCAGCCTAGGATCCGGGCTCTTTTATCTGAGTAAGGACGACAAAGGCTCGCGCCGACTGCTGAATTCGCTCCGGGTGCGGGTCGTACTCTCGGCGACGCTCGTCGCACTGTTGGTCACGGGCTATTTCATGGGCTGGATAGCGCCGCCCACGGCACCGCCCTGAGCGCTCGATACGCTGCCTGACGCGCGCGGGCTACATCCAATAGACGAACACGTACAG
>JBFGFX010000068.1:0-14621 GCA_041579335.1 Woeseiaceae bacterium | reverse complement strand
GTGCGCGAGCGCCTGTCCAAGAACACGAGCTGCTCGAACAGATGAACATCTTGCTCGTTCTTGAGCAGCGCCCCGTGCAGCGGCGGGATGCTCTTGCGCGAGTCTTTCTCGCGCAGCGCCGAGGCCGGTATGTCCTCCGCCAACAGCAGCTTGATCCAGTCGAGGAGCTCGGACGTCGACGGCTTCTTCTTAAGGCCCGGCACGTCGCGTACGTGGTAGAAGACCTGCAACGCCTCTTCGAGAAGGTTCTTCTTCAACCCCGGGAAGTGCACGTCGACGATACTT
This sequence comes from Woeseiaceae bacterium, assembly GCA_041579335.1. Classification (GTDB taxonomy): domain Bacteria; phylum Pseudomonadota; class Gammaproteobacteria; order Steroidobacterales; family Woeseiaceae; genus JBFGFX01. Next base: position 14,336 of record JBFGFX010000068.1, on the reverse strand, counting down.
TGCATCGTCTCCTTGTCCGGAAACTTGATGTAGTGAAAGAAGCAGCGTCGCAGAAAGGCGTCGGGCAGCTCTTTCTCGTTGTTGCTGGTGATGATCACGATGGGTCTATGCTGAGCCTTGATCAGCTGCTTCGTCTCGTAGACGAAGAACTCCATGCGGTCGAGCTCCTGCAGCAGATCGTTCGGAAACTCGATGTCCGCCTTGTCGATCTCGTCGATCAAGAGCACCGGCTGATTGTCGGACCGGAACGCCTCCCACAGCTTGCCGCGTACGATGTAATTGCGGATGTCGTGCACGCGCTCGTCGCCGAGCTGGGAGTCCCGGAGGCGTGCGACGGCATCGTAGTCGTAGAGGCCTTGCTGCGCTTTGGTAGTCGACTTGATGTGCCACTCGTAGAGTGGCCGGTCGAGCGCCGCGGCAACCTCCGCCGCGAGCTGCGTCTTCCCGGTTCCCGGCTCGCCCTTGATCAGGATCGGCCGCTCCAGCGTGATTGCGGCATTGACCGCCATCATCAGGTCGTCGGTCGCCACGTAGGTACTGGTGGATGTGAATCGCTTGTTTGCCATGGTCGCTCGAATTAGGACTAGGCTGCCAGTATCACCTCTCGGTCGTATGCGCACAAGCACACACCGGGCCGGCAATATGTCAAGCGCCACAGCATCACGATCCGCTTCGTCTAAAGCGAACGGGTAACCTCGATGATCTTCATCGAGTTGGTGCCGCCGGACACACCGACCATGTCCCCTTTGGTCAGCACCACGAGGTCGCCTTCCTCGACCAGCTCCTTGGCCAAAAGCGTGCTGAAGATCTCCCGATACAGGGCCTGGATGTCGGTAACCGCCCGATCGAAGGCCACGGGATAAACACCGCGGTACAGGGTGACCCGGCGCCGGGTGGACTCGTGCGGCGTGAACGCGTAGATCGGGATGTCGGAGCGGATGCGCGACATCCACAGCGTCGTCGACCCGGATTCCGTCAACGCGATTATCGCCGAAACGTCCATATGGTTCGCCGTGTACATCACCGCCATCGCCACGGCCTCATCGACGGCGTGGAAGCGATCCTCGAGTCGGTGCGTGGTGCGGCCCATGCGGAGAGAATGGGACTCGGCACCCCGGCATACGTCGCTCATCGCGGCGACCACTTCGACCGGGTACTCGCCGACTGCCGTCTCGGCCGACAGCATCACCGCGTCGGTGCCGTCCATAACTGCGTTCGCGACGTCGGAAACCTCGGCGCGCGTCGGTATGGGGCTCGAAATCATCGACTCCATCATCTGCGTCGCGGTGATGACGACCTTGTTGCGCCTGCGCGTCTTGCGGATGATCTGCTTCTGCATGCCGGTCAGCTCCGCATAGCCCATCTCGACCCCGAGGTCGCCGCGAGCGACCATGATGACGTCGGCCGCATCGATGATCGGATCGATGCACGCGACCGCCTCGGTCCGTTCGATCTTCGCCACGATCAGGCCGTCGCCGCCGGCGTCGCGGAATAGCTGCCGTGCATCCCGAACGTCGTCGGCGGTCCGCACGAACGACACCGCCAGGAAGTCCATGTCGAGCTCCGCCGCGAAACGGATGTCCGCCTTGTCTTTGTCGGTCAGCGCCGGCGCGGACAGTCCGCCACCCTTACGATTGATGCCTTTGTAATCGGAAAGCACGCCGCCCACGACGACGCTCGTGTGCACCCGCGTGCCGTCGATCGCATCGACGACGAGCATGATCTGTCCGTCGTTCAACAGCAGCGTGTCACCGGGTCGAACGTCCTCGTGGAGCTTGTCGTACGCGACGCCGACGCCTTTCCTGCTGCCCTTGCCGTCGCCGAGCGTCGGATCGAGAAAAAAGTCCGCACCTTTCTTGAGCTTGACGCTGCTCTTCGCGAATCGCTTCACCCGGATCTTCGGACCCTGCAGATCTCCCATGACGCCGACGGTCCGGTCGCACTCGGCCGCGGCCTCGCGCAGCTTCTGAACCCGCTTGCGCTGATCGGCTCGATTGCCGTGGGAGAAATTGATTCGCGCCACGTCCAGGCCAGCCAGAATGACGCGACGGAGGACCTCCGGATCGTCGGTAGCGGGTCCCAAAGTGGCAACAATTTTCGTCCTCCGTAGCATGGCGCCGATTATTGCACAAGGATCTGACGGTCGTTCGGCGGAATCGGTGCTGTAGGAAGCCGCGCAAACGGGTAATGTAGGGGATGCCAGGGGAGGCAAATCGAACGCATGGTTACGAGACGACGTTTCATCCAGGCGCTGGCCCTCGCCGCCATGGGCCCGCGCCTCGCCGGCGCCAAGTCGGGACCGGCCGGTTTCGGGCCTTTGGTCGCGGATCCGGACCGCGTGCTCGATCTGCCGGCCGGCTTCGAGTACACGATCGTGTCGCGACGCGGCGAAGAGATGGATGACGGGCTGTTGGTGCCGGCGCGTGCCGACGGCATGGGAGCGTTCCGCGGCGACGCCGGCACGGTGCGGCTGGTCTGCAATCACGAGAATCATCCCATCACCGGCGGACCGTTCGGCCCGGACAACGCCCTGCTCGAGCGCCTGGACCCGTCGCGCACCTACGATCGGGGATCGGGACGGACGCCCGGCGCGGGTGGCACGACGACCATCGTCTACGACCCGCGCGCGAAGCGGACCGTCAGGCAGCATTTGAGTCTCGCGGGCACCGAGCTCAACTGCGCGGGCGGCACTACGCCGTGGGGTAGCTGGCTGAGCTGCGAGGAATGCTTCACGGCACCGGGACGCGGCCTCGAGCGCGCCTCGATCGTCCACCGCGAGCGCCGCCACGGCTACGTCTTCGAAGTGCCGGCGGCCGGCGACGAGGCCGTCGAGCCGCAGCCGATCGTCGGCATGGGCCGCTTCGAGCACGAGGCCGCAGCCGTCAACCCCGCCTCGGGCGTCGTCTACCTCAATGAAGACAAGCACCGCGGCCTGCTGTATCGCTACCTCCCGGCGGTCGCCGGGGAGCTCCACCGTGGCGGACGTTTGCAGGCCCTCGCGATCAAGGATCGCCCGTCGTTCGACACCCGCAACTGGCTCACCCCGAACGGCATGCCGCTCAGGCAGTGGCTGCCGACCCGCTGGATCGATCTCGAAGACGTCGATCCGGACGAGAACGACCTGCGGCTGCGCGGTTTCGAGGCGGGCGCGGCGCGCTTCGCGCGCGGCGAGGGGCTCTGCTTTGCCGACGGCAGTGTGTTCCTGACCGCAACCATCGGCGGGCCCGAAAGGCTCGGACAGGTGTTCGAGTACCGCGTCTCGGACGCCGATGGCCAACCCGGCGAGGCCGACGACGCTGGAAAGCTCCGCCTGCTGGCGGAGTGCACGCGCGGCGGCTTGCTGCGGCACGCGGACAATCTGACGATGAGCCCCTGGGGAGACCTCATCGTTTGCGAAGACACGACCTACAACTGCGGCCTGGTCGGGCTGTCACCCTCGGGCCGCGAATACGAGCTCGCCAACAACCGTTACACGAGCTCGGAGCTGGCCGGCGTCTGCTTCTCGCCCGACGGCTCGATCCTGTTCGTCAACGTGCAGGAGCGCGGCCTGACCCTCGCGATCACCGGTTCCTGGCCGGCCCCTTCCTGACACCCCGGATCCTCGCAGACCTCAGCGGCCTGGCGGTGCCTTGGCGCGCTGCTCGAGCACGGCGACGGCCGGCAGCTCTTTGCCCTCGACGAACTCGAGGAACGCCCCGCCGCCGGTCGAGATGTACGAGATGCGGTCGGCGACGCCGTATTTGTCGATCGCCGCCAGGGTATCGCCGCCGCCGGCGATGGAGAACGCGTCGCTCGCCGCTATCGCCTCCGCGATCACCCGCGTGCCGGCACCGAACTGATCGAACTCGAACACGCCGACCGGCCCGTTCCAGATGATCGTCCCGGCATCGGCGATGAGCGCCGCGAAGCGGGCGGCGGTCTGCGGGCCGATGTCGAGAATCCGCTCGTGCGCGGCGACCTCGCCGACCGCTTTGACCGTCGCCACTGCATCCGCTTCGAAGCGGTCCGCGACGACGACGTCGGTCGGGACCGGAATCTCGGCGCGATCGCTCTCGTCGCCGGCAAGGCGCGCGGCGATGTCGACCATGTCGGGCTCGTGCAGCGACTCGCCGACGTCGTAGCCCGCCGCGGCGATGAAGGTATTCGCAATGCCGCCGCCCACGATGAGCTGATCCACCTTGTCGGCCAGAGCCTCGAGGACCGTGAGCTTGGTGGACACTTTCGCGCCGCCGACGACGGCGATCACCGGCCGGCGCGGCTCGGAAAGCGCCCGATCGAGCGCGTCGAGCTCCGCCGACAGGAGCGGGCCGGCGCAGGCCTGCGGCGCAAAACGGGCAACCCCGCAGGTGCTCGCCTGCGCCCGGTGCGCCGTGCCGAACGCGTCCATGACGAAAACGTCGCAGAGTGCCGCCATCTTGCGCGACAGCGCCTCGTCGCAGGCTTTCTCGCCCGGCAGAAAGCGGACGTTCTCGAGCAGCACGACGTTTCCGGGCGCCACGTCGACGCCGTCGATCCAAGCGACAATGAGTGGCACATCGCGCTCGAGCAGCGACGACAGACGGTCGGCGACAGGCTTGAGCGAGAAATGTGCCTCGAGCTCGCCCTCGACCGGCCGCCCGAGGTGCGACATCACCAGGACGGCGGCGTTTGCGTCGAGCGCCGACCGAATCGTCGGGAGCGCGGCGCGGATGCGCGCATCGCTCGTGATCGAGCCATCGCTTAGCGGGACGTTGAGGTCCTCGCGGATCAGCACCCGTCGGCCGGAGAGCTCGACCTCCTGCATGCGCAGCATGACATCGCTCCTATCGACGCCGGCCGGCTAGGCCGCGTTGTAGAGCGCGATCGCCGTGTCGAGCATGCGATTCGAGAATCCCCACTCGTTGTCGTACCAGGCAATCACTTTGACCAATGTGCCCTGCATGACCTTCGTCAGCGAGGCATCGTAGATCGAGGATGCGGGATGGTGATTGAAGTCGACCGACACGAGCGGCGCGTCGTTGTAGGCGAGCACGCCGGCAAGCGCACCCTGACTCGCCTCGCGCATCACGTCGTTGATCTCGTCGACGTTCGTCTCCCGATCCGCGACGAAGCAAAGATCGACGGCCGACACGTTGATGGTTGGCACGCGCATCGAGAACCCGTCGAGCCGACCATTGAGCTCGGGCAGGACCAGGCCGACGGCGGCGGCGGCTCCCGTTTTGGTCGGAATTTGCGACATCGTGGCGGAGCGGGCACGCCGCAGGTCTTTGTGATAGACGTCGGTGAGGACCTGATCGTTCGTATACGCATGGATCGTTGTCATGATGCCGTGCTGGACGCCGATTTTCTCGTGCAGCGGCTTCACCAGCGGCGCGAGGCAGTTCGTCGTGCAGGAGGCATTCGAGATCACTTTGTGCTCTTTCGTGAGGATGTCGTGATTGACACCGTAAACGACCGTGGCGTCGATGTCGGGACCGCCCGGGGCCGAAATGATCACCTTCTTGGCACCGCCTTCGATGTGCTTGCCGGCCGTATCGCGGGTGCGGAACAGCCCGGTGGACTCGAGGACGATGTCGACGCCCAGCTCTTTCCAGGGCAGCTTGGCCGGATCTCGTTCTGCAAGTACACGGATACGGTCGCCGTTTACGATCATGAAGTCGCCGTCCACCTCGACCGTGCCCGGGAACGGCCCGTGCGCCGTGTCGTACCGGGTCAGGTGGGCGTTGGTATTGGCATCGCCGAGATCGTTGACCGCGACGATTTCGAGTTCGACGCCACGATCACCCTCGTAGAGCGCACGCAACATGTTGCGGCCAATACGTCCGTAGCCGTTTATGCCAATCTTGATGCTCATCTCACTCTCCTGATTCAAACGGCGCTCTTAAGGCGCGTCGGTAATGCTAATCTCGCTTCAGAGCCCGGCGGGCGACGTCCGCGACGTTGTCCACCGAGAAGCCGAAATGCTCGAACAGTTTCGCCGCCGGCGCTGACATGCCGAAGTTGCCGACTGCGACGACCCTGCCGCCGTCGCCGACGTAGCGCCACCAGCAGTCCGCGACCCCTGCCTCTACGGCGACGCGAGCACGAACCTGCGGCGGCAGCACTGCACGGCGATAGTCGTCGTCCTGCGCGTCGAACACGTCCGTCGACGGCATGGAAACGACGCGCGCCGCGAAACCGTCCTCGGCCAGGCGCTCGGCCGCGCCGACCGCCAAGGCGACCTCGGAGCCCGTCGCGATCAGGATCAGATCGGGCGCCCCGTCGGTATCTCGGAGCACGTAACCGCCTCTCGCCGCGTCCCCGATCTGCGCCCGGCTCCGCCGCTGGTGCGGCACGCCTTGACGCGTTAGCACCAGACAGGTCGGACCGTCGCGGCGTTCGAGCGCGTGGCGCCAGGCCACGGCCGTTTCCACCGTGTCGCACGGCCGCCAGACGCTCATGTTGGGCATAACACGCAGGCTGGCGAGATGCTCCACCGGCTGATGCGTAGGCCCGTCTTCGCCGAGACCGATCGAATCGTGCGTGTAGACGAAGACCTGCTGGACGCCCATCAAAGCGGCCATGCGCAGCGCGTTGCGCGCATAGTCGGAGAACGTCAGGAACGTGCCGGAATACGGGATCACCCCGCCGTGCAGGCTCATTCCGTTACAGATTGCGGACATGCCGAACTCGCGGACGCCGAAGTACACGTAGTTGCCGCCCGCATCGTCGCCGGTGATTACGCTCGAGCCTTCGTGCTTGGTCAGATTCGATCCCGTCAGATCGGCCGAGCCCCCGGCGAGCTCCGGCAGCGCCGGCGCAAACGCGTTTAAGGCGACAAGCGACGCCTTGCGAGTCGCCATGTCCGCGCCGTCCGCGTCGATCGCGGCGATCGCGCGCGCGGCGAAATCCGGCCAGCCCTCCGGCAGCGCGCCCCGCGCGCGGCGCTCGAGCTCGTCCGCCAGCTTCGGATGCGCGGCGCGGTACTCGGCGAACACCTCGCTCCAGGCTTTCTCGAAGGCGGCGCCACGCTCACGGGCGTCCCAGGCGGCGGCGATCGGCTCGGGAATCTCGAACGGTGGATGCCGCCAGCCGAGCTCGGCGCGGCTTGCGGCCACTTCCTCCGGCCCGAGGGGCGCGCCGTGGGTGCTGGCCGAGCCCTGCTTGTTGGGCGCGCCGAAACCGATCACGGTCTTGCAGCAAATCAGACTCGGCCGCTTCGCGTCGGAGAGCGCCTGATCGATGGCGGCGGAGACCGCCGCGCTGTCGTGGCCGTCGACCGCAGGGATCACCTGCCAGCCGTAGGCTTCGAAGCGCTTGACCGTATCGTCGGTGAACCAGCCGCTCACCTCTCCGTCGATCGATATGCCGTTGTCGTCGTAAAAGCAGATCAGCTTGCCGAGCTTCCACGTGCCTGCCAGCGAGCAGGCTTCGTGCGAAATGCCTTCCATCAGGCAGCCGTCCCCGGCGAACACCCAGGTGCGATGATTGACGAGGTCGAATCCCGGGCGGTTGAAGGTGGCGGCCAGCATTTTCTCCGATAACGCCATGCCGACGGCGTTGCTGATGCCTTGCCCGAGCGGGCCGGTCGTGGTCTCGATGCCGAGCTCGCGCTCGCGCTCCGGATGTCCGGCGGTTCGGTAGCCGAACTGGCGGAAGTTGCGAATTTCCTCCATCGACAGCGGATAGCCGCTCAAATGCAGCAGGCTGTAAAGCAACATGGAGCCGTGTCCGTTCGACAGCACGAAGCGGTCGCGGTCGAACCAGGTCGGATTGCCCGGGTTGTGCTTCAGAAAATCGTTCCAGAGCACCTCCGCGATGTCGGCCATGCCCATCGGCATCCCGGGGTGGCCCGAATTCGCCGCCTGCACGGCGTCCATGCTCAGAGCACGAATGGCGTTGGCGAGATCACGACGGTCCGGCGGGCCGTCAGGGGTCGAGCGGCTGGTCTTTTGTGGCATCGGATATTATGTTGACCAAACGGTCTTCGTTAGCATTCAAGGCGCGCCGTGGGCGGAGCCACGACGGCGCATTGTCCCTGTTTAGTCCGAGGGCCGCAAGCGAGTTACCCGGCGCGGTCGAGGAAGCGTCGGCCAGCGGCGTTACAACTCGTTACCAGGCCGCCATGGTGGAGCGACGGACGGATAGGGTACAATTTCGCTTTTACCCACGGGCCGCGACAACTCTTCATGACCGACTCCTACCTGTTTACCTCGGAATCCGTTTCCGAGGGCCACCCCGACAAAATCGCCGATCAAATCTCCGACGCTATCCTCGATGCCATACTCGAGCAGGATGCGTCCGCCCGCGTGGCCTGCGAGACGCTGGTCAAGACCGGCATGGTGCTCGTTGCCGGCGAAGTGACGACCAGCGCCTGGGTCGACATCGAACAGCTCGTCCGCGACACGGTGATCGAGATCGGCTATACCGATTCCGATATCGGCTTCGACGGCGCCTCCTGCGCGGTGCTGAACGCGCTCGGCAAGCAGTCGCCGGACATTGCCCAGGGGGTCGATCGGGACGACCCGGAGTCCCAAGGGGCTGGCGACCAAGGCATGATGTTCGGCTACGCCTCGAACGAGACCGAGGTGCTGATGCCCGCGCCGATCACCTTCGCCCACCAGCTCGTGCGCCGGCAGGCGGAGGTCCGCAAGTCGGGCGTTCTGCCCTGGCTGCGGCCGGATGCCAAGAGCCAGGTGACGTTCGTCTACGACGGTGTGAATCCGGTTGCGATCGACGCCGTCGTGCTCTCCACCCAGCATCGGCCGGACGTCACGATGGCGGACCTTCGAGAGGGCGTCATGGAAGAGATCATCAAGCCGGTGTTGCCGGTGGAGTGGCTCGGCAAGCACACCGAGTATCACATCAACCCGACCGGCCGATTCGAAATCGGCGGCCCGATGGGCGACTGCGGGCTGACCGGGCGCAAGATCATCGTCGACACGTACGGGGGCGCCGCGCGCCACGGCGGCGGCGCGTTCTCTGGCAAGGACCCGTCGAAGGTCGACCGTTCCGCCGCCTATGCCTGCCGCTATGTGGCGAAGAACATCGTAGCGGCTGGCCTGGCAGATCGCTGTGAAATCCAGGTGTCTTATGCGATCGGCGTCGCGGAACCGACGTCGATCAGCGTGCACACTTTCGGTACCGGCAGGCTCGCCGAGGACCGCCTGACCGAGCTCGTGCGGCAGCACTTTGATTTACGGCCATACGGAATATTGAAGACGCTCGACCTGATTCGGCCGATCTACAAACCGACCGCCGCTTACGGGCATTTTGGCCGCGACGATGTGGATCTGAGCTGGGAACGGATCGACAAAGCAGATGCGCTGCGCGGCGCCGCGGCAGCCTGACCAACAAACGCCACTGAAATTTCGAAGGAGCCCACCATGAGCGGCGACGCCGTTGCCATTCAACAACCCGACTACAAGGTCGCCGACATCGCCCTGGCCGACTGGGGCCGCAAGGAGATCGCGATCGCGGAGACCGAGATGCCCGGCCTGATGGCGCTCAGGAAGGAATATGCCGGCCGTGAGCCGCTGAAAGGCGCGCGCATCGCGGGTTGTCTGCACATGACGATCCAGACGGCGGTCCTCATCGAGACGCTGGTCGAGCTCGGCGCGGAAGTCCGGTGGTCGTCATGCAACATCTTCTCCACCCAGGATCATGCGGCGGCGGCCATCGCCGAGGCGGGAGTTCCCGTATTTGCCTGGAAGGGCGAGACGGAAGACGAATACTGGTGGTGCGTCGATCAGACGATCGTCGGCCCCGACGGCTGGCGGCCGAACATGATCTTGGACGACGGCGGCGACCTGACGCTGCGCATGCATGACAACTATCCGGAGCTCCTCAAACAGGTCCGCGGCCTCTCCGAAGAGACAACGACCGGCGTGCATCGCCTCTACGAGATGCAGAAGGAAGGTGCGCTCAAGTGTCCGGCGTTCAACGTCAACGATTCTGTGACGAAATCCAAATTCGACAACTTGTACGGCTGTCGCGAGTCTCTGGTCGACGGCATCAAGCGAGCGACGGACGTCATGATCGCCGGCAAGGTTGCGGTCGTGTGCGGCTACGGCGACGTTGGCAAAGGCTCAGCGCAGTCGCTGCGTGCGCTCGGCGCAATCGTCTGGGTGACCGAGATTGATCCGATTTGTGCGCTGCAGGCGGCAATGGAAGGCTACAGGGTGGTGGACTTCGACGAGATCTGCGACCAGGTCGACATCGTCGTCAGCGCGACGGGGAATACGCAGATCGTGAGCGGCGCGCACATGGAACGGATGAAGGACCAGACGATCGTCTGCAACATCGGCCATTTCGACAACGAGATCGACGTCGAGTACCTGCGCAAATACGAGTGGGAGAACATCAAGCCGCAGGTAGACCACGTGATTTTTCCGGACGGCAAGCGCATCATCCTGCTCGCCGAAGGCCGCCTGATCAACCTGGGCTGCGGCACCGGTCATCCGAGCTTCGTGATGTCGGCGTCGTTCACCAATCAGGTCATTGCACAGATAGAGCTCTGGCAGAACAGCGACCGGTACGAGAACGAAGTCTATGTGCTGCCGAAACACCTGGACGAAAAGGTCGCGCGGCTGCATCTCGACAAGGTCGGTGCGAAGCTCACTGCGTTGACCGACGAGCAGGCGGACTACATCGGCGTGCCGAAGGACGGCCCCTACAAGCCGGATCACTACCGCTACTAGATCGCGACATCGGTCAAAAGCGGCTATCATGGTCGCTCGAGCTTCAGACGAGCGAGTCGATCCGCCATTCCCACTTCGCCGGCACCGATACGGGTCTTGCACGTCACCGACCCGCACTTGTTCGCAGATCGAGACGCGAGCCTGCGCGGCATCGTCACTTATTCGTCGCTGCAGCAGGTGCTGGAACACATCAAAGCCGCCGACTGGCCGGCGGAACTGATCGCATTGACCGGTGATCTGATCCAGGACGACAGTCGCGCCGCCTACGATCACCTTGTGCCTCTGATGGAGGCGATGGCGCTGCCGATATTGTGCGTGCCGGGCAATCACGACGTCCGGCAAATGATGCGGCGTGCCATGAACGGTCCGGCATTCCACTATTGCGGAACGCTGATTCGACACAACTGGTTGATCGTCGGCGTCGATAGCTGCATGGACGGGTCTGCGGCCGGCCGGGTTTCCGCTGACGAGCTCGAGCGTCTGCGCGACATCGTCGGCCGGAGTGAGGCAGAGCACGCGCTCGTGTGCCTGCATCATCCGCCGCTGCCCGTGGGCAGCGAATGGTTGGATTCGGTCGGCCTCGAGAACGCCGCCGCGTTCCTGGAGACGGTCACCGCGTTGGGCAAAGTGCGGGCGGCGATCTTCGGCCACGTCCATCAAGTGTTCGATGCCATGCACGGAAGGGTTCGGATCATCGGCACGCCGTCGACGTGCCGGCAGTTCAAAGTCGGCAGCGCCGAGTTCGAGTTGGATGATAATCCGCCGGCCTACCGGCGCATAACCCTGCACCCGGACGGCTCGTTGGAGTCGGAACTGGTCTGGGTCCCCGCCTAGCGAGCGAATGGGACTATGCGCAGATTCGCCCTCGCAGCCATAGCCTTTGCGGCGTTCGCCCATGCGGACGACGAAGGTCACCTGCTGTCGATGTGGCGGATCGACGGCATCAGCAACCGCGTCTATCTGCTGGGCTCTGTGCACCTGCTGCGTGAACAGGACTACCCCATTCCGTCGGCGATCTATTCGGCGTACGACGACGCCGACACGCTGATCATGGAAGTGGATCTCGACGACCTCGATCCGACAACAACCCAGGTGTTGGTGAACGACCTGGGGTTGATCAAGAATGGCCGCACGCTCGCAGACGTGATGGGTGCCGAGCTCTACGCCGAGGCCGAGAGGATCGCCGCCGAGATCGACATACCGCTATCGGCGTTGGCCGCGGCCGAGCCGTGGCTGGCGGCGATCAGGGTCGAGCAGCTCGTACTGACCCGCATCGGCTTCGATCCCAAGTTCGGCATCGAAATGCATCTCGCGGAGCGGGCAGGCAGGGACGACAAGGAGATCCTCGGTCTCGAGAAGATTGCGGAGCAACTGGGTTTTCTCGATTCGCTGTCGTTGGACGCGCAGCGGTCGCTCCTACTCCAGTCGCTCACCGAAGCGGTGGAGCTCGAGCGGATAATGGAGGTGCTGATCGACGCTTGGCGGCGGGGTGACGTGGCTTTCCTGCAGACGAGCGTTCTCGCCGATATGCAGGCCCATCCGGAGCTCTACGACGCGCTCGTCGTGAGAAGGAATCGCAATTGGGCCGGGCAGATCGCGGCGCTGTTGGACGACGAGGAAGACTACCTCATCGTGGTCGGCGCGCTGCATTTGGTCGGCGACCAGAGCCTACAATCGCTGCTCGAGCAGAGCGGTCACGACGTCGTGCAGATGCGGCAGCCGTATTAGCCATCGGCAAGCCCGAGATCAAATCTCCACCATCTCGAAGTCCTCCTTGCCGGCACCGCAGTCCGGGCATCGCCACGACAGCGGCACGTCGTCCCAGCGCGTACCGGGCGGGATTCCGGATTCCGGATCGCCCTCTTCCTCGTCGTAGACATAGCCGCAGATGAGGCACATGTAGGCTTTCATCCCCAAACCATGTGCCGAACGGGCCCCGGCTGTCAATTCCCGGGCGAGCACCGGGCTTCCCGAGCCGCAGGTGCTTCGGTAGCATGCGCATCTGCCGAGGAGAGTCGAGTGAGCCTATTCAACGAAGCGAAGCGCGTCATAGCGGGCGGCGTCAATTCGCCGGTTCGTGCGTTCGCCGGCGTCGGCGGCGATCCCGTGTTCTTTCGCAGCGGCAACGGTGCGTGGCTCACGGCCGAAGACGGCCGGCGCTTCATCGACTACGTCGGTTCCTGGGGCCCGATGATCCTGGGGCACGCCCACCCGGCGGTCATCGAGGCGGTGACCTCCGCGGCGCGATCGGGATTGGGCTTCGGCGCGCCGACGGTCGTCGAGACACGGCTGGCGGAGAAAGTCTGCGAGCTGATGCCGTCGATCGAACGCGTCCGCATGGTGAGCTCCGGCACCGAGGCCACGATGAGCGCGATACGACTCGCCCGCGGCTTTACGGGCCGCGACAAGATCATCAAGTTCGAAGGCTGTTATCACGGCCACTCGGATTCCCTGCTGGTCAAAGCAGGCTCGGGCGCGCTCACGCTCGGCGTGCCGAGCTCTCCCGGCGTGCCGTCGGGACTCGCAGACCACACGATTACGCTCGGCTACAACGACGTCGCCGCGGTCGAAGAGGTGTTTGCCAGCATCGGCGACGACATTGCCTGCGTGATCGTCGAGCCGATCGCTGGCAACATGAACATGGTGCTGCCGGCGGAAGGCTTTCTCGATACGCTTCGCGCCCGCTGCAGCGAGCACGGGGCCGTCTTGGTCTTCGACGAGGTAATGACCGGTTTCCGCGTCGCCAAGGGCGGCGCGCAGGCGCTTTACGGCATCGAGCCCGACCTGACGGCGCTCGGCAAGATATTGGGCGGCGGCCTGCCGGCGGCGGCCTTTGGCGGACGTGCCGACGTCATGGCGTCGCTCGCCCCGGACGGACCCGTGTATCAAGCCGGCACGCTGTCCGGCAATCCGATTGCGATGACGGCGGGGCTCGCAACCCTGACCGAGCTCGAGGCGCCCGGCTTCTACGAGGGGCTCGGCGAGGCGACGCGCCGCTTGGCGGAGGGTCTGGCGGCGCGGGCCCGCAGACACGGCGTGAACCTTGAGAGTGTCTCTATGGGCGGCATGTTCGGCTTCGTGTTCGCCGACGACGGCCCGATTAGAAGCTTCGAACAGGTAACGGGTGCGGACATCGACCGCTTCCGTTCGTTCTTCCACGGCATGCTCGCACGCAGCGTGTACCTCGCACCATCCGCGTTCGAAGCCGGCTTCGTATCGGCGGCGCACGGAGACGAGGAAATCGAGCAGACACTGGCGGCGTCAGACGCCGTGTTCGCGACGCTCGGCGACTGAGCGGCGCTTCAACCGTTATTCGTCCTGGCCGCCGCGCACGTCGCGCAGCACTTCCCGAACCATCTGCAGCCGCTCGATCGGATCCTCGATCTCGAGGCACGATTGTTTCTGTTCCGGCGGTATCGGCAAGATCTCGGCGAAGCGATAGCCGACCCAGCCGGCGTCTTCATATTTCGTATCGAGCGTCTCATAGAGCCTGCCGAGATTGCCGAGCACGCCTGCCAGGATCTGCGCCATCGGCTGATATTCTTCGGGAAGCTCGGCCGCTCGTTCCGTGTCGATGACCTCGATATCACCGATGTTGAGACCGTCACTCTGGCGGGTCGTCCCGAGCAGCCGGAACCGTTTTTCGCCCACCGCCGTGATGCCGAGCAGCCCGTCGCT
>JBFGFX010000067.1:0-14710 GCA_041579335.1 Woeseiaceae bacterium | reverse complement strand
TCGACATGCCGAAGGTGATGTTGACGTCGGTCGTCGGCACGACCTTCATGTACGGGATCCCCGCCAATTCGCTGAGCTTCGGGATCCAGTCGACCGGGATCAGGTCCATGAGATTCATGAAGAACACCCAGACGAACACCGTTAGGGCGAGTGGCGCGATGAGCTTGCTCGTGCCGTGGAACGTGTCCTTCACGCTCGAGTCGATGAAGTCGATGACGATCTCGACGAACGCCTGCAGCTTGCCCGGCTTGCCGGACGATGCGTTTCTCGCGGCTTTGCCGAAAAGCCAGATGAAAACCACACCCAAGAAGACCGACCAGAACATCGAATCGACGTTGATGGCCAGCGGATTGCCAGCGCACTGATTCCAGACCCACTGGCCGCTCTCGGTCTTGCAGACCTGTAGGTTTTGCAGATGGTGCGTGATGTACTCGCCGGACGTCTGCGGCCCGTGTCCGCCTTCACTCGCCATTGTTGTTGCTCTTAAGCTCCAGTTGTTGACCATTGCCGTTCTTCATGAGGAACCCGGCGAACGTTGCGAGTTGTGCTGCAACGAAGCCCGCGAACAGCGCCCCCACCGCGAGCGGCCGGACCAGCGTGAAGACCATGATGAACATGATCACCGTCAGTGCCAGCTTGCCGAGTTCGCCAACGTACGCTGCCCGAACCAGGGCGGTAGCCCCGGGATCGCGGCGCCGCACCGTCAGGCGCAGCGCCAGGAAGGCGTTGGGGATCACGCAGGTCAGGGCACCCGTGAGCGCCGAGTAGCCCGCAACGTGTCCGCTCATACCCCAAAACAGCATGGCGATCACCATGCCTAGGCCCAATTGGGAGAGGAGGACTTTTACCACCACGGACGGGGACCGTCGCTCTGCCTGGCCCGTCATCGTTGGCTTGCCTCCGGCATTAAAAACGCCACGTCCATCGGCTAGCCGTGGGTTTGTGGCGTCTAGTTTGCTGTCGTTCCAAGCAGGCCTGTGCTTAGCCCGCGCATTATAGAGGGCGTCATGGTGCATGGCAACAGAGCGCATTGGCCCAAAATCCCTTGTTTTCCCGCTCTTCTTGGTGATCGTATGAGGGCGCCGGGCGGCGATTCAACAACGTCCGAGGTAATGGCCCCGCCCCCTCCCAGAGCCCTCCGAACGAAGCGCCGGCCGGCCGCCCCACTAGACGACCGTACGAAAGGGGGGACGAGTTTGGTGGCAATAAAGCGGACCGCAGGGAGCCATCCCACCAAACCCTTCCCCCCCTCGCACGGCCGGACACGAAGGGCACCAACGGCAACGACTGGGCGCCGTTTCAGTTGAATTTTTCCCACATTGCGACCTGCCGCACACTCCGGCGCGCGGCCAAGACTTATAAATAGGTCCTCGGGCGGAACGGCTTGCCGGGACGCGGACAGCCGTCCGAACGGACCTGACGCCATGGGGGCTTGTCATGTTGATGGTGGTTAGCGAGTCCGCGGGCCGGACTCGAACGGTGGCCGAGGTCGCACGCGAGCTCAGCCTGACGCTCAAATTCTTCGCAGACGCGGAGGCGCTCGCCGGAGCCCTGGATCATCAGGCGCGCCGGATCGTATTCCTGACCGAAGGCGACATCGAGGCGGACGTGGTCGACGCGCTCCGCCTCCTCGACAAAGAGCCGGCCGGCCTGATCCTCTGCGCGGATCGCGAAGCGCTACGCTGCAGCAGCAAGTCGACGCTCATCGACCGCCTCACCGAGTTCGCCAACGTGCAGTGGGTCGACGAGCGCTACGACGTGGACACCCTGAGCGAGGCCGCCCGCGGCTGCCGCCGCCAGATGCTCAAGGTGTCCGAAGAGGAGTTGGATCAGGCGATCCGGCAGCACGAGTTCGTCATTCAGTATCAGCCGAAGGTCGAGCGCGGCGCGGGCAGCGAATGGATCACGCGCGAAGCCGAAGCGCTCTTGCGCTGGCGCCATCCGCAGCACGGTGTGATGGGACCGCTCGAGTTTCTCCCCGAAGTGGAGGCTTTCGGCATGATCGGGCCGGTCAGCGAGCTCGTGCTGCACGAAGCCGCGCGGCAGCTGGTCAAATGGCGCGAGCAGGGGCTTGCGCTCAATTCCTGCATCAACCTGGCGCCGAGCCTGTTGAGCGATAGCCGACTGCCGGACGCCTACGAGGCGATCGTCCGAGAATACGGGCTCGACTGCTCGAGCTTCACGTTCGAGGTCACCGAGCACGACGTCGTGAACTCGGACGCGCCGCATCTCAAGGTGCTGAACGCTCTGCGCGAGAAGGGCTTCCGTATCTCGCTCGACGATTTCGCGGTCGCGGCCTCGTCCCTGGCAACCTTCGAGCAGCTGCCGTTCGACGAGATCAAGATTCACTCGGCGGCGCTCAAGCGCGCCAAGGCGAGCCCGGTCGCACAGCAGGTCTTGGCCGCAGTCACGGGCCTCGCCCACAACCTCGGCATCTCGGTCTGCGCGGAGGGCGTCGAAGATCAAGAGACCTTCGATTTCTTGAAGACGATCGAATGCGACAAGATGCAGGGCTTCCTGATCTCGGAGGCGGTCATGCCCGACATCATCCGCCGCGTCTACGGCGCCAAAGGCGACGTCGACGCCGTGGCGTAGAAGGGGCTCAAGCCCCGCTCATCGATGCCGGAGTGCAGGTTACGCCGGAGCGTTCACCTGCCTTGCGGGCGATCAACGATGACGTCACAGCCGGCCTGGTTTGCCAGCGCCGGCCCGCAGCATCTTGCATTCGGCGGATGGCTCGGTGATCCTTCTCGGTTTTCCGCCAACCGACCACCGGGGATCATGCCATGCGCCGACTGCTGCCCGTGCTGATCGCTGTCTCGGCGAGCGCACTCGCCGAAACGGATCCATCCATCTTCACTCGCCTCGACGTGTTCGAGCTCGAAATGGCCGCCGACCCGCAGATCTCGCCGGACGGCTCGCAGATCGCCTACGTGCGCCAGTCGATGGACATCATGACCGATCGCGCCCGCGGCAACATCTGGGTGGTGAGCGCGGACGGTCGCCGGCACCGGCCGCTTCTGTCGGGGTCGGGCGACTACTCGAGCCCGCGCTGGTCGCCGGGCGGCGATCGCATCGCGTACGTGTCGGCCGACCCGGCGCGCGGCAAGGAGCTATTTGTCCGCTGGATGGATACCGGGCAGACCGCGATGTTGACGAATCTGCCCGAAGCACCGACGTCGATCACGTGGTCGCCGGACGGCCGGCGGATCGCGTTCTCGATGTTCGTGCCCGCCGAGGGGCCCGAGCTCGCGACGCCGCCGAAAGCGCCGGAGGGCGCGGAGTGGGCGGCGCCGGCCAAGGTGATCGATCGCCTTTATTATCGGGCCGACGGCCGGGGCTATCTCGAAGTCGGCAACACGCACATCTTCGTGCTCTCGGCGGAGGGCGGCACGCCGCGTCAACTGACGGAGGGCGACTACAATCACGACGGCCCGCTGTCCTGGTCTCCGGACAGCACGACGATCGCCTTTTCTGCAAATCGCGTCGACGACTACGAGTACCGCCCGGTCCAGTCGGAGATCTGGACCCTCGACGTGACGGACGGGTCGCTGACCCAGCTGACAGACCGCGAGGGACCGGACGTTGCTCCCGTTTACTCGCCCGACGGTTCGACGATCGCCTACCTCGGTTTCGATGACCGAAAGATGGGCTATCACAACATCGGCGTATACCTGATGGACGCCGACGGCGGCAATCCGCGGGCGTTGACTGCAGACTTCGACCGGTCCATTTCCGACGTAGAGTGGGCCGGCGCCTCGAATCGTCTTTACGTCGAGTACGACGACTACGGCCGGCGCCACCTCGCACTGTTGTCGATGAACGGCCGCATCGAGCCGATCGCCGACGATTTGGGCGGCACGTCGATCGGCCGGCCGTACACGAGTGGCGGCTTCTCCGTCGCCAAGAACGGTGCCTATGCCTATTCGGCGGGCACGCCCTACCGGCCTGCCGACGTAGCGACCGGCCGCCGCGGAGAACCGCGCAAGCTGACGGCGCTCAACGACGATCTGTTCTCGCACAAGGCGTTGGGGCAAGTGGAAAGACTCACCTGGACGTCGAGCGTCGGGGATCACGAGATCGAGGGTTGGATCGTCACGCCCCCCGATTTCGATCCGGCGCGAAGGTATCCGCTGATACTCGAGATTCACGGCGGTCCGTTCGCCGCCTACGGGCCCCACTTCTCGGCCGAAGCGCAGCTCTTTGCCGCAGCCGGTTACGTCGTCCTGTATGCCAATCCGCGCGGCTCGACCAGCTACGGCTACGAGTTCGCGAACGAGATCCATCACAACTATCCCAGTCGGGACTACGACGACCTGATGTCGGGCGTCGACGCCGCCATCGCGCGCGGCTACGTCGACCCTGAGCGCCTGTACGTGACCGGCGGCTCAGGCGGCGGCGTGCTGACGGCCTGGATCGTCGGCAAGACCGATCGGTTCAAGGCGGCGGTAGTCGCGAAACCCGTGATCAACTGGATCAGCACCGTGCTGACCACCGACATCGCCGCGTTCATGCCGGAATACTGGTTCGATGCGCCGCCATGGGAAGATCCCGATGCGTACTGGGCACGATCGCCATTGTCTTTGGTCGGCAACGTGACGACGCCGACGATGCTCTTGACCGGCGAACAAGATCATCGCACCCCGATCCCCGAGTCGGAGCAGTACTACCAGGCGCTGAAACTTCGCAAGATCGATACCGCCCTGGTGCGAATTCCGGACGCCTCGCACGGCATCGCCCAGCGGCCATCGCAGCTCATCGCCAAGGTCGACAACATCCTGGCGTGGTTCGAGAAGTACAAAGACTGATCGTTGTCGCCCGCCGGGGCGGGCTCCTACGATGCCTCGATGGTCCTATTGCTGTCGGATGCCGATGTCGTCCAGGATGACGACGCCGCTCTGCGATCCATCGAAACGCAGCCGCAGGTAGCGGATGTCGGCAGTGTGGGTCCCCGCCGGTAAAAGGCGTGCGAGCGGCGCCTCGACGACCTGCAGCACCGGTTCCCATTCGGCGTTGTAGCGTTCTTTGTTGAGTCGCTTCGACTTCAGGTACTGCACCTTGAGCGGCGGCGCCAGGTTGGCAAGCTCCTCGGCATCGATGCTCGAGGTCTGCCCGGACGCGAGCTCGGCTTCGAGCCAGAATCGGGGCGGCAGCGGCTCCGCATCGCTTTCGTGGTCGTCCTCCACGCCGTCGACGCGGGGTACCTCGGTGGAACCGCTCACCGAAAGGGTCAAGACGGCGTCGCCGTCGATCGCGTCGTCCCACGATATTGCCGGCACTTCGATCGTATAGACCGGCGCGTCGCCATCGTCCCAGCCGAGCACGACGACGTCAGTGCCCTGCAGGCGCTCGTCGCGATGCTTCAATTCCTCTTCACGCCACAGGCTGAAACCGGAAGCCGAGATCGTTGCCGCGTCGGCCGTTGCCGTCGTCACGTCCAGGTCCTCCTCGAACGTCGCGATCGGCACGAAGCTCGAATCCATGAACTGATTGATGTAGGCGTGGTCCGGCAACCACCGCGCCGCTGCGCGAGGATCGCGAAACAGCCGGACGTAGTCGCGCTCGCCCTTCAACGTCGCTTCCAGGAACGCGGCGACATAGACCTTCGCGATCTGGCGCTGCTCCTCGGGCGGGATGATCGGCGCGAGATTCAAGAGCCACGATTCGGGTGGACGCGTGTCTTGTCGGCCCCAGATCGAATTGAACTGGCCGTGATTGGCGCGGTGAATGTAGATGCCGGCCTTGAATCGGTAGCCGTCGTCACCGAGCGTGATGCGGTTGAGCTGCCGCAGCCCGTGATAGGCAGGCTCGTCGCTGTCGTAGCTGCCTTGCAGCGCCAAGAAATTGACGTCGTCGAGCTCCACGCGGCGGTGGTAGCGCTGATCCACCTGTGCGATCGCCACGAGCGCGCGAATGCCGAAGCCGAAGTCGAACGCCACCGTCGCGTCGTCGGGATAATGCGGCAGCGCGTTGTAGGCGTAGGCGATCGACACGGCCTCGCCGCCGCGCGAATGCCCGACGAGCGCGAGTCTCTCGAGGTCGACGCGGCCGCCGAACGGATGCCCCGCCGTCTGCTGCCAGTCGCGCCACAGTCTCAAATGCTGCAGCAGAAGCCAGGCGCGCAGCGGCATTTCCTTGCCCCGAAAGTCGCCGGACCAGCTGCCGTTGATGAAGTTCTGATCGACCGACACCGCGATGAAGCCGCGGCTCGCGAGGAGCTCACCCAGATACGCATAGCCGGGATCCGAGTAGTCTTCCATGCCGTGATTGCCGTGCACGATCAGCACCAGCGGGAAGGGGCCGCTGCCTCGCGGCGCCCACAAGAGACCGTTGAGCGGCGCGTGCTCGAGACCGAAGCCCCAGTACCATTCGCGCATGCGTTTCTTGACGCCCTTCCAATCCGGCAATAACGCCGACGCGTCGACGGTACGGGATTCGAAGTCGCGATCGATGCCGAACTCCGGCCGGCGCATGTTCTCGCCGGCGCCGTAGGTAAAGGAATCGACCTGGTAGCGTCCAGGCATCGACGGGTCCGGAATCGGCTCGACAGCCGCGCCGGTCAAGGTGCGAAACTCGCTGGGAAACGGATCGCTGCCGTCGCCGGCGAGACCCGCGGCGATTAGGCCGCTCGCCGCGACCAGGACTGCCGTGCCGGCTGCGAGCGCCCGCTTGCCAAGCGGCTCGAGCTGATCGACACGCCTCGAGCGGACGAGCTCGACCCACCCCGCGAGCGCGGCTATAGAGAGCACGATCACGAACAAGGCCGGGAACGCGAGGCCGTCCGACAGCACGGCAGGCCAGCCCCATTTGCCCGGATCGAGAACGGTGCGGACGATCGTCGCGGGCGTATTGGCAGCGAGGAAGATCAGCGCGATGAGCACGGCGCCGAAGGCAGCCAGCGCCACAGGCGGCAACGGCCGAAACGCGATCGCACACAGTCGAACCACGGCGAGCGCAGCCGCGATCGCGGCGGCGCCGATCAGAGCGCCGACGAGGAACTCCACGACGTCGCCGATGCCGGTATCCGAGAGCGCGGCGTGCAGCCCGGACAGGATGACGACGGCGATCACGGCGGCTCGAGTGGCCGCCGTCCAGAAACGCGAGCCTGCCCCGCTATCGGTCAACCGGCCGTCCTGTAAGCCGTCCGGCCCATATCACCATTTTTCCTTCATCGGCCGCGCGTCGACTTCGAACGTCCAGGCGGAGGCGGGCTGAGTCGTCAGGTAATGAGCGAGCGACGCGATGTCGTTCGGATCCAGCTGCTTGCCGGCTCTAATGGAGGCGCTGTCGGGCTCGCCGATGCCACCATCGATGATCAACACCGATACGTGGATGCCCTGCGGGCCCAGGTGCTTCGCCATGGACTGCGCAAGGATGCGCTGCGCGGCTTTCGCCGGCGCAAACCCGGCGGTCTTCGGCACGCCTCTGAGCGACGCGGTCGCGCCGACGAAGATGATGCTGCCCGCACCCCGCGCTTTCATGTCGGGGATGACCTGCTGAGATGCGACCAGCGCGCCGAGCGCGTTGATTCGCCAGCCCTGCTCGAACTCGTCCGCCGTGATTTCCTCGACGTCTTTCCAACTGCCGCTGCCGGCGTTATAGATCAAGACGTCGACCGGACCGAGCTCGCGCCGGACGCTATCGAACGCCGCCACGATGGCATCGGGGTCGGACGCGTCGCACACGTAGGCGCGAGCTTCGCCGAGCTCTTGCGCCAATCGGGCCGACAAATCGGTAGAGCGGGACAAGAGCGCGATCGCGTAGCCGGCGGCGTCGAAGCGGCGCGCGAACGCCGCGCCGTTGCCGGGACCGATACCCACCACCGCGCAGACCTTGCTACTCATTGCCGGCTCCTTCGGTATTCGAGCCGCCCGTCTTTGATGACGATACTGACCCGCTCGAGCGCAGAGATGTCGTTCAAGGGATTGGCATCGACCGCGATGATGTCTGCGACCATTCCCGGCCTGATCGTGCCCAGCGAGTCCGACCGGTCGATCAGCGCGGCGGCTGCGACAGTTGCCGAATGGATGGCCTGCATCGGCGTCATGCCGTTCTCGACCATCAGTGCAAATTCCTCCGCATTGCGGCCGTGTTTGGTCACCCCCGTGTCGGTGCCGAACGCGACGTTGACGCCCGCACGCATCGCCTTCGAGAAATTTCTCCTCGACGCTGCCGACGCCGCGTACGCCTTTTGCTTGATGGCCTCGGTGAAGAAGGGGTTGTTCTCCATCGTTGCGGGAACCTTGTAACCGGGCAGCAGGGTCGGCACGAGATAGGTGCCGGTCTCCTTGAACAGCCGTATCGACTCGTCGTCGAGGAACGAGCCGTGATCGATACTGTCGACGCCGGCTCTGAGCGCGGCGTTGATGCCGTTCGCTCCGTGCGCGTGCGCGGCCACCTTGACGCCGAGCCCGTGCGCCGTCTCGACGATCTCGTTGAGCTCGTCGCCGGTCATTTGCTGATCCGTGCCGGTGGCCGTATCGGAGAGCACGCCGCCGGTGGCGGTGATCTTGATCCAGTCCGCGCCGTACTTGACTGCGTACCGCGTGGCGCGCCGGCAGTCGTAGGGGCCGTCGCAGACCGTCTCGGGCGTCCACAGCTCCAAGAGCTCGGGCTTGTAGCCGTCCACGTCACCGTGCCCGCCGGTGGCCGCGATTGCGCTGCCGGCCGCGATGATTCTCGGCCCCGGCACCCAACCTCTGTCCACGGCTTCGCGCAGCGCGAAAATCGCTTCGGCTTTGCCGCCCAAGTCGCGCACCGTGGTAAACCCGGCGTAGAGCGTGCGTCGCGCGTGCTGCGCGCCGCGGAGCGCGCTCATCGACGTCGTCACGTGGAGCGCCTCCGTGCGCGACTCGGGACCGAGCTCGCCCAACAAGTGCACGTGCATGTCCATGAGTCCCGGCAGCACGAACTTGTCGGAAAGATCGATGATGTCGACCTGGCCCGCGATCGTCGCCGGATTGATGAAGCCCGAGTCGATGCGCGTGATGAGCCCGCCTTCGATCGTAATCGTGCGCCTCTCGAGCGGGGCTTCCCCGGGGACGGCGAGCAGGGTTCCCGCGTGCACGAGCTTCAAGTGCTCATCGGCCGACGCCGACGCGGTGATGACTAATAGCAGCGCGGTAAGGAAACGCATGAGGTTCTCTCTTGACTTGTTATCGCCCGCCAGGGCGGGCTCCTACGACACCTTGCCGTCTTTTCTGGCTATTGAATGTGTTTCAGGATCCCGTCGAGCTCGTCGAGGCTGTTGTAGTTGATGATCAGTTTGCCGGTGCCTTTGGACGTGTGGTCGATGCGCACCCTCGCGCCCAACCTGTCCGAAATCTCCGTCTGCAGCCGGCGGATGTCCGCATTCGCGCTCGCCGGCCGTTTGGCCTTCCTGTCCTTGGTTCCGGTCAGCAGGCGGCGTACGAGCTGCTCGGTCTCACGCACGGACAGGCCTTTTGACGCCACTTCCCGCGCCACCTCCAACTGCTGGCCCTTGTTCGTGAGTGCCAAGAGCGCGCGGGCATGTCCCATTTCGAGCTGCCGCGATTCGACCATCGGTTTGACTTTGTCCGACAGCTCCAGGAGCCTCAGCAGGTTGCTGACCGTCGCGCGCGAACGGCCGACCGCGTCGGCCGCCTGCTGATGCGTAAGGTCGAATTCGCGAATCAGCCGATCCAACGCTTTCGCTTCCTCGAGCGGATTAAGATTCTCGCGCTGAATGTTCTCGATCAGCGCAACGGCGATCGCCGCATCGTCCTCGACCTCGCGGATGATCGCCGGGATCTCCGCCAGCCCGGCCATCTGCGCGGCACGCCAGCGCCGCTCCCCTGCGACGATCTCGTAGCGCTGTCCGCCGTTGCCCTTCTTCTTAAGCGGCCTCGCGACGATCGGCTGCACGACGCCCTGCGCTCTGATCGAGTTGGCGAGGTCATCGAGCGTGTCCTGGCGAATATCGGCGCGCGGCTGATACTGGCCACGCTGCAAGAGCTCGACCGGCACCTGCTGCAGGCGATCGGCCTCGTGGCCGGTCACCGCCGGCGTTTCTGCCGCTGGCCTGCTCAACAGAGCATCGAGCCCCCGTCCGAGTCGTTTCTTTTTGGTCATGCCCCTGTCCGCTTTGAGATCTTTAAAGTGTAGCCAATCGCTACCCTTGCCGCGCCCTGCCGTCGCGATCGTCCTCGCGGCGCAGCACTTCGCCGGCGAGAGCGAGATAGGCGAGCGCGCCTCGAGATCGCCGATCGTGATAGAGCACCGGCCGGCCGAAGCTCGGCGCTTCGGCGAGCGTGATGTTTCTCGGCACTATCGTGCGAAATACCTTGTCAGTGAAGTGCTCGACGAGCTGCTGTGACACCTCGTTGGAAAGATTTATTCGCGGGTCCATCATGGTTCGCAGAAGCCCATACACCTCGAGGTCCGGATTCACCGAGGTGCGCACCTTCTCGACCGTGTTCAACAAGGCGCTCAGGCCTTCCAGTGCGTAGTACTCGCATTGCATCGGGATCAGGACGCCATCCGCGGCGGCCAGAGCATTGATCGTCAGCATGTTGATCGACGGCGGGCAGTCGATCAGCACGAAATCGTACAGGCCTTTAACGGGCGCGAGCGCCTGCCGCAGACGCATCTCGCGGCCTATCTCCTGCAGCAGCTTGACCTCCGCTAGCGTCAGGTCCTCGCTGCCGGGGAGTATCGCAAAGTCCCCCTCCGGTACGGAGATGATGGCATCGGCGGCGCTGATGTCGCCTAGGAGCACGTCGCAGGTGCTCGCATCCAGGTTCATCTTGTCCACCCCGCAGCCCATTGTGGCGTTGCCCTGCGGATCCATGTCGACGAGCAGCACGCGGCGATGCGTCGCCGCGAGCGACGCCGCCAGATTGACGCAGGTCGTGGTCTTGCCCACGCCGCCTTTTTGATTGGCCACGGCTATGACGCGCGTCACGTCGTCTCCGATCCCCGTCGGGTGAGCACGATGACGTGGCGCGAGCGATGCTCGAGGCTCGGTATCGTCAATTCGATCACGTCGTAATCCCAGTCGCCAGGCACGGCTCTAAGCTCATCGGCCGGATACTTGCCTTTCAGAGCCAGGAGAACACCGCCCTCCCCCAACAGGTGTTCGCCGAGCTCCGTGAGCCGTGGCGCTTTCGCTAATGCCCTTGCGATCACGGTATCAAAGCGCTTGCCGGGTGCATAGCCCTCCGCCCGCGCCCTGACGGCGCGCGCGTTGGCGAGGCCGAGCATGCCGATAGCGTGTCTCACGAAGCTGATCTTCTTGCGGTTCGAGTCCAGCAGCTCGAACTCGCGGGCCGGCTCGGCGATCGCCAAGGGCAGGCCCGGAAAGCCGGCGCCGGTGCCCAGATCGATGACGCTCTTGCCGTGCAGCAGCGGCCGCACGGCCAAGCTGTCCAGCACGTGGCCGCCGACCATCGCCGAAGGCTCGCGGATGGCCGTCAGATTGATGCGTCGGTTCCAGCGGGCCAGTTCATCGAGCAGCGTGGCGAGGCGCTCGGCGGCACCTTCCGGGAGCGTCTGACGGAGTGACCTGACGCCTTGCTCAATCGCATCGACCAAGCGAGCGTGCTTCACCGTGCTCTAGCCGCCCTCTCCTCGTCGCCGACCAAGTGCCTGCGAAGAAACATGACGACCGCCTGCTGATAGACGTCGCGGTTCTCTTTCTTGCGGTAGCCGTGCCCTTCGTTGAGTGCGTTCATGTACCAGACCTCGTTACCCTGCGCGCGCAGCGCCGCCACCATCTGCGCAGATTCCGTGACCGGCACGCGCGGATCGTTCTCACCCTGCACGATGAGCATGGGAATCTCGATCTTCTCGACGTTGTTCAGCGGGCTGATTTTTTGCAGGTGCGCGCGCATCCGCGGATCACGCTCGTCGCCGTACTCGGCACGGCGCAGGTCTCGCCGGTAGTCCTGCGTGTTTTCCAGGAAGGTCACGAAGTTCGAGATGCCTACCACGTCGACCGCGGCCTTCAGCTTGTCGCCGAAGTGCACCGAACTGGCCAGCACCATGTAGCCCCCGTAGCTGCCGCCGAAAACCGCGATGCGTGAGGCATCGAGATCGGGCTGCTTTGCGATCCAGTCCAACAGCGCACCGATGTCCCGGACCGAGTCCTCGCGCCTCATCCCGTTGTCGAGCGACAGGTAGGTCTTGCCGTAACCCGCCGAGCCGCGAACGTTCGGCAGCACCACGGCAACGCCGAGCGTCTTCAACCACATCTGGTAGGTGCTCGAGAACAGCGGACGCGACTGGCCCTCGGGTCCGCCGTGAATGGAAACGACGACCGGAAACGGGCCGTCGCCGCGCGGCCGGTAGATCCACGCCGGGATCATCCGCGCCGAGCCGTCGACCTCGTCGAAACTCGGGTACTCGATGAGCTCCGGCAACTGGAACGTCGAGGTGTCCAGGCCGCCGACCTCGCTGTCCGTCCAGCGCGTCAAGCGCCGGTAGTCGAGCGGTTTGTCGCCGAGCGTCAGGACGAACGCGTCGCTCGGCGTCTGCGGCGTATTGAGCGTCATGCCGAGCCTTTCGTCGTCGGGACTGAATGTCAGGCCGAAGGCCGTGCCCGTCGGCACCGTGTCGACCATCCGGTACTCGTGCGACGCGGTGTCGAGCAGATAGATGCGCGACAGGCCGTTCTCGTTGACCGTGAACGCCAAACGACGCCGGTCATGGCTGAGCGTCGCCTCCGACACGTCCCACGGTATCTCGCCGGTCACGATCTCGATCTCGGCCCCGGCCTCTAGCGGCTGCCAGGCGAGCTGATTGAACTCTCCGCCGCGGTCCGTGATCAACCAGAAGCCGCCGTCACCCGATCCGAAGCCGACGGGCCAGTTCGTGCCGCCGCCCAGCTCGCCGCCGGCCAGCGCCGTGTGCGACTCCGTGTCTAGGTCCAGCAGGTGCACGCGCGAATCTGCGATGCTGACATAGTTGAGCACCAGGACCTTGCTGCCGGAGTCCGAGAACTCGATGGGTCCCCACCAGGTGCCGTCCGGCGACTCGAGCAACAGACGCGCTGCGTCGGGTTCCCGGGGGTCCATCAGCCACACGTCGTTCGATGCACCGTTGCGCCGCGTGCTCTGATAAGCGATGCGCCGGCCGTCGCGATCCCATTGCATCGCGCTGTTGCGCGATTCACCGTCGGTCAGCATCGTGGCGCTGCCGTCGGCCGGGTCGAACAGGAAGAGCTGCGAGAACTCGCTGCCGCCCGCATCCTGCGCGTACAGGAGCCGGGACCCGCCGGGCTGCCGCTTCAGGCCACCCACCGGTTCCTTATAAAATGTCAACTGCCGCCGCGCGCCGCCGGGCCGGTCCACCCGATGGATCTGGCTGACGTCCGCGAATCGGGTCGTGATGTAGATACCGTCGCCGTCTTCGACCCAATCGCTGAATGAGGCCGAGCGCACGTTCTGGTAGCGATTCAAGCGTTCGACGACTTCGTCCGGTATCGGGGGCACGTCTTCCATGACGAGGTTGCCGTCGTTTGCGGACCATCGAGCGACCTCGGCGCCGGCAGGCGCTGCTCCCAGTAGCATCAAGAGCGTCGCGGCGGCTGTTCGGTCGATAGTGGTCATCGTTCTCCTCCGCCCGTTCAGCGCACCAACAACGCCATGAAATCGTCCACCGCGGTTGCCTCGAGGTTCGCGCGGTCCTCGCAAAGGGCACTCAACTCACTCCACTGCCGCTCTGCCAGCCGGTGCTCTACGCTCGCCTCGAACTTGTCCTTCAAGACCGGTATTCCTTCGGCGCGGCGTTCGCGGTGTCCGATCGGGACGTCGATCGCGATTCGATCGGTGCTCGAGCCGTCCTTGAAGTGAACCGTGAGCGCATTGCCGATGTAGCGCTTGTCCGGATCGAAGTAGTCTTTAGTGAACTGCTCGTTCTCGCGGACTCGCATCTTCCGGCGCAGCTCGTCGATTCTCGAATCGTTCGCGACGTCATCCTCGTAGTCGGCCGCCGTCAGGCGGCCGAAGATCAGCGGAACAGCCACCATGTATTGAAGGCAATGATCGCGATCCGCGGGGTTATCGAGCGGTCCGGTCTTATCGATGATGCGTACGCCGGCCTCTTGAGTCTCGATCACGATCTCCTCGACGTCGTCGAGCCTGTCACGGATGCGCGCGTTGAGCTCGATCGCCGCCTCGACCGCCGTCTGCGCATGGAATTCGGCCGGGTAGGAAATCTTGAAAAGGATGTTTTCCATGACGTAGCTGCCATAGCCTTGCGGAAACGTGAACGGTTTACCGCGGAACAGCACGTCGTAATAGCCCCAAGTCTTGGCCGAGAGCGCCGACGGGTAGCCCATCTCGCCGCTCATCGCGATCAGCGCCAGCCGAACCGCGCGGCTGGTGGCGTCGCCCGCCGCCCAACTTTTGCGCGACCCGGTGTTCGGCGCATGCCGGTAGGTGCGCAGCGCCCCGCCGTCGATCCAGGCGTTCGAGACCGCGTTGATCACCCGTCCTCGGTCGCCGCCGAGCATGCGCGTCACCACGGCGGTGGACGCCACCCTTACGAGCAGCACGTGATCCAGGCCGACCCGGTTGAAGCTGTTCTCGAGCGCCAGCACGCCCTGGATCTCGTGGGCCATGATCATCGCGTCCAGCACCGCCCGCATGCTCAGCGGCGCTTCGCCTCGGGCCACGAGCTGCTGCGACAGGTGGTCGGCCACGGCGAGAATGCCGCCGAGATTGTCCGACGGATGGCCCCACTCGGCGGC
>JBFGFX010000066.1:0-15023 GCA_041579335.1 Woeseiaceae bacterium | reverse complement strand
TCGCCCTTTTTTGTCGGGTGCCATACTCGCTGCGCCCGCATCGAGGAACGGACATGGGGCAGCAAACGCCACTCTTTCAGCAACACGTCGACGCCGGCGCCCGGATCGTGGACTTTGGCGGCTGGGACATGCCGCTGCACTACGGCTCGCAGATGGAGGAGCATCACGCCGTACGCCGCCGCGCCGGTGTGTTCGACGTCTCGCACATGACCATCGTCGACATCGAGGGTCGTGACGCTCGGGCATTTCTACGTTACTTGCTGGCCAACGACGTGGCCAAGCTCGAAGAGCGCGGCAGGGCGTTGTACAGCTGCATGTTGACGCTCGACGGCGGTGTTGTCGACGATCTGATCGTCTATCACCGCAGTCCGGCGAGCTATCGCATGGTCGTCAACGCCGCGACGCGCGACAAGGACATCACGTGGATAAAGCGGCACGCCGAGCCTTACGACGTGACCGTCCGCGAGCGTCCCGACACCGCCATGATCGCCGTGCAGGGCCCCGCGGCGCGCGAGCTCGCGGCCGCGGTGCTGCCGCAGGAGATGCGGTCGGCAGCGCTCGAGCTTAAGCCGTTCACGGCGCTCGACTCAGACGCGCTGTTCGTCGGGCGCACCGGTTACACCGGCGAGGACGGCTGGGAGCTGGTCGTGCCGGCGCGCCACGGCGCCGACTATTGGCGCCGATTGATCGACGCAGGCGTCAGGCCCTGCGGGCTGGGTGCGCGCGATACGCTGCGGCTCGAAGCGGGCATGAACCTGTACGGCACCGATATGGACGAGACGACGTCGCCGCTCGAATCCGGCCTCGGTTGGACAATCGCGTGGGAACCGGCGGAGCGCGACTTTATCGGCCGCACCGCCGCCGCCAAGGTTCGAGAAGACGAGATGCGGCGGCGGTTTTGCGGCCTCTTGCTCGAGGGGCGCGGCGTCTTGCGCAATCATCAGCGCGTGATCGTCGAGGGGATCGGCGAGGGCGAGATTACCAGCGGCGGATTCTCGCCCACCCTCAATCGCTCGATCGCCATGGCGAGACTGCCGGCCGGCGCCTACGACGCGGCGCAGGTCGACGTACGCGGCAAACTGCTCGACGTTCGCGTCGTCAAAATGCCGTTCGTGCGCAACGGCAAGGCGATGATCGAGTTGTAGGCACGGATCGAGCGTCGCGAGCCGAGGACTAGCCGATTAGTGAGGCCGACAAACGGGAGAAGCAATAATGAGTGAATTGCCAGGCGACCTTCTGTACACGAGCGAGCACGAGTGGCTCCGGCCGGAAGAAGACGGCAGCATTACCGTCGGAATCACGGACCACGCGCAGGCGGCGCTGGGCGACCTGGTCTATGTCGAGCTGCCCGAGGTCGGCCAGAGCGTCGAGAGCGGTGGAGAAATGGCGGTGGTCGAATCCGTCAAGGCGGCATCGGATGTGTACTCACCGGTGTCCGGAGAGGTGATCGAGATCAACGAGGCGCTCGCCGACGAGCCGGAGAAGATCAATGCTGATCCCTACGACGACGGCTGGATCGCGCGGCTTACACCGAGCGGCGACACCGTAGAGACGATGACGCCCGACGAGTACCAGGCCTTCTTGGATGAACTGGAGGACTAGTCGGTCAGCCACCGGCGCCAGGCGGAGAGACCATGCCTTTTATCCCGCATACCGATGACGACATCCGCGAGATGCTGGACGCGATCGGCGTCGACCGCATCGACGATCTGTTCAACGAGATCCCCGAGAAGCTCCGCATCGAGGACTTGAGCGGCGTACCCGATGCCGTCAGCGAGATGGAGATTACGCGCCTCATGCGGGCCCGATCGCGCCGGGACGGCTCGCCGTTGAACTTCATCGGCGCCGGCGCTTACGAGCACCACATCCCGGCCGCCGTGTGGGAGATAACGACGCGCGGCGAGTTCTACAGTGCCTACACGCCGTACCAGGCGGAGGCCAGCCAAGGCACGCTGCAGACGATCTACGAGTACCAGTCCATGATAGCGGCATTGACCGGTCTGCCGGTCAGCAACGCCTCCTTGTACGAAGCCGGATCGGCGCTCGCCGAGGCCGCGCTCATGGCCGTTCGCGGCAACCGCCGCTCAAGCTCCCGGCGTGTCCTTTTGGCGTCCGGCGTCAACGAAGCGTACCGCAGGGTGGCGAATACGATCGCCGGCACGCAAGGCCTGCGCTTCGACCGCCTGCCACTCCACGCGACTTCCGGCACGACCGACCTCGACGGCCTCGGCAAGCTCGGCGAGGCGCCGGTCGCCGTCGTCATTCAGCAGCCGACGTTTTTCGGCACGCTCGAAGACGTCGACCGGTTGACCGATTGGGCGCACGCTAAAGGGGCGTTGCTGATCGCGGTCCCTAATCCGACCTCGCTGGCCATTCTCGAAGCGCCAGGTGAGTGGGGGCAGGAGGGTGCCGATATCGCCTGCGGCGAGGGTCAGCCGCTCGGCGTGCCGCTGTCGTCGGGCGGTCCGTATTTCGGTTTCATCGCCTGCACCGAGAAACTCATCCGCCAGATGCCCGGGCGCATCGTCGGCCGGACCACGGACCTCGACGGCAGGCCCGGGTTTACGCTGACGTTGCAGGCCCGCGAGCAGCACATACGCCGCGCTAAGGCGACCTCGAACATTTGCACGAATCAGGGCCTGCTGGTGACGGCGGCCACGATCTACATGTCGCTCTTGGGCGCCGAGGGATTGGCACGGGTCGCCAGGGTCTCGCAGTCGCAAACGGCGGCGCTGGTCGAGCGGCTGACGGCGATCGACGGCGTCGAGCGGCTGTTCGACGGCCCGCATTTTCACGAGGCAGCGCTGCGCCTCGATCGGCCCGTCGCACCGGTTTTGCAAGCGCTCGCCCGCCGCAACATCCTGGGCGGCTTCGACCTTTCCAGGGACCATCCGCAGCTCGGCAACGCGCTCTTGGTCTGTGCGACCGAGACCAAGACCGATGCCGATCTAGCGGCCTACGCGACCGCGCTCGCCGAGGTGCTGGCGAGGCCGGTGCGCAAGCGGGCGTAGGCTCACAGGAGAAAGCATGCACAAGATCAAATACGAAGGCGGCGTCTATGCGACGTACGGCGAACTGCCCACCGTCGGGAGTCGCGCACCCGACGTGTCGCTCGTCAATACAAAGCTTCAGGACGTTTCGTTGGCGAATTGGCTGGGCCTGCGCAAAGTAATGAACATCTTCCCGAGCATCGACACACCGGTCTGCGCGAAGTCCGTCATCACCTTCGACCGGCTCGCCAAGGACCACGACGATATCGCGATGCTGATGATCTCCTACGATCTGCCGTTCGCGCACGCCCGATTCAAGGAAGCGCATTCGCTCGAGCGCGTGGTCGGATTGTCGGCCATCAGGCATGCGGGTTTCGGTCACAACTATGGGGTGCAGATCACCGAGGGACCGCTCGCGGGCATGTTCGCACGGGCGGTCGTCGTCATGGACGAGAACAACACGGTCGTACACCGCGAACAGATCGAGGATATCGGCGACGAACCGGATTACGAGGCCGCGCTCAGGGCCCTGGGTGTCGCCGTCGATCCCGAAGTGCTGGAGGCGTAGATCGAGCGATGACCGAACCCCTGATCTTCGAAAAATCCAAGAGCGGCCGCCGCGCGTTCGCCCAGGCGCCGCTCGCGAGCGGCGACGCGTCGCTTCCGGAGTCGCTGCTGCGCAAACAAGCGCCGCTCTTGCCCGAAGTCTCCGAGCTGCAAGTCGTGCGCCACTACACGCGACTGTCGCAGCGGAACGTTTCGATCGATACACACTTCTATCCGCTGGGCTCGTGCACGATGAAGTACAACCCGCGGGCCTGCAACTCGCTGGCCCTGCTGCCGGGCTTCGCCGGACGCCATCCGCTCGCGCCGGTCAGCCACGGCCAGGGTTTCCTCGCCTGCATGCACGAGCTGCAGGAGATGCTGAAAGCGGTAACCGGCATGCGCGGCGTTTCGTTGACGCCGATGGCGGGCGCACAGGGCGAGTTCGCCGGCGTCGCGATGATTCGCGCCTATCACGAGTCGCGCGGGGATCACGACCGTACCGAGATCATCGTGCCGGACGCGGCGCACGGCACGAATCCGGCGACCGCAATCATGTGCGGCTGCACGGTGCGCGAAGTGCCCACCGACGCGGACGGCGACGTCGATCTGGACGCGCTCGAGGCGTCGGTCGGACCGAAGACGGCGGGCATCATGCTGACCAATCCGTCGACGCTGGGCGTGTTCGAGCGCAAGATCACCGCGATCGAGACGATCGTCAACGAGGCGGGCGGCCTCTTGTACTACGACGGCGCTAACCTGAACGCGATCCTCGGTAAGGTGCGCCCAGGCGACATGGGCTTCGACGTCATTCACATGAATCTGCACAAGACGTTCTCCACACCGCACGGCGGCGGCGGGCCGGGCTCGGGAGCCATCGGCGTCGGCGAGCGTCTGCTGCCGTTTCTGCCGATGCCGATCGTCGAAAAGGAAGGCGCCGGCGACGACGCTCGCTACGACTGGGTGACGGAGGACGACCGGCCACAGAGTATCGGTCACCTGTCGGCGTTCATGGGTAATGCAGGAGTGCTGCTGCGCGCCTATGTCTACATGCGCATGGTGGGCAAACACGGGATGCGTCGCATCGGGGAGTTCGCCACCCTGAACGCCAACTACATGGCGCAACGCTTTCGCGAGGCGGGTTTCGAGCTCGCATTCCCGGAGCGGCGCGCCAGCCACGAATTCATCGTTACGCTCAAGAAAGAAGCCAAAACCCTACAGCTAACGGCGATGGATGCGGCCAAAGCGCTGCTCGACAAGGGGTTCCATGCGCCGACCACCTACTTTCCGTTGCTGGTCCCCGAGTGCCTGCTGATCGAGCCGACCGAAACCGAGTCCAAGGAAGCGCTCGACCGCTTCGTCGACGCCATGATCGCCATCGTCGAAGAGGCGAAAGCCAAGGAGGGGGTGCACAAGGAGGCACCGCTCAAGATGCCGGTGCGGCGGCTCGACGACGTCAAGGCCGCCAGGCACCTCGACGTGGCGTATCGGCCCCCGGCCGCGTAGGGCGAATATCGGGAATGTCGACTGGGCGGCGCATTCGCTGCGCTGAATGCGGCATAATCGGCGGTTGGCCCGAGCGTCGTACCGGGCCGGAACCTTAGTGGCAGAAATAGAGTCTGTCTTTTGTAACGCCCGACGGATCGCCTTACACAGATCGAAAATTTTATGCAAAACAGCCGCTTACTGGCCACGCTGAGCCTTTTCTTTGTCGGCAGCGCCGCCGCGTTCGCGGAAGAACCCGAATGGGTCGGCACGCTCGAGCGCATTGCCTCCGGCGTCGTCAGCATCCGCGTCGACAGCACGCGCGCGTTCGACACCGAGTGGAATTCCTCGTCACAGGCAACCGGCTTCGTCGTCGACGCGCGGCAAGGCATCATCCTGACGAATCGTCACGTCGTGACGCCCGGCCCCGTCGTTGCCGAGGCGGTGTTTCGTAATAATGAAGAGGTGCGTCTGACGCCGGTGTACCGTGACCCGGTCCACGATTTCGGCTTCTTCCGCTACGATCCGAGCGATCTGCACTACATCGAGCCGGCGGAGCTGCCGCTGGTGCCCGGCGCCGCAGGGATCGGCCGTGAGATTCGCGTCGTGGGCAACGATGCCGGCGAGCAGCTATCGATCCTCGCCGGAACCATCGCGCGCTTGGACCGTCAGGCGCCGGACTACGGTCGCGGCAAATACAACGACTTCAACACGTTTTACTACCAGGCGGCCTCGGGCACCTCCGGGGGCTCGTCCGGTTCGCCCGTGATCAATATCGAGGGCGAGGTCGTCGCGTTGAATGCCGGCGGCAACAACAACGCCGCGAGCAGTTTTTTTCTCCCGCTCGATCGCATCGATCGCGCCCTGCGTCTGCTGCAAGCCGACCAGCCGATCACGCGCGGCACTTTGCAGACCGAATTCGTCCGTAAGACCTATGACGAGCTGCGGCGCCTGGGGTTGAGCGAGGACACCGAAGCGCTGGTGCGCTCGGCGAAGCCGGAGTTGACGGGGATGCTGACCGTGCAGCAGATCATCGCGGGTTCGCCGGCCGACGGCAAGCTGGAGCCGGGCGATATTCTCGTGCGCATCGACGATAGACTCGTGACCGAGTTCATCCCGCTCGCGGCGATCCTCGACGACAAAGTCGGCGAGTCGATCAAGATCGAATTGGAGCGAGGAGGTCGCAGCGTCACGGAGACGCTGACCGTCACGGATCTGCACGCCATCACGCCGGCTCAGTTCCTGCAGTTCGGCGACGCCATCGTCAACAACCTGTCGTACCAGCAGGCGCGACACTACAATCGGCCGCTCGCCGGCGTGTACGTCGCCAACTCGGGCTACGTGCTGTCCAAAGCGGCGATTCCCAGAGGCGCGGTCATCACCGAAGTCGGCGGCGAGCCGGTGGGCTCGATCGACGAACTGGAGCACATGTTAGGCACGCTGGCGGACGGTGACCGCACCACCGTTCGCTTCAATACGATCGAGGATCCGCGCAACAGCATCGTGCGGTCGATACAGATGGACCGCACCTGGTTCCCCGCGCGCACCTGCACGCGCGATGATCGGAGCGGCATCTGGCCGTGCCGCGATCTGGCGCCCGGGCCGTCGGAATCTCGGCGCGAATCCGGCAGCACGCGGTTCCCCGCCTACGACGATCCTCGCGTGATTGCGATCGCCCCGTCGCTCGTGGTCGTCAACTTCGACCTGCCCTACACCGTATCGGGAGTCGCCGACCGGCACTACTACGGCACCGGGCTGATCGTCGACGCCGAGCGGGGTTTGGCGGTGGTGGATCGCAACACGGTGCCGGTTGCGATGGGCGACGTCAGCGTCACGTTTGCGGGTTCGCTCGAAGTCCGCGGAAAGGTCGAATACGTGCATCCTTTGCACAATCTCACGGTCGTGTCCTACGACCCTGCAACCATCGGCGATACGCCGGTGCGGACGGCTCGGTTCGCGCCGGAACCGCTCGAGCCGGGCGACGACGTTTGGGTGGTCGGACTCAAAGGCGATCATCAGCTCGTGCACCAGGCGAGCACCGTATCCTCCGTAGATCCGATGGCCCTACCGCTGTCGCGGACACTCAGATTCAGGGAAGCGAACGTCGAGGGCATCAATCTCGTGAACGCGCCCGCCGATGTCGATGGCGTTCTGACGGACGAGCGCGGCCGGGTCGCCGCGATGTGGTCGAGCTTTGCCTTCCAGTCGGGCTCGGAGGCGGGCCAGTTCAACCGGGGCATCGGCAGCGAGCTCGTCGAAGAGCTCGTCGAGATCGTGCAATCGGGCAAGCCGCTGTACTCACTGGAAACCGAGCTCAGTTACTCGCCGCTGTTCGCGGCTCGCAAGCTCGGTCTCGACGAGGCGTGGCTGGACCGCCTCGAGAAACACAACCCGAAAGGCCGCCGGGCGCTGACGGTCAGCCGTATCGTCGCCGGCTCGCCGGCCGCTGCGGCGCTGCGCAACGGCGACATGATCTTGGCGATAGACGATGAGGTGGTGACGACGTATCGCGAGTTCGAGCGGGCGACGCAGAAGCCCGTGGTCAACGTCACGATTTGGCGCGATGGCAGAGCGCGCGACCTGCGCATCGAGACCGTGGCACTCGACGGCGACGGCATCGGACACGCCGTCATGTGGGCCGGCGCGTTGCTGCAGGACCCGCACCGCGCCATGGCGGCGCAACGAGGCATCGAGCCGACCGGCGTGTACGTCGCTTTCTTCAACTACGGATCGCCGGCGACCCGCTACGGACTCTGGGCCGGCCGGCGCATCGTGGCGGTCGACGAAACCGAAACCCCGGACCTCGAGTCGTTCGTCGACGTGGTCGAGGGCAAAGAAGACCGCGCCTCCGTCCGCTTGAAGACGGTGACTTGGAACGGGTCGGTCGAGGTCATCACCCTGAAGCTCGACAACCAGTACTGGCCCGCATACGAGATTCGCCGCACGGCCGACGGCTGGCGGCGGTCCGAGATCGGCTGATCGCACGGCGCGCTTCATCGTGCACGGAATCGCGCGGCTGCTTGTGATACTCCCCCTGGTCTGCTTCGGCGGGCTGACTCTCGCGCAGGCGCTCTACAAGTACCGCGGCCCCGACGGGGAGTGGGTGTATACGGACCGGCAGCCGGACGAAGAAGGCGAGATCGAGATCCGCGAGCTGTCTCGCGGGCCGGAGAGCCCGGCCGTTGAGGTGTTCTACCGGCTCGATGGAGCCGAGATCCAGCTCTTTGCGCGCAATGAATTCTACGCGCCGGTCCAGGTAGTGCTCGGCTTGGAGCAGCTCGAGGGGGTCGAACGCCCGCCTGCGGACCAGTCGCTCCACTTCGTCGTCCCGGCCCGGGACGAGGCCTTCCTGCTGAGCTTTCATCCGCTGCCGAACGCTGCCAGACCGAGGATTGCCTATCGCTATCTGTACCTCATCGGGGATCCCGGCGCACAACACACGCCAGCAGAGGCTTACCGCGCTCCGTTCGCGGTCGCTCGCGAACATCCGATCTCACAAGCCTATCCGTACGCGATCACCCACACCACGCCCGATGCGCGTCACGCGGTCGATATCGCGATGCCGATCGGCACCGACGTCTATGCGGCGCGCGGTGGCACGGTCATCGATGTTGCCAGCACCAACTATCGCGGCGGTCTCGACCCGCAACAGGACGGCGCGCAGGCGAACCTGATTCGCATCCTGCACGACGACGGAACCTACGCGATCTATGCGCACCTGAACTGGAACACGATCCGGGTCAAGCCCGGGGATGTCGTACGGCGCGGCGAGTACATCGCCGACTCCGGCAATACCGGTTTCTCGACCGGGCCGCACCTGCACTTCGCGGTGCTCAAGAACGCGGGGATGCGCCTCGAGTCGGTGCCGATCGTCTTCAAGGGGCCGAACGGCACGGGCGTCGTGCCCGAGCTCGGCGATTCGCTGACGGCCTACTGAGCGTAGCGCTTGCCTGACTCGAAGCCGCGGAATTACAGTAGCGGTGCTCGCCGCCGAACCTCCGGCGTGGCGGCGCCTTGAAAGCGGGGGAATCTCGATGAAGACAGCGGTCGCCGCTTGCCTGGCGATAGCGCTCGGCGGACTGCCGATCGCCGCTTCGGCCGACTACTTCCCAGCCCAGCATCGCTGGCAGACGCGGACGCCTGCCGAGGTCGGCATGAACGCGGCCCGTCTCGAGGCGGCGGTCGACTTCGCGATAGCGAGCGAGTCGACCGAGCCGCGCGACCTCGGCCTGCGGCACGAGCTGTCGTTCGGCCGCGAGCCGCACGGTGAGGGCGTGGGACCGTTCCGTACGCGGGCGCCGGCCACCGGCCTGATCGTGCGCCGTGGCTACCTGGTCGCCGAATGGGGTGATCCGTCGCGGGTCGACATGACCTATTCGGTGTCGAAGAGCTTCCTGTCCACGACCGTCGGGCTGGCCTGGGCCGAAGGCCTGATTGCCGACGTGCACGACCGGGTCTCGGACTACATGGCGCCGGTCACGCTGCCGCCGGGTGACGGCGAGCGCAATCTGCATCGGGACGACTACACGCACGAGCCCCTGACGTTGTTCGAAGACGAGCACAATCGCAAGATCACCTGGGATCATCTGCTGCGGCAGACCAGCGCCTGGCGCGGCACGCTGTGGGGCAAGCCCGACTGGGCGGACCGGCCGGCGGACGACCGCACCACTTGGTACGATCTCGAGCGCCCCGAGCCGGGCACGGCCTACGAATACAACGATACGCGCGTCAATCTGCTGGCGCTGGCCGCAACGCAGGTTTGGCGACGCCCGCTGCCGGTCGTGCTGCGCGAGCGCATCATGGATCCGATCGGCGCCTCGCGGACCTGGCGCTGGCACGGCTATGAGAATTCCTGGATCACGCTCGACGGTCAGCGTATCCAGTCGGTCTCCGGCGGCGGCCACTGGGGTGGCGGCATGTTCATCTCGGCGTACGACCAGGCGCGCTTCGGTCTACTGACGTTGCATCGCGGCAAATGGGATGGCGAGCAGCTCCTACCCGACGAGTGGTTCGAGATGGCGCTCATGCCGACGCCCGTGCGGCAGAGCTACGGCTTCATGAACTTCTTCCTGCACCGGACCGACAGCGAGGGCGTGAAGCCGATGCCGAGCACGCCGGAAGACTCGTTTCGCCACGTCGGCAGCGGTGCCAATATCGTGTACGTCGATCCGGCCAACGACCTGGTGGTCGTCGTTCGCTGGATACAGAATGCGAGACTCGACGAGTTTCTGGGCAAGGTGATCGCCGCCATCGACGATTGATTGCCGCTAACGACTACGCAAACAGCTCGTTGATAAACGGCACGAGCGCGGCCGTCAGCGCCTCGGTGTAGACGCTCTCGCGCGTATAGAGGCCGTTCGTCAAGAGACCGAACGCGCCACCCTGCTGTTTGCTGTTGACTGTCGAGAAGACCCGGTCGTTCGCCTCGCCGAGCTCCAATCCGGCGTCGACGAGCGCCTTGACGGCCGGGGGCAGCGGCAGGGTCACGGTGCGCGCCTCGCCAACCGTATTGCCCAAGCCGAGAATCGACATCCAGGCAAACGCCATTAAGCTGTCGTCGACGGCCTCGATGCCGCCTTCGAGTCCGACCCAGAAGCGTGCGTCGGGCCGTGCCTGGCGTGCGTTGCGCGCGCGGTTGCGCGCCCCTCTGCGGGTCTCGTTGTCGGACATCGGTTGGTCGCCGACGCCGGAGGCGACGGCCGAAGATTCGATGTCGAGCGGCTCGCCCGGAAACACCTGCCGAAACGCAGCCTCGACCGCGCGAAGCTTGACCGGATTGCGCGAAGCCACGACTATCCTCATCGTTCGATGATGCCGACATTCAGGATCAGACGCCATGCCGATGACGAAGAGAGCGTTCCGCAAACTGTCCGCCGCGGCCGGCACAGGCAGAGTAGCGCTCCTCGTGCTGATCGCCGCCGGCGCGGGCGCGTCCGAGCAGGAGGTCGGCGCCGTATTGGACGGCTTTCTTCGCGCGTTCGAAAACGGCGACCTCGAGTCGATGGAAGCGGCTTTTGCCGAGGATGCGCTGACGTTTCCACGCTCGATCATGGCAACGGATCTCGATATGGACATCGACGTTCGCGACTACCGGCGGGTGACCGGGATCGACCCGCAGATGCGTGCGCTGATCGATCGTCTGAAGGCCGAAGGCCGGACGCCGCCGTATCTGTCGCTGGATCCGCAGGATCTCGACGTTCGAGTCTACGGCGACGCCGCCGTCGCGACCTTTCACCTGACGGGAGCCCGGCTCGGCCGCCGCACCTTCGTCCTCGCGAAGCTGGACGGGGAATGGAAGATCGTCCACCTGCACGCGTCCAACGTCGTCGGGTCGGAATAAGGCGTCGGCCAATCGGACTTTGCTGTCGGCGTCGGTTTGCCGCTCCTACAAGAGGGCCTAACTCGATCCGGCATCCATATCGGCTGGTCTTTCGAGGCTCAGTGATCGACCTTCAGAATCGGTTTGACCCCGTCGAACATCGATTCGAGCTCGACGCCGAGCGCGTCGCCGAACTTGGACACCATGATGTAGGTCGTGATCACGAACGCGGCCTCGACGATCTGCGGATCCGTCCAGTGCTCGTGAAGCCGGTCCCACAGCTCCTTCGACACGGCGTTCGCATCCTCACCGATCTGCACGGTGAAATCGAGGAGCGCGCGCTCACCTTCCGTGAATAAGGGGCTCGTGCGGTATTTGTCGCCGTCCAGATCGGCGATCTTGTCTTTGCCCATGCCGAGCATTTCGGAAACACGCTCGTGCTGCACGACGCAGTACTGGCAGTTGTTGCGCTGCGTCGCTTTGAGGATCAAGAGCTCCTTCGTCAGCCAATCGAGTTCGCCGTCCTTCAGGATAGCCATGACCAAATCGGTGAAGACGGTACCGAATTCGGGATGGTGCCCGAACACTTTGAAGATGTTCAAGAGAGCCTGGAAACGTTCTTCGGCGCGGTCATAAAACGCGAGCGTGGTCGCGTCGGCCTGATCGCGCTCGACGTAGGACACGGTCATATCGTCTTCCTCCCGGATTAGGGTGTCGGTCGAGACAAGCGCCCGACGATCGTTGCACGCACACCGTCGGCGGTCAACACGACCCGGACAGGGTTCCGCGCGCATCAATCGTTGGGCAGGCGTCCAAATCCCTTGAGAAACGTGAAGTTATTCGCAGTATACGGCGCGACGTCTGCTAGATTGACTGACGGCAATCAGGCACACGCATCGCTCAGAGGCCGATCATGAAGCTCGAGCTCATATTCCGAGGCGAACTGGCTCCCGGGCTCAGCCGCGAGCAGGCGGCCGAGCGACTGTCCACGGTCGTCAAACAGCCGGCCGATGTCGTCTTCCGCCGTCTGTTCACGGGCCAACCCGTGAAGATCAAGACCGTGCAAACAGAGGACGACGCGGATCGCTTCGTCAATGCGTTTGCCAAAGCCGGCGTGATGCTCGAGGTGCAGCCGCAGACCTCGGCCGACACGGCGGGCAAGGCGGCCGCGGCTGCGACGAAAGGCAGGCGGTCGGCAGGCGTCTACTGGGCCGCGGCGGCCGGCGTGCTGATCGCCGTGATGATAGCCGGTGCCTGGTACACGCAGCCGGCCTGGCGCCAGCAGGCGTTGTCGGAACGGGCGGTGGCCGCGGCGCGTGCACTCGGTACCGATGACCTCGTCGCGCTGGGTCGTTTGGACGTGCGACGCGCAATCGAGCTCGAGAAACGCATCGTCGGCGGCGCGGATCCGGAGGCACTGCTGTCGCCGGACGACGACGACACCTGGCAAAGCTTGGCGCGGGCCGGAATCGATGTCGGCGAGCAGGTCGAGGACGTGATCGTGGCGTTCCATGCCGATGCTGGGCGCTCCGATTGGTCGATCGTGGCGATCGGGTCGTTCGATGCGGACGTCGTGCACCGATGGATCTCGAGTCGATACCAGGTCGAGCGCTTCGATCCGGCGACGGCCACGACCTACTTCACGTGGCTGGATCGGACGAGCTGCGAGCCGGTCGAGTCGAAGGCGCTCCGCGTCGGCGCAACGGAGCTCACGTTCACGTCCGCGGATCGCATCGACGAGCTCGCCGCGCGGCTCAGCCTGCCCAATGCCAGGTTGTCGCCGGCGGTTGCCGAATGGCTCGCGCTGGCCGACACAGAGCTCATGACCATCGGCATCTTCGCACCGGCGTCCTTGGGCCAGGCCGCCGACGGTATGGCGGGGATGATACTCGCGGCGGCCGGGCAAGCGGCGTCGCCGGCGACCGCTCTCTACTTCGGAGCATCGCCGACGCTGCTGCCGCCGGGAGTCCAGCTGAGCGGCACGATTGCCAGTGACGACACGGCGTTTCTCGACCAGGCGCACAGTGCCGCGTCGAGTTGGCTGAGCGCGGCGACGGAAGCGGCTCGGTCGAGCTCACCCGATCTCGTGGCGATCTACGATCGCCTCTCGGTTGCCAGAGCGGGGGACACGTTTCGAGCCGGTGTGCGCCTCGACACGGACTTGGACAATGAGGTGCAGAGGCTGATTGCCGCGCTGTTTCAAAATGCGTTCCGGGTTTCGGGACTTGGTGAATTGTCGATGCCGGCGGAGGAGCAGCTCGAGGAATCCCCGACGCAGTTCGGAGATGCATCCCGCGGCGATCTTCGGCCGTATGCGA
Source organism: Woeseiaceae bacterium (assembly GCA_041579335.1). Lineage (GTDB taxonomy): Bacteria > Pseudomonadota > Gammaproteobacteria > Steroidobacterales > Woeseiaceae > JBFGFX01. The sequence goes on along the minus strand of JBFGFX010000066.1, from coordinate 1,368 downwards.
GTTTCGGTGACGGCTTCTTTGAGCCGCAGTGGCAGCAAGGTCCGTTCGCGCTGGCGGTGTCCCGATTGGCGGTCGACGATAGCGGCGGGCTGCTCGTCTCGCTGAAGGGCGAGGGTCGAGGGCTACCGAATCTCGGCGATCGATCCAAGCTCGTGAGGATGAACATCATCGACGTCGTCGACACCGACGACGCGACGCTCTTGCCGGCGCAGGAATGCGGCCCCACGCGCAATAAAGGCTGGACTGACGATAGTCAGGTCTCGCGAAGCACGCGCTTCGAGGGCACCGAGATCGTCTATTATCCGACCGTGTCTATCGACAGGCAGCTCAAGCTCGCGGCGGGTTCGGACGCGCGCGACGTCGCAGCCATTCGAGGCGAGCTCGAGTTTCTCCTGCCGACGCGCGTGCAAAGCGTCAGGCTCGACGCGCCCTTCGATGGGCGCGTCGTCGAAGGGCGGGGCGTCCGCCTTCGTTTCCGCTCGGGTTCGGACAGCGCCATCAGCTACGAGGTCAGCGGCGACAGGCGTCGGCTGCTGTCGGTTCGCGCTTTGAATGCGAACGGGCAAGTGCTCGCGAGCGGCGCATCCTCGTGGAGCGGCGGCTTTCTCGGCGGCGCCGAAAACGTCTCGGCCGACTTTTATGGCGCGGTAGCCGGCGCGGAGGTCCTGCTGGCGGGCGAGCTGGAGCCGATTCGGTTCCCATTCGAGCTGAGCGGGGCGTTTCCCAGCGTCGCCGCGAGGGCCCCGATGGGCCACGCACCGCCCGCGATGGCGACGCCCGAAGGCCTGTCGCAAGCGCTCGCGGCGTCACCACCCGAAGTCACGTTCGACTTCGGTCAACCGATCTCGCTCACCACGGCTGGTCCGAGCACGCTCGCGCTGGAGCGGTTGCAGGTCAACCCGTTCATGGGGCTTTACGCCGAGATGGAGCTGTTCGTGCCGCTCGATCTGCCTCTGAACGGACAGCTCAACGGCGCCGCAGTGATTCTGGATCGTATCGTCTTGCCGGACGACAGGTCCATCGACTTAGGCCTGGCGGCCCCGGCCAGTCTCGCCGCCGACGGCGACTTCTGGCTGAACGGCGAATACCGCTCCGACGAGGCTCGGCCCTGGCTCAAAGCACGCGTCGGCATTCAGGCGCCCGAGTACGATGCCGACCTGCCGACCAGCCTGCACGGGCGGGTCGTTTTCCGTGCGGCAGAGGATACGGCGACGGCCGAGCTGCCGACCGCGCCCGGCAGCCGCCTGAGCGAGCACGGCATCGACGTGATCGTGAGCGAATGGCGCGAAAACACGCTGTATCTCAGCGTTCGAGCCGGAGCCGATCGGATCGTCTCGGTCGTCGCGCTCGATGCAGACGGGCGGCCGG
>JBFGFX010000065.1:0-15050 GCA_041579335.1 Woeseiaceae bacterium | reverse complement strand
CCGTCGAAATGCTCGACACTGTCAACGCCCAATGCGATGACGTCCTCGATACTCATGCCTTCGGGCACGTGCGTGCAGACCTGCATGTCGCGGTCTTTGGCCGCCTTGACGGCAGCCGCGTAGATCTCGGGCGTCAGGCCTTCGTAGAGCTTGACGGCTCGATAGCCGGTGCTGCGTTGGCTTTCGACGGCACCGATCGCCTGCTGCGGCGTCGTCAGCTTGACGGAGCCTTCGCCCCAGATCGGCTCCGGCCCGTCCATCAGCGGTCCCGAGTTATATACGTGAGGGCCCCGCACGTCGCCGCGCTTCGCGGCCGCGTCGAGTATCAGGGTCCGCGCCGAACCCCACAGGTTACGGACGGTCGTGACGCTGTTGGCGAGATACAGCACGCCTTGATTCTCGGACCAATAGTGAACGTGCATATCGGCGAGGCCGGGCATCAGCGTCTTGCCGCTGCCGTCGATGAGACGGGCGCCGTTGGGCACGTTGCCGAGTCCGTCGGCGACGCTCACGATGCGATCGCCGTCGACCGTGACGGTGGCGTTCGCAATCGCCCCGGCGTCGGTCATCGTCAGCACCTTGACGTTGCGGAACACCGTCATCCCGGTGCCGTCCGCCAGCGCCAAGCTTGCACAGAGGCTTAGAGCCAGGCCGGCAACGATCGCTGCAAGACGGTAGAGCACTGCAGTCCCTCCAAAGTGCGCTCACGAATCTGCGACAGAACACCGCAGAATGCAAACGCACCTTGCGCTAAAGGAAAGCTCTAGAATCGACCGGACCGGTAATCGCTGAATGCCTGCTGCAGCTCCCTGTGCGTGTTCATCACGAATGGGCCCTGCCTGGCAATGGGCTCGTTCAAGGGCCTGCCGGCGACGAGCAGCACACGGCTGTCCTCGAGAGCCGACAACTGCACGATGTCGCCCGTCTCGTGCTCGAGCAATGCAATTTCGCCCCTGCCCACCTCGCCCGATGAGTCGCCGCCGGCCGCGACACGACCACCGTACACGTAGATGAATGCGTTGTGCGACAGCGGCAGCTCGAGCTCGGCATCGCTGCCGGCCTGCATGTATACGTCGAGATAGAGCGGGTCTGTTTCGATCCCGATGATCGGGCCGTCCACGCCAGCAACGGAACCCGCGATGACCTTGGCCGTCACGCCTGCCGCGAGCCCGACCTCCGGTATCCGTTCGGCCGGAATGTCCTGGTAGCGCGGCGCCGTCATCTTCTTGTCCGCCGGTAAGTTGACCCAGAGCTGGAAGCCCCACATGAGCCCACCCTCCTGACGGGGCATCTCCGAGTGGACGATACCCCGGCCGGCGGTCATCCACTGCACACTGCCGGGACCCAGCAAACCGGAGTTGCCCTGGTTGTCGCTGTGCTCCATCGCACCGGCCAGCATATAGGTCACCGTCTCGAAACCGCGGTGCGGATGGTCGGGGAAACCGGCGATATAGTCGGCGGGATCGTCGGATCGGAACTCGTCGAGCAGGAGAAACGGATCGAAGTGATCGAGCTCCGGGGTCGCAATCACCCGCGTCATCCTGACGCCGGCACCGTCCGTCGCGGGGTGGCCCGACACGATACGGCTGACGCGTCGCGCTTTAGCCATCGTGCTCGGCCCGCAGCTCCCTCGCCGCCTGCGCCATCGCGCCAAGCTTGCCGAACGCCGCACTTCGTGACAGGTATTTCATCCCGCAATCCGGCGCGAGAAGGATGCGTCGGGCGTCGACGTACTCGAGCGCACGGCGAACCCTGTCCTTTACCGTCTCGACGCTCTCGATCTCTTCGGTTGACAGATCGATGACTCCCAGCAGGATCTCCTTGTCCGGCAGCGACTCGAGGACCCTGCAGTCCAGACCCGACTGACCCGTCTCGATCGACACCTGGGAACAGCAGGTCTTGCTGAGCTCCGGCAGAAACGAATAACCCTCCGGTCGCTCGTGGATCAACGCGGCGTAGCCGAAACAAATGTGCACGCAGGTTTTGCCGCCGGCCTTCGCCAAAGCCCTATTGAGAGCCTCGACACCGTATTCACGCGCTTTCTCGGGTCGCGCCTGCATGTAGGGCTCGTCCAGCTGCACTACGTCGGCGCCGGCCGCGAACAGATCATCGATTTCCGCGCCGACGGCTGCCGCGTAATCCATCGCGGCTTCAGCGTCGCTGTCGTAATAGTCGTTTTGCGCCTGCTGTGTCATCGTGAACGGACCTGGGACCGTGAATTTGATCAGTCTATCGGTGTTATCGCGCAGGAACTTCACGTCCTCGACGCCAACCGCATGTCTCCGCCGGATGGGACCAACGATGCGCGGCACGAAGACGGGCTCACCGCTGCGGTCCAGCGCCTGCCCGGGATTGTCGAGGTCCACGCCATCTAACGCCGTTGCGAAATGATTCGAATAGCTCTCTCGCCGAATCTCGCCGTCGGTCACGATATCGAGTCCCGCACGCTCCTGGTCCAGTATCGCAAGCCTCGTCGCATCATCCTGCGCGGCCTGCAGCAACTCATCGTCGATGCGCCATAGCTCCTTCGCTCGCGTTCTTGGCGGGAACTGATGCTTTAGCTTGTCACGGTCGATGAGCCACTCGGGCTGCGGATAACTGCCGACAATCGTGGACGGGAACAGCGGTAGGTTTTTTGTCATGACGTCACGCCGATGCTGCCTCGGCAGCCTTCACTTCCGAGTAATCGATCAGCTTGGACTTGTAGGTCTCGCGCGGCAACGTACCGTACGGCACGAGGCGTATATCCGTGCTTACGAGCAGCCGCGAACGCAGCTCGATAGCAATGCGCTGACCGAGCTCGTCTGTGGGGCCGGCGAAGTCTTCTCCGAGCTCGACGACGACCGGCAGAGGCGGCGTCTGTAACACACCGTGCTGCTTCGGTCGCACCTGCAGCATCCCGGAGACGTCCGGAGCGAATTCCTTGAGAATGCTCCGAATCGCGGACGGAAAAAGATTCACGCCGCGGACGATCAGCATGTCATCGGTTCGACCGACGCAGCGGATTCGCGGCCCGGTGCGGCCCGATGGATTCGGTCTCATATTCACGATGACGTGATCACGGCTGCGGAATCGCAGCAGCGGCATCGCATCGCGCTGCAGCGCGGTGTAAACGAGCTCGCCTTCGGCGCCGTCGGCCCACGGTATCGGTTCCCCGCTCGCCGGGTCGATGAGCTCGACGTGCACGAATCCCCGGGCCATGAAATGCATGCCGTTGCCGTCCTCGTCCTCGGCCCAGGCGGAGAGCGAGATGTCACCGATGCCCATCGACTCGCGCACCTTGCAGCCGAACGCCTCCTCGATGCGACCGCGAATAAGTGGATCGCCGCCTCCCGGCTCGCCGGCCGTGATCATGTTCGTGAGGCCCAGCGAACGCGTGTCGATCCCGTGCTCTTGGCACCAATCGATCAGGTACAGTCCGTAAGACGGCGTGCAGCTGACTCCGGTGGCTTCGAGCTTCTGAATGGCCGTCACGAGACGCTCTGTATTGCCGGTCCCGACCGGTATCACCGTGCAACCGATCTTGTCGAACCCGTAGTAGACGGCACCTGCGACGAACGGGCCCGCGTTGAAGCCGACGACGATCCGCTGACCCTTGCGGAAGCCTGCCGCGAAATAGCCCCTCGCAACGTTCGTCGAATAGATGTCGATGTCGCGGCGCGTGAGTCCGAGGTAGCACGGAACGCCCGTCGTCCCGCTCGTGCTGAAAACGCGCAGCAGATCCTCGGGCGGGCACGCGAGATGCTTTCCGAAGGGAGGCGATGCGGCCTGCGTCTTGCGGAGCTCGTCCTTCTCGGTAAAAGGCAGCGCGGCGATATCGTCGAGCTCACCGACGCTGTCAGGGCCGTCGAGGCCGGCTTCGGCCAGTTTCTTCTTGTAGAACTCGGAGTGTTCGAACAGGTAGATGATTTGGCGCCTGTATGCTTCCCGATCCAGCGCGAACTGCTGCTCGACGGGCCGCGTTTCGATGTCCGGGTCGTAGATCATTCAGGGCTCTCTATAGGTCGATTGGTCGCAGGTGAGTTAGCCGGTCGACGGGCTGCTAGGTCGACCAGCGTTTCGCGCACTCACCGACCCGACGCCCGAGTGCCCTGGCGGTATCGAGATCGGGCTGGATCGGCGCTTCGTCGGGTCCCTCGTCCACGTTCGATTGCGCCATCGCACCGAGCGCCGAGCCGAGCCGGTTCAAGTCTTGTCGCGACCCCGACGAGCTGTTGTTGCCCGGCAGAATATTGAGGTTGATCCAGACCATGCCGTGCTGCGCCGCAAAGGTAGCGATGTCCACGAGCGTGTTCTGCTTGTCGCCGTTTTGCGAGCCCGAGTTCGTGAACCCGGCGGCTATCTTGTCTACCCACTTCTGCTCCATCCATCGGCCGGACGTCGCTTCCATGAATGCCTTCATGCCGGACGATGGCGACCCCATGTAGGTCGGGCAGCCGAAGACGATGGCATCCGCCGCATCCAGGCTCGCCCAGGACGGGCTGTCTTCCGCAGCGAGCTCTTCGACCGGAACGGCGCTGGCCTCGACGCTATCTACTTCCAGCAGGCCCTCCAGTATCGCCTCGGCCTGCTTCTGTGTGTGGCCAAAGCCACTGTGGTACACCACGCATGCAGAAATCGTCATTCTCGACCCCCCCTACCGATCAGCGGTGATACTGTTCGTTGTTGGGCGAGTGATCGCCGGCCAGCCAGCGCGAAAGCTCGCGGTGCGCTTTCGCTTTCTGCTCGGCATTGATTTTGTCGACGTCCTCGTGGTCGACCGTGAACTCGATCAGGAGCTTCGCGGGATCGAACACGTACAGCGAATAGCAGTAGCCGTGGTTCAAGATGTACGTGTCCGGCTCCTTGTAGCCCGCCTCGGCCAGCCGGTCGCGGATGCCGTCTTGGGTCTTTTGGTCCACCTTCATCGCCAGATGGCGGAATCCGGATAGCGGCAGCTCGGGACCAAACTCCTTCGCATCATCCTCGTCTGCAAACTGGAAGAACGCCAGGGACTCGCCGTTGCCGATGTCGAAGAAGCAGTGCATGTACGTCCGCTCCTTGCCGAACAAGTCCGTCTTCTCGCACCAGGTCGCTACTAGTGGAAAGCCGATTATGTCCTCGTAGAACGTACGGACAGCTTCCATATCCGTGGTCACGTGCGCGTTGTGATGCAGCCTGCTGTTGATCTTCGGTCGTGCACTCATCAGAAATTACCTCCTGAGGAATCTCGTAATCAGAATTGCTTAATAAAGGTAGCACCCCAGCGGCGCGGCGGCGCGGGCCACAAGAAATTCAGGCCCGGCGCCGGACCCGGCGAGAACTCCGAGTTGTACTCCTCGTCGAAAAGGTTCCTAGCCCACACGGTCAGCGACCAGTTGTCCGCGACGTCGACACCGATCCTCAAGTCGACGAGGTTCACCGGGCTGCGCTTGGAGATATTGCCGGGATCCCACCAGGTGTCCCCCATGCGCTGAAAGTCGAGCCGGATCACGCCTTCCGCATCGCCGTCGCCGAAGCCCAGCGGGTAGCGGAACTCACCGCCGAGATTCAGCGTGTATTCCGTGACCAGCGGTGCCTGGTTGCCGTTGTCCGCCGGGTCCGCCGCCCGCTTGATCTCGCTGTCGCTGTAGCCGACGCCGAAGTAGCCGCTCAGGAAATCGTTGAACTGGGCGTTGCCTTCCAGCTCGAAGCCGATGTACTCGACCTCGGGGATGTTGCCCAGGTTCTGGGTGCTGGTCGTCGGATCGAAAAAGAAGAAATAGGCGTTCTCGAAGTCGGTGTAGTAGGCGCTCAGCGAGGTGGCGAAGCGGCCGCCGCCGAACAGCGACTTGACGCCGACCTCGTAGGTGTCGGCAATCTGCTCGTCGAACAGGTCTTCGACGCCGGGCTCGGGCACCGCTGCGCCGACGCCGCTCTGGTTGAAGCCGCCGCTGCGGAAGCCGCGGCTGTAGCCGCCGTATATCGTGACGTCGTCGCTCGGCCGGTAGCGCAGCGTCAGCTTCGGCTGCAGCTCGTCCCAGGTTTCCTTCCGCACCTCACCCAGCGTGATGCCGATGCCGCCGGTCGGATCGTAGAGCGGCTCGGTCAGCGTCGTGTTCTCGCGTTCGTCCTCGTCGTAGCGCAGCGAGAACGCGCCCTCGAAGGTGTCGGAGAAGTCATAGGCAATCTCGCCGAAGACGGCCCAGGCGAAATTGTCCTGGGCGTCCGCAAGCAGGCTGAGCTGCGGGCTCGGATCCGTCGGGTCGACGAACAGCGACACCCGCGGGTCCTTGTAAACCGCGAACACGCCGTTGCCCCGGTCGACCTGGTTACCCGTGGAAATGAAGCGATCGGTCGCGATCGCGTAGACGCCCGCGATCCAGCGCAGGGGCTGCTCGGCGGGCGAGATGAATCGGAACTCCTGGCTCCACGCGTCCGACTCGAGATACTGGGTCTGGCTCAGATCGGCCACCGGATCGCCGGTCAGGCCCGTGATGATCGGGCCGATCGGAAAGAAATTGATGAGCGACTCATCGCGTGGAACGAAGTTGAACTGATCGCCGGTCAGCAGTTCCTCGAGATCGTCATACGCCGTGATGGAGGTGAAGGTGCCCGCCTCCCAGTTCCACTCCAGTTTGAGGCTCGCGTTGATGATATCGCGCTCGTTCACGCCGGCGTTGTTCGAGCGAACGGGGACGCTCGTGTCGTCGGCCTCGGCGGCAATCGTGAAGTACAGCGACTGGGTATCGAGCATCGAGGAGCTGAGCCTGAGATCCGCCGAGAACGTGTCGCTCGGTTCGTACAGGAGCCGAAGCCTCGCCGACAGATCCTCGTAAGGATCGGCTTCTTCGTCGAGGAACGTGTTGTCGATATAGCCGTCCGTGTCCACGTAGGACAGGTTCGCGCGGAACTTGAGCGTCTCGGAGTCGCCCACCGGGCCGCTCGCCGTGCCGCGCACGGTGAGGCCGGGACCGGAGTCTGCTCCGAGCTCGACCCGCCCCTCCAACTCGTCGCCGGGCTGTCGTGTAACGATCGTGATCGCGCCGCCTATCGCGTTCCTGCCGTACAGGGCCCCCTGCGGGCCGCGCAGCACTTCGACCTGCTGCACGTCGATGAGCTGCTGCGTGAACTGCGCGGGATTCGGCATCAGAACGCCGTCGACGAGCACGGCGACGGACATCTCGCTGTTCCGCGCCTGCGATACGCCGCGGACGTTGATGAATGCGGTCCCGGCATTCTGCGTCTCGACGAGCGTGACGTTGGGCGTCAGGTTGATGAAATCGCGCGGCGTCTCGATGCCGGCCGCTTCGATCTCATCCGCAGTGAACGCGCGTACGGAGACCGGGCTCTCCTCCAGGGTTTCGGCCCGCTTACGCGCCGTCACCACCACTTCCTCGAGAACCGGGCCCTGTGCGCGAACCTCGGACATCGCCGACCAGGCAATGCCCCCTACGATGACGAGCACGATGGCGTTTTTCATTGCATCCCCCCAGAAGCTTTTTTGCATCGTAGCCGCGGATCGTAGTAATTTCGGTATTCGAAATCAACTTCGATTTACGAAAATACAGAGGCGACCGGTATTTTCGGTATCGTTGTCGCACACGCGAACGCGGTCGTGGAACCGCGGCCGGCTCATCGAGGGAGACACAATGACGTCCAAATCCGAACACCGCGCGACAACGTCGATCTGCTCGTTCGATGCCGATAACGTGTTGATAAGGGGCAAGAACCTCGTTGACGAGCTGATCGGGAAAGTGTCCTTCACCGAGCTGATGTTGCTGCAGGCGCTCGGCGTGGAGCCGACCCAGACGCAAATCCGGATCGTCGATGCCGTGATGGTGACCATCATGGAGCACGGCCTCGTACCATCGGCCGTTGCCACCCGCCTCACTCATTACGGAGCGCCCGAGTCCTTTCAGGGCGCCGTCGCCGCAGGGCTGCTCGGGGTCGGCGACCGCTACGCGGGGACCGCCGGAGAATGCGGCGCGATCCTCGAGCGTATCGTCGCCGTGCCCGAGAGCGAACGGCGCGACAAGGCGCTCGAGGAAGTACGCGCTTATCGCGAGATTCGCCGCCCGGTGCCCGGCTTCGGCCACCCGATCCATCGTCAGCGCGACCAGCGGGTAGATCGCCTGATCGAGGTCAGCGAAGAGGCCGGCGCCAGCGGAACGTTCATAGCGGCGATGCGGCTCCTCGAAGCCGCGTTAGGCGACGTGCTCGGCAAGAAAGTCGTGACGAACGTCAGCGCTGCGATAGCGGCGGCTCTCGGTGAGACCGGCGTGCCCTCCTCGCTGATGCGTGGCATCGTTCTTACCGCGCGCTGCGCCGGCCTTGTCGGGCATCTGCACGAGGAAATGCAGAATCCGGCCGGTCACCAACTATGGCAAGCGGCGCAGGGCGGCGTCGAATCGGACGCCTGATCCGCGGTACATTCGATGTGGGTTGATGTCGCACAAGGCAGGCTGTACGTCGACGTCGTGGGCAGTGGGCCGCCGTTGCTGATGGTGCACGGCTGGACGCTCGATCACCGCATGTTCGAGCCGCAGGTCCGGGAGCTGTCATCGGCGCTTCGGGTAATCGTGTACGACCGGCGTGGATTCGGTAAGTCGCAGGCGCCTCCGGATCTTCGTCTCGAGCTTGACGACATCGACCGCATACTCGACGCGCTCGAATTACGGACGGTACACCTCTTGGGAGTGTCGCAAGGCGGTCGAGTTGCCATTCGATACGCCGTCACGCGCCAACATCGACTGAGATCGTTGATCCTGCAGGGCGCGGTCATCGACGGCCTCGGAATCGAGGAGCTCGAAGCCGAGCAGGTACCTATGAGAGAGTACGCGGCGCTTGCACGAGCCGGACGGCTGGACGAAGTTCGGCAGCGCTGGCTGCAACATCCCATGATGATGCTCGGCGCGGAGTCTTCGGACGAATCGCAGCTCCTGAGAGACATTCTCGCCGACTATACGGGAACGGACCTCCTGAACTTCGATGCGGCCAGCTACGGCTTCGAGACTGACGTCGTTACCGCGCTCGATACTCTGAACGTGCCGACGCTGGTCCTCACCGGCGCGTTGGAGACGGACGCGCGCAAGCGCCATGCTCGCGAAATGCTTTCGCGGGTCGCCGGCTCGAAAGAAGTGCTGCTCGAGGAAAGTGGACACTTGAGTAACCTGACGGAACCCGCAACCTATAATCGTGCGGTTCGGGAATTCTGCCTCGAAGCAGAGGCCAGGCTACCGCGTCATGATGCGGCGCTCTTGATGGAGTGAACGAGTATCGGGTAGCGACGAAGCTCGACCTCGATCTTTTGAGCCGCCTGCTGGAGCTCCGGGAGCCTCGTTGCCACCATGTTTTCTCGGGTAACGCGGGTCGTCGCCGTAGAGCAGTTGATGGCCGCGAGGATCTCGCCCTCGGGTCCGAATACCGGCACCGCGACGGACACGATCCCGTAATCGAGCTCGTCCTGGATGGAGGCAAAACGGACTTTGCGCACCTGCGTCAGGATCTTCCTGAGCTCCGACTTCGACGTTACCGTCTTCGTGGTCAGCTTCTGCATCTCGACCCGGCCGAGATAGTCGTCGATTCGAGACTGTTCCTGGTGGGCGAGCAGCACCCGGCCGAGGGACGTCGGGTAGGCCGGGAAACGCGTGCCTACCCCGGCAACGAGCCGGATCATTCTGTTCGTCGATACGTGCACGAGGTACAGGATGTCGAAATCGGACAGAACCGCAAGCGATGCGCTGTCTCCGGTCTTGTCCCTGACTTTCTGCAGATATGGCCGAACGACTTCCTCGAGGTTCATCGATTCGATGAACGCGGATGCAAAACCCATCACCTCGGGCGTGAGAAGAAATAGCTTCCCTTTCTTGCCGACGTAGCCCAGATCGACCAGCGTGTTCAGACAACGGCGAGCGACGGCGGGACTCAGCTCCGTTGCCACCGCAACCTCGCTCAAGGTCATTTCGGGCTGTTCCTTCGTGAAGGACCGCAGCACGGACAGGCCACGAGCGAGAGTACTCAAGTACTCCCCGTCTTTCCGAGCCTTCTGTTTTGCGCCTGTCATGGACGGTATCTCCCGCGGACTGCCCGGGCAGATCTAGCGCGAGAGACGCTCCGACGCGAGTTGCGCGCCGTCGGCCAGGCTGTGCAGCTTGGCCCAGGTCACGTCCGGATCGATCCCGCGCATGCCGACGTGCACGCTGAAGCCGCAGTCCACCCCCGCCATCACGCGCTCCGGACCGACGATCCTTGCGAACCGCTCGATGCGCTGAGCGACCAGCTCCGGATGCTCGATGTAGTTGGACTGCGGTTCGATCACGCCGGGACACAGCACTTTGTCATCCGGAATTTCGATTTCCTCGAACAGCCTCCACTCGTGCGCATGCCGCGGATTCGCGGCCTCGAACAGCACCGTGTTGGGTTTAGCTCGCCATACCAGGTCGATGATGTCTGTGATCGGCACGTCGCAATGGTGCGGGCCCGGATAGTTGCCCCAACAGAGGTGCATGCGTAGCTGATCCGCCGGGATGTTCTTCACTGCGTGATTCAGCGCTTCTATGTTCATCTGCACACGCTTGCGAAAAGCGTCTGCATCCATTTCCGCGTAGGCAGTGTGGCGGCCCATCGCGAGGTCGGGGCAGTCGAGCTGCACCGTGGCACCCGCGGCGGCGATAGCCTCGTACTCGTGACTCATCGCATCGGCAATCGCGAAGATGTACTCCTCGTCGGTCGCATAGTGCTCATTGGGGAAGAACAGCGACACGACTCCCGGCGATGCGGCGCTCGAAAAAATCGTGTCAATGCCCGCCTTGTCCGCTGAGCGGCGAAGGTTGACCATATCGAGCGACGCCGCTTCGGCATCCTTTACGGTGATCGGGCCAGTACACGCCGGCGCCGACCGCTTGCGACGCCCCGGATTCGCGGCGACGATCTCCATGCTCTTCGGGTAGTCCGCGAGATCGGCGAAGAAATATTTCTCCGGAGATTTGCCGCCGAATCCGTCGAGCCGGTCTTTCACGTAGGTCGCATAGCTCGGCTTCGACATCTCACCGTCGTTGATGATGCTGATGCCGGCCTCGACCTGCTTGTCTACCGTTTCCTGAACGGCCTGGGCGACTCTTTCAGCGAGTGCCTCTTGGTCGACGGGCACGCCATCCCCAACGGCCCACATGATCGCGATCAGATCGTCGGGCCTCGGCAGGCTGCCTGTGTGCGTTGTCAATATTCGGTGCATGATCGATCTCGCATCTTATCAAAGACGGCCGCGCCGGCTATGTCCGCGCCGGACGGCTCGGTGGTCGATCGAGTGGGCGTCGCTCAAGACTCGCGCAGATAGCCCCAGGTGTGCAGCTTGTCGTGGTCTTCGTACCAGCGGTCGCCGATGTCCGTGCGGTAGTACATGTTCGGTATCAGGATGTTCTTGACCCGCTGATACGCCTGCGCCTGCGCCTGCCGCACCGACAGCCCCATGCCGGTGACGATCAGCACCACGCCGGAGCTACCGCTAATGAGCCATTCGCCGTTGACTTCGCGAACGTCCTCGATGTGAATGCCGTCGCGATTCGGCTTGCGGAAGATGATGATCCGGTCTTTGGAGTTCGCCGTGAACGTTTTCGGATCGTCGTAGGGGAACGGCGGCACCACGATTCTCAGACCGATCTGAAAGCCGCTGCGCGTCTTGAAGCTGTTCAGCTCGCCGCTCGCCATGCCGTAGAGAAAATCGCCGATCGGCATCGAGATGCCGTCGCTCTGGATGCTGATCGTTGGATAGCCGAAGCGCGCGGTGAACTCCAGCGGGTAGATGCCGTTCCCGTTGACGATGCAATTGACGTCGATGTAGCCGACGTAGCCTTCTTCGGCGAGCTTGTCCCGTAGCTTGGCCAAGGTCGCCGCGAACAGCTTGTTCGGGCTGCTCCAGTACATGCAGGTGCCCATCTCGCCCGTTGCCGGCCCGATATTGCCCGGGAACAGAGGCTTGTGCTCGAAGTTGATGTTGATCGGCATCATGAAGTCTGTGCCGTTGAAGAATGCGCCGACGGCGACCTCGACGCCGCGCACCCGACGCTGCAGCTGGAACACCTTCACGGTGTCCGCGTAGACCGCTTTGTAGGACTCGAGCACGTGCACGACGTCCTTGCCGTCGTCCTCCTGGCCGACGAACAGCAGCCGCTTGATGTTCTGCGCCTCGCCGCTCGGCTTGATCACGTAGGGCGACGGATGCGCGCGGACGTGCGCGATCGCCGCGTCGAAATCCGAGAACTCCTCGAACGGGATGATCGACACGCCGTGCTTGCGGAGCTCCTGCTGGCCGAAAGTCCGGTCGTCTTCGAGCCTGTCGGTGTAAGCCGTGCCGCCGACTACGTGTTTTCCGGCCGCGCGCAGCTCGGCAGCTTTTGCACCTTGCCCCATGACGTCGTCGAAGACGATCACGTCCGCCCAGTCGACGTGGTCTTCCCAACTGTCCACTTTCGGCACGAAGCCGTCGGCGATCTGGCGCTCCGACTCGCTGTCGATGTAGTAGCGAACCTCGTTGCCCGCGCGCGACACCTGCCAGGCGATGTCGCTGATCAAAGCGTCGAGCGATACGAACAGAAACCGCCGCGTGTCGCCTCCCATTCTCCGCACTCCGTCCGAATAGCCGGCTGTCTCCCACAAAAATTGAGTGTAACCGATTCGCCGGATAAGCAAGTTGCGAAATTGACTCCGGGATCAATTATGCGATGCTTGATCACGTTACCGTGCAACGTAGGCTCGACGCTTGTTATCGTTCACCGCGGCCGTCTGGATCGGTTTCCTGATACTGATCGGGGCGGTCATCGCTCTGGATCTCGGCGTCTTGCGCCGCGAATCACACATCATCTCGCTTCCCGAGGCGCTGGGCTGGTCCGCCGTGTGGGTGTCGCTGGCGCTCGCGTTCAACGTCGGCGTGTATTTCCTGTACGAGCTGAATCCCAGCGGCTGGGACGTGGACACTGCGCAGCTGACCGGGCAGCAGGCCGCCGTGCAGTTCTTCACCGGCTATCTGGTCGAGAAGTCCCTGTCGATCGACAACGTGTTCGTCATTGCGATGATCTTCGCGCACTTCCGCGTGCCGCTCGCCGAACAGCACCGCGTCCTGTTCTGGGGCATCATCGGCGCGCTTGTGCTACGCGGTATCATGATCGTCGGCGGCATCGCCGTGATCGAGCGTTTCGCCTGGACCACCTACATCCTCGGGGCGATCCTGATCTATTCGGCGGCGAAGATACTGATCATCCGGCACGACAACGTCGACGTCGCCAACAGCAGGGTCATCCGCCTGATTCGGCGGCTCGTGCCGGTCACCGACGAGTTTCATGGCCGCCGGTTCTTCATCGTGAAAGACGGCGTCCGGACGGCTACACCGTTGTTCGTCGCTCTCGTGCTGGTAGAGTTCAGCGACGTCGTGTTCGCAATCGATTCGATTCCCGCGATTTTTGCGATCACGCGCGATCCGTTCATCGTCTTCACGTCGAACATCTTCGCACTCTTGGGCCTGCGGTCGCTCTACTTCGTGCTCGCAGGACTGATGGACAAGTTCCGCTACCTGAAGATGAGCCTGGTCTTTCTTCTGGCCTATGTCGGCGTGAAGATGCTGCTGGTGCATCACTACCCGATCCCCAACCTGGTCTCGCTCGCGATCATCAGCGGCATCCTCGTAGTCGGCATCGTGGCGTCGACGAACGCCGCCCGCGACACGATCGCGCTCCTGTCGCCGCTCGCGGACGATCTCGAGAGGCTCGCCATCGCCTCCTACAACCAGGCGCGCAGGGCGGCCGTGCTGCTGCTGGGGTCCTCGATCCTGCTCATCGGCATCGCCATGATCATCCTGCCCGGCCCCGCCATACTCGTCGTGCCGCTCGGTCTAACGATCCTGGCGGCGGAGTTCCGCTGGGCGCGGCGCTGGCTCAAGCGCATACGACTATCGCTCGACGAGCTGTGGGAGCGCGGCGCGGGACCCGGGCCTAGAGCATGAACGACAGCAGGGTCGCGGTGCCGAGGAAGGAGATGAAGCCGGAGACGTCGGTGACGGTCGTCAGGATGATCGACGCGGCCGTCGCCGGATCCTGACCGAGCCGGACCAGCATGATCGGCACGACGGCGCCCGAGATGCCAGCCGCGATCATCGACAGGACCATCGCCACACCGATGACGATCGCGAGACCGAGCGACTGACTCCACACGAATACCGCGGCGCCGCAGGTCACGGCCAACGCCGCGCCATCGATGAACCCGACCTGCACTTCCTTCCACAGCACTTTGCGCCATTCGCGCGTGCCGATCTCGCGCAGCGCGAGCCCCCGCATCGTAACGGCGAGTGCCTGCGAGCCGGCGTTGCCCGACTGCCCGGCGACCACTGGAAGCAGCACGGCCAGTGCCGTGAACTGCGCGATCAGAGATTCGAACACGCCGACCACGGCGGCAGCAAGAAACGCCGTCAGCAGGTTGATGTGCAGCCAGGGAAGCCTACGCTTGACCGAGAACGAGGCAGCCGACAGGGCGCGCTCGTCGGCGCTCGCGCCGACCATCTTTTGTAGGCTCTCGGTCGCGACCGCTTCGATCGCTTGGAAGAGGGTCTGGTAGCGAACGACGCCGAGCAGCCGTCCTTCTACATCGACGACCGGCAGGGAGTCGACGCGCAGCTTGTCCAGAAGCTCGACGATCTCGCTGCGGGGCGCTGTCGCGAGAACGCTGCCGTCGACCTCCTCGAGCAGCTCGCTCAGCTTCTGCTCGGGATCGGCCATCGCCATGTCCTGCATGTCGACGCGGCCGACCAGGCGGTTGGCGCGGTCGACGACATAGAGTGAGCGCGTGCTCTTCGTGCCCGAGCGGCGCAGCACCTCGAGCGTCTGCGCGACCGTCATGTCGGCGCGGACCGTATCGTAGGGCCGCTCCAGCAGCCGCCCCGCGGAGTCCTCGTCGTAGTGCTGCAGGCGCTCGAGGTCGCTGCGCACCGACTTGGGCAACGCCGCCATCAGCTCTGCCCGGGCATCCTCGCGCATTCCGGACAAGAGCCCGAGCGCGAGCCGCGGCGATGCGTCGTGCAGGATCGCCTGCTGCTGCTTGGCATT
>JBFGFX010000064.1:0-15082 GCA_041579335.1 Woeseiaceae bacterium | reverse complement strand
TTTGACGGTCGCATCGTTGGCGACGATCATCGCGTCGGTGTCCGAGACCTGTCCGATGCCGGCGATGACGCCGGCCGCCGGCACCTCGTCATCGTACAAACCGTAGGCGGCCAGTTGGCCGATCTCGAGAAACGGCGCACCGCGGTCGACGAGCTTTCGGATGCGATCGCGCGGCAGGAGCTTGCCGCGCGAGACGTGCCGCTGCCGGGCCCGCTCGCTGCCGCCCTGAGACAACTTGGCGACGACTTCTTTCAACTCCTCGGCGAGCTTGCGATTGGCCGCGGCGTTCTTCTCGAATTCCTCCGACCCGACTTTCGCTTTGCTTTCGATGCGCGGCATGTTCCCGTTACGAAGTCGCCTCGAACAATTCCCGACCGATCAGCATGCGCCGTATTTCGCTCGTTCCCGCCCCGATCTCGTACAGCTTCGCGTCGCGCAACAGTCGTCCCGCCGGATACTCGTTGATGTAGCCGTTGCCGCCGAGCGCCTGAATCGCCTCCCCGGCCACCCAGGTGGCTTTCTCGGACGCGAACAGAATACACCCGGCGGCATCGAAACGCGTCGTCTGCTCCCGATCGCAGGCGCGGGCGACCGCGTAGACATAGGAGCGGCAGGCGTTCATCGTCGTATACATGTCGGCGATCTTCCCTTGCATGAGCTGGAAGGTGCCGATCGGACGCCCGAACTGTTTGCGGTCGTGCATGTAGGGCATGACCAGCTCGAACGCCGCCCGCATGATGCCGAGCGGCCCTCCTGCGAGGACCAGACGCTCGTAGTCGAGGCCACTCATGAGTATGGTCGCACCCTGGCCTTCCCGGCCGAGCAGGTTGGCGGCCGGAACGACGCAGTTCTCGAGGACGATTTCGCCGGTGTCCGAGCCGCGCATGCCGAGTTTGTCGAGTTTCTGTGCGGTCGAGTAGCCGGCCATGCCGCGCTCCAGCAAGAATGCGCTGAGTCGTGGTTTTTCGTCGCTGCCGCCGGTGATGGCGTAGGCGATCGTCACGTCCGCCTCGGGCGCGTTCGTGATCCACATTTTGGTGCCGTTCAGTACATAGTTGTCGCCGTCTTTATCGGCGCGAGTTCGCATACCCATGACGTCCGAGCCGGCTCCGGATTCACTCATCGCCAGGGCGCCGACGTGCTCTCCCGAGACGAGCTTCGGCAGGAATTTTTGCTTTTGCTCGTCGCTGCCCCAGCGTCGCAGCTGGTTGACGCAGAGATTGGAATGGGCGCCGTAGGACAGGCCCACCGACGCCGACGCCCTGCTGATCTCTTCCATCGCCACTACGTGCGCCAGATAACCGAGGTTTGCACCGCCGTATGCGGCTTCGACCGTGATGCCGAGCAGACCGAGCTCGCCCAGTGCCGGCCACAGATCGCGCGGAAACGTGTTGCTTCTGTCGATCTCATCGGCGCGCGGTGCGATATGGTCGTCGGCAAAGGCGCGCACCGTATCGCGCAGCATGTCGATGTCTTCGCCGAGCCCGAAATCGAAATCGAACATAATCATCCGCCCCGAAGTGATGTTGCGCCGCGAGGATCCGGCGCAAACCCGACAATCATTCTGTGTCAGCGTAAGCGCTCGCTGAATACCATTTCAGCGGTACCACACCCCTACTGGCGGCCGAGGTCGTCGATGAAAAGGGATAACAGCTCGTACTGCGAGCTGATGCCGAGTTTGCTGAAGAGATTGCGTTTGTGGACCATCACCGTTCCCGGCGCGATGTCCAGCTCGCGTGCGACCGACTTCGACGAATGGCCGCGAAGCAATAGCTGGCTGATCTGCCGCTCGCGATCCGTCAACACGGACTCACCGAAACGCTCGAAGCACTCCGTCAAACGCTGGTGCACGCCGTCGGCGCCGCTCTTGCGGCGCCGGTGCCCGGCCTGTCGTTGCCAGATCTGCCGCAGGCACGCCTGCACGGTCGGCTCGACAAGCTCGAGCCGCGTCAGCTCCGCGCGGCTGAACATGCGGGTGCGGCGGCCGATGACGAGAACCACCGTCGTGTCCTCCGAGACCGGCGCCAAAAAGTCCATTTCGTCGAGGAGATGAGTCCGCTCACAGTACTGCCGATAATACTCGCTCGATCGAAATCGGTCGGGCAACTCGTCGCGAAACCGGCACAGCGTCGGTTTGCTGTCGCGCAATGCGAGCTGATAGAGCGGGTCGAGCAGGTACGGCCCGGCGAGGTATCGGTCCAGATAGTGCTTCCGGCCGGCAGGCTCCAGCGTATGGTGCAGGACGTCCGGGCTTCGGTTGCGGTGGAACGCAATCAGGCAGGTGCCCTCGTGCTCGACGACCACGCCGATGGCCTCCACCAGCGCGTCGGCGAGCGACGAGCCGTCCTTGGCTGCGATCGCTTTCGCGATCGCCGAGTGCCACTCGGGAGATTCGAACTTGCTGGACATGCGCCGGCGACGCCGCCTCACGGCGCCTGATACAGCGCCGTTATCGCACCCACCGGATCTTTGATCACCGCAAAGCGGCCGCCGGCCAGGCTCCGCGGTTCGCGGACGACTTCGCCGCCCCGCGCCCGCACGGAATCGAGGCTCGCGTCCAAGTCGGCGACGACGAGATAGATCAACCACTTCGGCGGCAGATCCGCATTGTCGCCACGGGCGTGGCAAACACCGGCGACCGGCTCGCCGTTGGCGGGCATCGTCATGTTGTAGTCGCTGTAGTCTCCCATGCCGACCTCTTCCGCCTGCCAGCCTACGACGGCAACATAGAAGTCTCTGAGCGCCGCGGCGTTCTCGACGGTGATGTCGAGCCAGCCGATTTTTCCCACATTGTGTTGGTTCGTCATCCGAGCTCCCGATCTGGGCCCTTGCGGAGCCGCTTATTCTATAAGAGTTCGTGGAACGAATCGGCACGGTGGCCGCGTTCGTTGCGCCGCCGGTTCGCTACACATCGGTCCTGCCGATTGTTAGCATTGCGACGTTGTTCACTCGGAGGGCGCCGCCAGGCGGTATCGAACGGTGGATTTTGCCGACAAGACAGTCATCGTTACGGGAGCGTCGCGCGGCCTCGGCCAGGAATACGCGCGGCGTTTCGCCCGGCTGGGTGCCAACGTGGCCATTAGCGACCTGCGCGACTGCTCTCGCACCTTGGAGCTCGTCGAAGCCGAGAATGCCTCCGGTCTCGCGATGAAAACCGACGTCACGTCGGAAGAAGGAACGCGCCGGATGGCCGACGCCGTCATGGATCGATTCGGCCGCATCGACGTGCTGGTCAATAACGCCGCGCTCTACGGCAGTCTCAACTTCCGGCCTTTCGACCAGCTCGAGGAAGAGGAATGGGACCGCGTCATGGCGGTCAACGTCAAAGGGATCTGGCAATGCTGCAAAGCCGTCCTGCCCTCGATGAGACATCAGGAAAGGGGCTCTATCGTCAACATCAGCTCGCTCGCCGCCACCTACGGCATGCCGAACGGGCTGCACTATACGGCCTCGAAAGCGGCCGTCATCGGCCTTACTCGAGGACTTGCACGCGAGCTGGGCCGATACAACATACGCGTCAACTCGGTCGCGCCGAACGTCGTCAATACTGACGCCACTGCGGAGGTATTCGGAGACAAGCGCGACAAGATCGTGGAAGTGACGCTGTCGCAGCAGGCAATCCGCAAGCCGTTGGAGCCCGAGGATATCGTCGGTGCCGTCATTTACCTCGCGAGCGACCTCAGCCAAATGACGACCGGTCAAACCATCATGGTCGACGGCGGCACCGTGCTCCTATAGCGGCCACGTTCGAACACTTTCATCAAGGAACCGAAATATGAAGCTTGTCACCGCCATCATCAAACCGTTCCGGCTCGACGATGTCCGCAACGCCTTGAGCGAAGTCGGCATCCAGGGGATGACGGTAACCGAGGTCAAAGGATTCGGTCGGCAGCGCGGACACACGGAGCTGTATCGCGGCGCCGAGTACGTGGTCGATTTCCTGCCCAAAGCCAAGATCGAGGTTGCCGTGGGCGACGACCGCCTGGAAGAGATCATCGAGGCAATCACCAACAGCGCCAAGACCGGCAAAGTTGGCGATGGCAAGATCTTCGTCACGAATCTCGAACAGGTGATCCGCATCCGCACCGGCGAGACCGGCGACAGCGCATTGTAACTCCACCTGCGTAGAGCGGCAGGCGCGCCACAACGAGCGAAGCTCGTAGACTTCGCTTAGCCGGTCATGCAGAAGACGTTGAGCTTGTTGCCGTCGAGATCCCGAAAATAACCGGCGTAAAAAGTATCGGAGCGGGCGCCGGGTGCGCCTTCGTCGGTCGCACCGAGCTCGAGCGCCTTGGCGTGGAGCGCATCGACATTCTCGGGCGCATCAACAACCAGCGCCACCATCATGCCGTTGCCGACCGTCGCCGGTTTGCCGTCGTGCGGGTACATGACCCCGATGCCGGGCGCCTGCGGGCTCGCCATCCATGCAATCATCTTGTCGTCTTCCATGAATCGTTTACCGCCCAACTCACCGAGCAGCGCGTCATAGAACGCCGCCGCTTTCTCGAGATCGTTCGTTCCGATTGTCACGTAACCGATCATGCTCCACCCCTCTCATCAATTCGGGCCGTGGCCCTGTTCAATTTCGCCTTCGACAAACTATCCCGCGGATGGTTCATCGTGATGACCCAACGTATCGAGCCCGTCGTCTCGTCGGCGCCGCTTTGGCGATGAGCGACCACCTTGCCAGTTTCTCGTCAAACGGCATCGATGCGAACGCAGGGCTCGTCGATGGCAAGGTGATCCAGCCAAGCGGCGGATCTCTGTCCGCGGCTCGGCAACAACCCAAGCGCCGATAAAGCTCGGCCGCTTTTCGGCCATTGAAGCAAACGCGTACGAGTGACGGGTGGGCAGGCAGGAAGGTGTCGAAGTCGTTCGCCGTTGCTGTCGCCAGATCGATGTCGGCGTCCATGCTGCCGGGCCGATGCGACGATGCGAGCACGTCCCAAAGGCCGATGCCGGCGGCCAGCAGCCGTTCGGCGCGGATCGCATACGGTTGATTCGGTCCAGCGCCTACGAGCTCGCCCATGATGCGCCAGAAGGCGTTCTGCGGATGCGCGTAGTACCGCTGCTCCTCGATGGAGCGGCGGCTCGGCAGGCTGCCGAGAATCAGCGTCTCGATGGCGGGATCTTCGATCGGTGCAAAGCCCACCGACGCGCGCTCCGGCGACACTGCCATGGCTTCTCAGATGCCTCCACCGACGTCGATGAACGCGCCGGTGGTAAACGACGCCTCGTCGGACAGCAACCAAACGATCGCCCCGGCGACCTCGTGCGGCTCGCCGCCGCGCCGCATCGGGACGCTCTTCGCCAAGCGTGAGACTCTGTCAGGCTCGCCGCCTTTGGCATGCAGATCCGTGTGGATGAAGCCGGGTCTGACGGCGTTCACCCGCACGCCGTCCGCGGCCACTTCGCGAGCGAGCCCGACCGTCATCGTGTCGAGCGCTCCTTTGGACGCCGCATAGTCGACGTACTCGTTGGGGGAGCCGGTGCGAGCGGCGATCGACGAGACGTTGACGACCGAGCCACCGGCGCCGCCGCGCGAGATGCGCATCCGATTCAGCGCCTCGCGCGCGCAAAGGAAGGCGCCGATCACGTTCGTCGACAGGACCCGGCTCAGTCGAGCGGCGTCGATACCCGCATAGTCGGTCTGCGGCTCCAAAACCGCCGCATTGTTGACCAGGCCGACCAGCGTCCCTAGCTCGTCGTCGACCGTTGCAAACAGCCGCTCGACGTCGTGCATCTCCCGGACATCTGCCTGCACCGCGATGGCGCG
Organism: Woeseiaceae bacterium; assembly: GCA_041579335.1. Classification (GTDB taxonomy): domain Bacteria; phylum Pseudomonadota; class Gammaproteobacteria; order Steroidobacterales; family Woeseiaceae; genus JBFGFX01. The sequence goes on along the minus strand of JBFGFX010000064.1, from coordinate 9,306 downwards.
GCCAGCCGCGTCCTCGATCTCCGCGGCCAAACGTCGTGCGCCACCGGCGTTGCTCAAGTAATTGATGCACACCGAATAGCCGGCTTCGGCCGCCGCACGCACGGTCGCGGCGCCGATGCCGCCACCCGCACCGGTAATGATGACCGGGCCCTTCACCCGGAATCGTCCGCCTGCCGCTTCGCCAGGACCACGCCGATCGTCGAGCCCGCGATTCCCCAGGTGAACACGGTCCATGCGATCGGCGCGACCTGCGACGCGATCGGGATATCGACCATGGCGTAGGTATGCAGCGCGCTCGGCAGGGATGCGAGCAGGCCGGCAAATGCGGCCGTCGTCGCCGCGCCCTGCGCGCTTCCGGGCGCTTGCATGCAGACGGCCACCAGCAGCAGCGCAGTAGCGAGCAGCGCGATGGCGTGATACAGGAACAGCGGCTCGGCGCGCAGGTTGCTGTACGGCAGCGGCACCCCGCTGCCGAACACCAACGGAAAAACGAACATGTTGACGATGAGCAGCACGGCCAGCGCAAGCGCCGAGGCCACGAGAAAGGTTTTCAGCATCGCCTCACCCCCGGGACAATCGCAGGATAAAGTTCAGTAATCGGTCGGCACTGCGGCGGACGTGCCGACGGGCGGGTCGCGGTCTCCCGCACGAGTATGCCCGAACCGCCAGAACGTTCAAATCCGGAGTGCGTAACGCCGCCGTCTACTTCGCAATGCCCTCGGGATGATGACGCGCGACGAGTCGCCAGGCATCCGCATCGAACGGGCTTCCGTCGACCTCGTACTCGGAAATCGGAAAGAGGTATCCCTCGCGGTCCGGATTGCGGCCGTAGCCGTAGATGAGGTGCGAGCGCACCCGGACCTGATCGCTCTCGATCGCGAACGCGTCCAAGCCGCCGAATCCGGCTTCGATTCCCGTAAGCGTTGCGATCGTCTTCGGCACGTCGATGATGCTGGTCGGCGCCGCCGACACGGCGAGCGGCCCACGCGCCGCGCGCGGCTTGATCGCAAGCACCGGCAGCGCCATGCCGACGGTAAGCGGGGTCGGCGCGGCGTCGTCGGTGCCGGCATCGACGTAGCCCTCGGGATGAATCCAGGCACCGTGATCGACCATCAGGACGATGACGGCCCGGTCGTAGATGCCGAGCTCCCGCATGCGTTGCAGCACATCTGCGACGTGCTTGAGCCCGCAGCGCGCCTGCACCATCACCGTGTGCCGCTCCGTCTCCCGCCTGCCGTCGTATTCGCAGCGTTCGTTGCCGACCGTCGGCCGGTGGCTGAGCATCAGGTGCAGCAGCTTGTAGACCGGAACGGGCCGATCCGCGGTCATGTTCGCGGCAAGCTGCTCGAGGAACGCCAGGTCGGCGAAATACTGCAGCTGCAGGTAGCCTTCACCCGCGATGCGCGACTGCAGTATCCACAGCGCGTCCCTGTATACCAGCGCCTTGGCGAAATGCGGCACGACCCGGAACAGCGCGAGATCGGCGAGCTTTGCCGAATCATTGAGCACGTAGTCGCGCTCGCTGACGTGTCGATTGTTGGCGATCGCGAGGGAGTTCGAATACGCGCCTCGCGTGTAGACGTTCTCCAGCGACACGGGCGCCGCGATATCGATCTCGTAGCCGGCTGCATACGCGGCATTCAGGATCGTCGGGCCGCGCATGGCGTCGGTCGTGAATTCGTCTTTCGGCACCTGGTTGCGGTAGATCTTGCCGGCCATCATCGCGGGCAATGTCATCTCGGTGTAGGGGAAAACCCCCATGTGATCTTCAAAGAACGTAAAGCCGTCCAATGCCTCGAGGAGCGCCGCGTTGTCGGAATCGCGGAGGATTTCGGCGAAGATGTCCGACTGGAAACCGTCCATGACGATCTGCACCACGTTGTCTTGGCTGGAAAAGCGGAACAGCGCGCGCTGGTCCTCTGCGGCACGGCTGCGGTCGGTGCCGGCGAGGACGTCACCGGCAGCGTTTAGTGACACGGCGGCGGCCAGGAGCTGAATCCCGAACGTCACTGCGGCCACCGCCACGAGCGTCTTACCGAGACGCTCGTGCGCGTAGATCGCCGCAAGCAGCACGGCAATCCAGACCGATGCGTCCAGCACGCCGCGCCAGGCATGCTCCGTCCATCGGATCGAGCTGCCGTCGAGTACGCCGTAGCTCCAGACCAGGATGTTGCCCTGCAGCCAGAGAAGTGCGGCGATGGCGCCCAGCACGCTGACGAAGCGTGAAAATCCCCGCTCGCTCGACGCACCGCCCAAAGCGGCGACGACGGCGGTAAGGAAGAGCGCCGGTGGCAGATACACGGCGAGGATGGTCAAGAGCGGCGCGGTAAACTCCTCGCGGTTGCCGAGGTACAGCGTGAGCGGCGGAAACAAGAGCACGTTCGCTAGCACGATCGCGCCGATGCCCGCCGTCTTCCAAGCCTGCTTGAGTCTATTTGCCATGCCGCATAAATCCCCGCGGTCAATCCCGGCGATACCAGTACAGGCGGCGGCCGCGGGTCGACACCTCGACCGATTTGACGATGCTCGCCCGGCCTGCCAGCAGCCGTTCGAAGGTCTCCTGATCGTAATCGTCGAAGACATCCTCGCGCAGCTGCAGCAAGCGTTGCACCATCGGATCCGACTTCTGTACGAACTCGATGACGCCCTGCGGCGCCATCGCCACGATCCAAGCGATGACCTGATCCATAGGCACGTTTTTCGCGATGGCCAGGTGATGAATGAGCGCCAGCGCGATGACCGCGTCGGCGGGCGAGCGTCTCGTGAAGCCGGCCCGTTCGGCCTCTGCCCAGCCCTGGTCCGGAGAGGGATTCGTTGCGTCGAGAATCAGCGGCAAGAACTCCAGGCGCTCCGCGCTCGATTGGCGAAATGCGGCCTGCACGGCATGCTGATCGAAGTCGAAACCGACGACGTACCCTGCGCCGGAGTCCAGTGCGAGTTTCGAATAGTCGCCCGTGTTGCAGCCCAGATCGAAGAGCATCTGCGGCTTCCGTGCCGCAACGAACTCGGCCACGAACTGTCGCTTGCGTCGTTCGTCTTCGTCCTCGTAGCTGTGTTCCCGCGCGTAATCGGCCCACACGGTCTTGCCGCTGACCTTGGGCTCGAGGCGAGCGATCCAGTTACGCATGCCGCGCAAGATCTGCTGGAAACCGATCAACGGCAGTTTACGAGCCTGGGCGCGCGCGAGCGCCTTGTCGTCGCGCTGCGTGCCGCGCTGCAGCCGCGCCTGCAGCGCCACGTGCGTGAAAACGTTCCAGGACAGCTTGCGCCTGAGCGGCAACAGCGCGCTCATCTCTTCGGCGGTGATGCCCTCGAGCGAGCCCCGATACCAGGCATTGTGCGGCACGCCGAGGAGTGCGCGCAGCAGCAGCGGGTTCAGGAATTGATCGCAGAACTGGCGGTGCGCAGTCCAGTAGTCGCCCTCGACATAGCGGCGGAACGACAGCGCGTCGATGAACAGCGGCCTAGCGCCACGGAACTGAACGTTGTAAGCGGACGCGTCGGAAAGCGTGACGCCGCGCTTCAGCGCGGCCAGATGAATATCGAGCTGCAAAAGCGCAGCGGCTTTGAGCGCCGCGAACGGCCACTCGTACGGGTACGACACGTACGGCAGCCTCGGGTGTTCCAGTACGTAGCGCGCTTTCCGGCCCACCTCACCCAGCACCTCGCGATCGGCGATGGTTTCCTGAATTAGCCGCCCCTCTGCGATCAGCGCGTCGATAAGGCCCGTGGAGCGTACGAATTCGAAGTCCGCCGCGGCGACCGGCATCACCGTGCGGTAGACGCGTTCGTCGAGCAGGAAGACGCGACCGCTGCGGTCTCGGAAGGATCCGGCATCGGGTCGGCTCGAGGTCATCTACTGCGGACTCTTGGCTTTCGATTCCTCTGTCGGCGAAGTCGGGTCGTTGCGCTCGGCAATCTCGGAGTCCGCGCGCGCAAAAAACGCTTTGATTCGTTGCCAGTACGCCCGCGCAACGCCCAACGCGACCGCGATGCCAGCGAGCAGCCCCTGCAGGATGATGCTGCCCGTGCCCGGATCGAGATAGGCGTGGCTCGGCGCGCTGTGAAAGAGCAGCGCCGCGACCATCAGCGCGGAACGGCGCGCTCCGAGGCCCGCTGCCGCGCCCCTTGTCGGTCGTTCATGGATGTCCGTCGTCACGCCCGAAACCCTCTTGTCGATGTCCGCGCGGGCGCCTTCCGCGCGTCCCGAACCGTCTGTTTCAAATACGGTTCTCGGTCAATCGATGAAACGAATACAAGCGCTCGACGTATTGTAGCGACTCCCGGCCGCCGGCTCCGCATGAAGACTGTGACCTGTGGCACAGTTCGGCGACCCGGCCGCGTGCGAGGCGGCGAAAAGCTGCTCGAGTCGCCGCCGAGCGTGCGCTAACGCCTGCCTCGCGGCGCTCGCCCGCGATCGTTCACCGGCGCGTCGCCGATGTGATCGAGGGTCTGATCCTTGAGCATCTCGAGCGTCCGCAGCTCGACGGCGCAACGGCCGTCACGGCACACCGGATGCCGTTCCATCGGTTCGGACGGGCAATCGTAGTAGACGCGGTAACTGCAGCTCCGTTCGTAGTTACCGAACTCCAAACGCAGCGCCCCGATCTCCGACCTCGCGACGGACGTGAGGCACTGAATCGGATAGCCAAAGTCGAAGATCGTACAGTCGTCATCGACGCGACAGGATCGCGATTCCTCGACCTTTGCAGCCAGTTCCCGCTCGGCCTCGCTGCAGCTCTGCGTCGCGGCAACGTCGCCGATAGCCGAGTCGATCGTAGCGGCATCTTCGAGAATCGGGACTGTAACCGGCGGCGGTGCTTCGGGCAGCGGCCGGTCGCCCTCGATCCAGCTCGCGATGGCAAACAGGACGACTGCGATCACGATGGATATCGATGTCGTCGATGAGCTCAGATACTTCAACTCGATGCCTTGCCGTTTGGCCGGGCATAGCGGCCCGCGCCGAGAAAATGAAGCGACACGTACGGTTCGTCGCCAACGAACTTGCCCTTGTCGAAACGGGTGATCTCGTCCGGATCGTCGAACGATCTCGAAATGACCTCAAGCATCTTCCTCTCCGAAACGATCGATCACCGCGACGCCCGGCGACGAGCGGTAGCGCTCGTTGCCGAGCTCGGCCGCGGCCTGCGTCAGACTCAGCCTGCGACGGATCAGCCTGGCCGGATCGCAGCGGCCGGCAACGATCATACCGAGCATCTCGGCATAGCGGTGCGCCTGCAAGCCGTGACTGCCCAGGACCTCGAGCTCGTTCGCGATGATCCGATCCATCGGCACCGGCGCGCGGCGCTCCTTGCCGACCATAAGGCCGACCTGGACGTGCCTGCCGCGCTTTCTGAGATTCGCGATCGAGTTGAAGCTCGTCTCGGCGCTGCCCAAACCGTCTACGGACAGATGCACGCCGCCGTCTGTCCGATCCCGCACCGCTTCGACGACATCGCCGACCGCGCGGGCATCGATCTGCGTTTCCGCACCGAGCTCGCCGGCGAGCGACAGCGCGTCGCGCTCCACGTCGATCGCCACGACTCTTGCACCACACGCGGCCGCGATCATGACGACCGCCAGCCCGACGCCGCCGCAGCCGTGAACCGCGACCCATTGTCCCGGCCGGACCCTGCCCTGCGCGACGACCGCCCGGAACGCAGTGCCGAATCGGCAGCCGAGACTTGCGGCGGTGACGAAGTTCATCGCTTCGGGCAGCGCGACGAGATTCTGGTCGGCGTAACGCACCACCACGTACTCCGCGTACGAACCCCAATGGGTGAAGCCCGGCTGCGACTGATTGTCGCAGATCTGCTGATTGCCGCTCGCGCACTGCGGGCAGCGACCGCAGCCGCACACGAACGGTAGCGTCACGCGGGCGCCGATCGCGAATCTCCGCACGTCTTTGCCGGCGGCCGCGACGATGCCCGCGATCTCGTGGCCCGGCACGTGCGGCACGCGGATGTCCGGATCGTGCCCCATCCAGCCGTGCCAATCGCTGCGGCAGACGCCGGTCGCCCCGACCTCGAGCACGACGCCATCGGCGGGCGGCTCGGGATCCGCAACGTGCTTCACCGTTAGCGGTGAACGGAACTCTTCGTAGATGGCGGCTCGCATCGCGGCTCGTCCAGGCGACCGTCGCGCCGGTCGCGGTTGCCCTAGTCGTCCGTGAATCCGTTCTTGGCGTGCTGGCCGTCGCAGAACGGTTTGTTGTTGGACCCGCCGCAGCGACACAGCGCGACGCGCTTGCCGCGCCATGCGGAACGGCCGCCGCTCGCGACGATGGTCACGTTTCCGTTCAGCATCAGCGGCCCGTTCTTGATCGGTTTGATCGACAGCGGCCCACCCGTACCCGCGTCGGCGTCACCGATTTCCCCGACGGCACCGTAATCGCTGAAGCCTGCGTCGAGGTGCGAGTTGTCGCAGAACGGTTTGTTCTTGGAGGCACCGCAGCGGCAGAGCGCCGCCCGAAATCGGATGCCGGGCGCGTCCCCGGGCGCGCCGTCGATGTCGAGATCGCCGCGCACGAACAAGGGTCCATTGTACGTGACGTGCACCGTGTTCTGGCCGTCCGCCCGCTCGGTGCGCGACGCGTCCGCAAACTCAAACGATAGTGCGCCGGACGGGCAGCGCTCGATGACGGCCTGGATCTCGTCGTCGGATGCAACGTCTGGCATGCACCACGGCTTTCTGCCGCCTACGAAGAGCTCTCCTTCCGCACGGCCGCACTCGCCGATGTGGATGCAGAGTCCGCCGTGCCAGGTGACGGTCGCCTTCTCGCCCGGGTAGTCGATCGGTTTCTTCTCTGCCATGCCTAGCTTACCTCCGCGAATCACCGTCGATGTGCCGCAACGAACGTTGCCCGAGCATAGCAGACGGCCCGCCGCCGAGAAATCGGGCCTTTTACCGTTAAAGGGCGGCGGCGGCAATCGCCGATGCGACGTAGGGTTGCTTGCACCTGTACCGATGAGGACGCCCAACATGAAAGCGATGCTCGCGATGCTGACCGCCGTGCTCGTATCGATGCCCGCCGCCGCGCACGACTACTGCCCGAAAGCCGAATGCGAGAAGGTAAAGCAGAGAATCCGCGCCGTCGAGGCGCGCATGCGCCAAGGTTACACGCGCGCTCAGGGCGAACGGCTGTCCCGGCGGCTACGCGAGCTGCGTGCGCAGCGCTCCCAGCGCTGCCGCTGACGGTGCTAATCGAGAATGGCGTCCAGCGCGGCGATCAAGGCGTCGACTTCCTCAGCGGTGTTGTAGTGCGCCATCGAGACCCGCACGACGCCGCCATCGTCGGCGAGGTCGAGGTGTTCGATGAGGCGCCGGGCGTGGAAGTCCCCGAAGCGCACCGCGATGTGGAACTCGTCGACGCGCTTCGCGATGTCTCCGGAGTTGCGGCCGCGAATCTTGAAGCTGATCGTCGGCACCCGCGCCGGGTGATTGCCGTCCGAGCGGCCGATGATACGGCAGTCGTCGCGTTGCCGGAGGTAGGCGAGCAGCCGCTCGCCGATCGCGTGCTCGTGCTCCTGAATGGTGCCGAACGCCGCGGTGATGCGCTCGCGAAGGGAGCCGGTCGCGCCGCCGCGGGTGCCGAGCTCGCTCAGATAGTCGACGATGCCCACGGAGCCGTAGGCCAGCTCATAGCTCGCGTTCCCCGGCTCCAGCTTCGCAGGCACTCGGTCTTTGCCGTAGAAGTAGTGATAGAGGCCGTCGAGCTCGGCGAGCAGCTCGTAACGACCGTACATCACCGCGTAGTGCGGACCGAACACCTTGTATAACGCGAGAACGAGATAGTCGACCTCGAGTGCCTGCACGTCGATCGCCCGGTGCGGCGCGAATGCAACGGAATCGACACAGATGCGCGCACCGTGCTCGTGGACGAGCGCTGCGATGTCGGCAATCGGGTTGACGGTGCCCAGGATGTTCGACACGTGGGTGACCGCGACCAACTTCGTTCTCGGCGTCATCAGGTCGTCGAGCGCGGCCAGGTCGAGCTCGAACGTCGACCTGTCGCACTCCCAAAACCGAATCTTGACGCCGGCGCCTTCGAGGGCCACCCAGGGACCTATGTTCGACTCGTGGTCCGAAATCGTCACGATGACCTCGTCGCCCGCCGCGAACTGGCTCGCCATGCTGCGTGCGAGATTCTGCAACGCGACGGTCGCCGACGGTGCGAACACGACCTCTTCCGGCCGCTCGGCGTTGAGCAGCTGCATCATCGCGCGGCGGCCGTCGGCGAGCGACTCGCGCGCTTTGACCGAGATCTCGTAGCTGCCGCCCGTTTGCACGTTGCGGTTGAACAGGAAATCGTTCATGCGGGCGACCACGCCGGACAGGATCTGCGTACCGCCCGCGTTGTCGAAGAACGCCCAGCCGTTGTCCAGTCCGGGGAACTGCGCGCGAACGAAGTCGATATCTAGCATCGTTCGCTTGACCTCTGCCATCCCGATTCAGCGCGTCAGCACGGCGTTGAGAAAGGCGCGGGTCCGAGGCTCACGCGGAGTATCGAACAGCGCGCCGGGCGTTCCCTCTTCGATCAGCCGTCCGCCGTCCATGAAGACGACCCGATCGGCGACCTTGCGTGCAAACTCCATTTCATGCGTCACGATGATCATCGTGACGCCGGAACCGGCGAGTGCCTGCATCACGTCGAGGACCTCACCGACCATCTCGGGATCGAGCGCCGAGGTCGGCTCGTCGAACAGCAGCACTCGCGGCTCCATCGCCAGCGCCCGCGCGATCGCCACGCGCTGCTGCTGCCCGCCGGAGAGCTGGCTCGGATACTTGTGCGAGTGAGACAGCATGCCGACGCGCTCCAGCAATCGCGTCGCTCGATCGCCGGCGGCTTTCTCGCTCATTCGGCGCACGCGACGCGGAGCGAGCGTGACGTTGTCGATCACGGTCATGTGCGGGAATAGATTGAAGGACTGGAACACCATGCCGACGTCGGCGCGAATCGCAGAGAGGTGCTTGCCGCGCCGCACCTCGTTGCCGTCGACGACGATCTGCCCAGGGGGATCGTATTCCTCGAGCCGGTTGATACAGCGAATCAGCGTCGATTTCCCGGCGCCCGACGGACCGACGATGCACACGACTTCGCCGGCTTCGACGTCGAGGCTCACCTCGCTCAACGCCGCGAATGACCCGAAGTGCTTGCTCAAGCTGCGGATGCTGACGATGGCGGCCACCCTCAGCGCCCTTCGCCAAGCCTGAGCTCGAGCCTGCCGACCAAGAGGACCAGCGGCAATAGCATCACGAGATAAATCAGCGCTGCAACGATCAGCGGCGTCGGATTGGCCTCGAGAG
>JBFGFX010000063.1:0-15180 GCA_041579335.1 Woeseiaceae bacterium | reverse complement strand
GTAGTCGTCCCGACGGAAAGCGACCCCTTCAAGTCACAACTGATCCTGGAAGGCGATGCGAGCGCCGAGTTCACCGACGCACTCCTAAAGCAGGGTGTTCTCGACGTCGTTGATGGCAGCCTCACGACGGAGTCGCTGGTGCTGCAGCTAGGGGGCAGGCTCGACGTCGCGGATGGCTCGACATTCACGACCGATACGCTTCGCTTCGTAGGCTCCGACGAGACCCTCGCGGAGGCCGGAACGCTGAATATCACCGACATCGAGATCGCGGCATCCGATGACGCGACGCCGATTCGGTCGAACGTCACGCTGGCGACGGACATGTCTGTGGAAGTCCTGGACATTTCGGATTCGACGGTTACCGTTGCCCACGATCTCGACGTGACGTTCGACTTCGCTGTCGACAACAGCTCACTGAACGTCGATGCCGGTACAGTGAATACTGTCGACGCGGCATTCACAAAGTCGGAGTTGCAGGTCGATAGCGGCGCTGAGCTCGACGTCGCGACGAACCTCGACTTCGACGGCGGGGACATAGACGTGTTCGGTAAGCTCGAGGCACGAACCGCCGATATCGACAACGCGGCCGTCTATGTCGAGTTCGGCGGCACCTACAATGCCGGGGATGTCACCATGGATGGCAGCGACCTGGCCGTGGAAGGCGATCTGAACGCCGGGGCAGCGACGATCACCAACACAGAGGTCTCGATCGGCTTCGACGGCGATCTCGACGCGAGTTCTTTGACGATCAACGGCGGCGACTGGGAAGTCGAAGGCGACGTGGACGTGACCACGGCATCGATAGCCAATTCAGAAGTTCTGATCGGCGAGGATGGATCGTGGGTGACCGGGAGGACGACCGTTGGCGAAGGCGCTTCGATGGAAGTCGACGGGGCTGTGCGCGGTGACTTTCTCGTGGTCAGCGGCGGCGACTTTTGTGCCAACGGTTTCGTCGGCTTCGTAAACGCGGTTGCCGAGGACGGCTCACGCTTTGACCCGGGATGCAGCATCGCCGACATGGTGCTGGGAGGCGATTTCGAATTCGGCGGAATGATGGAGTTCGAATTTGAAACTGAAGAGTTATTCGATACCGTTACCGTGATGGGCGACCTCATTTTCACAGGCGGACTGTTTGAGTTCTCGTTCCTCGACGACTTCGTGCCAAGACTGGGCATGACCTACGACGTCCTCAACGTTGGCGGCTCAATCCTGGGCGCTGACCTTCTGTCGTTCTCGACAATAGGGCTCGACGGCTTCAATTTGGACTTTTCGTTCGACGACCGCGGCCTCAGCTTTGAGATCATAGGAGGAGCAGCCAGTGTGCCGGAGCCGGGCACTTTCTACCTGCTTCTGACAGGTATCGCATCGATATTTGCACTTCGCCGGCGCCAGCGGATGAGCTGACTTATACCGCTCAGACGTCGTAGACCTTCGAATGAATTCAATCACCGACGACCTAGCTCGCTAGCCTACCTTGAGGAGCGGCGTTTTCCGGCTCCGTGTCACTTATAGACACCAGGTTGTGACTGGCAATGTCAGCATTTGGCCGAAAGCCGACTATCACGATTCCGCCAAAGCAGACGTTTGAACAGCAAATTTGTGTAAGCGCGGCCAATTTTATTGTGCCAACTGTTGATTCACCGGTTCTCACACTGGCTCTATCAGCCCGCCAGCTTCGCCTTGAGCATCATCCGCCGCAGATACGCGTGCACCTCGAGCAACGGCAGCTCTTTGGGGCAAACGTCGTGACAGGCCATCAATCCCAAGCAGCCGAAGACACCGTCCTCGGTCGACACGACCTCGAACCAGTCCGAGGCGCCACGGTCGTCGCGTGGATCCATCATGAACCGGGCTAGCCGATTGAGGCCCGCCGGTCCTGCGAAATCCCGATCGAGGTTTGCCACGCCGCATGAGGCAACGCAGCAACCGCATTCGATGCAACGATCGCTGTCATAAATTGCCTGTGCGAGCTCGTCGTCCATGCGTTGTTCCGGCACATCCGGATCAAAGTCGCGTTCGGTGTGTATCCAACCCTCCGTTCTTTCGACCATCTGTCGAAACCATTTTCCCGTATCGACCGAGAGATCGCCGATCAATTCGAACACGGGTAGCGGATGCAGGCGTATGACGTCCGACAGGTCGGATGTCAAGGTCCGGCAAGCCAGCGTCGGTCGACCATTGACCATCATGCCGCAGGAGCCACAGACCGCGGAGCGGCAGGCGAAATCGAACTGCAGACTCGGATCTTGCCTCTCCTGAATCTGATTCAGGGCGATGTAAAGCGTCATGTAAGGCACTTCATCGAGCTCGAAACTCTGCATATGCGGCTTCGAGTCCGGATCTTCGGGGTTATAGCGAAAGATCTCGAAGGTCAGACGCCGCTGCTTTTTTCCCTGGGCGTCGGTCATACGTGCTGCTGCCATTCTCCCCAGCGGATCCGGCTCCCCGCCGGCTCCCGGGACTCCAGGCGACCCTCCCTCGACTGCTGCGCGAACACGTCCTTGTTGTATTGATCGACCGACATCTTCATGTCGATTCGATCGTCGCTACCATATCCCCTGTAGCCCGGTGGCATGTCGATCGGGCCGACGGGTTCGTAAGCGAACTCCGGCTCACTGGCGCTGTCCGGCCAGCGGACTAGAGTCCGATTGAGCCAGTTGGCGTCGTCGCGCAATGGGTAGTCGGTTCGATAATGTGCACCGCGACTTTCGGTCCGTGCGAGCGCGCCGATCGCAGTAACGAGCGCAAGACGCAGCATGTTCTTCAGGCGCAGCGCAAACGACAGCTCCGGGTTCATGCCCGGGACTTTCGAGCGCAGCACCGCACGATCGCAATCGGCGAGAAGACTCGAGAGCCTATCGACGGCTTCCTGCAACTGATCGCCCGTCCTGAAAATCCCGACCTTTTCGATCATGATCTCGCCCATCGCGTCGCGGATGCTGTAGACATCCGGGCCGGGTCCAGAACGCGCCAGCCAGCTCTCGGCGCGGCGCTCGGCGGCCAATACGGCGGCAAATGGAATGCCGGTGTCCACGTCGAGACTCGCTCCACTCGCGAAATCGGCAACGGCCTCTCCGACGAGACGTCCGGCAACGACGGTCTCGGCCTGGCTGTTGCCGCCGAGGCGGTTGAAGCCGTGCATGTCCCAGCCGGCTGCTTCGCCGGCCGCGAACAGTCCGGCCAGGCTGTAGGCCTGGCCGTCCTTGTTTACGCGGATGCCGCCCATCGAGTAGTGCTGAGTCGGTTCGACGGGAATCAGGTCTTTCGCCGGGTCGAGGCCGGCGAAGTCGCGGCATATCTCGGTGATCTCGCGGAGCTTCGTCTCGAGATGGCGTTTGCCGAGATGGCGCAGGTCGAGCCAAAGGTGTGTTCCGAGAGGCGTCTCCACGCCGTTGCCGTCGTGCATGCAACGCATCATGTGACGCGACACGACGTCGCGGCTCGCGAGCTCCTGCTTCTCCGGCTCGGCGTCTACCATGAAGCGGTGCAGGTTTTTGTCGAGCAGATAACCGCCGTCACCGCGTGCGCCTTCCGAGATCAGAATGCCGCTCGGGGCGAGCGCCGTCGGGTGGAACTGCACCGCCTCCATGTTCCCGAGGGGCACGACTCCCGTGTTCAGGGCGATCGCCGCGCCGGTGCCGTCGTTGATCGTCGCGTTCGTCGTGTACTGGCCGTAGATGCGTCCGTAACCGCCTGTCGCAATGACGGTTGCCTTGGCAACGATGGCGAAATGCCGTCCCGTCCTCAAGCATCGCGCGACCACGCCCCAGCATCTGTGGCCGTCGTGGATGAGGTCGACGGCCTCGGCGCGGTCCCTCACGGTGATGCCGAGCTTGATGACCTCGCTGTCGAGTGCGTATAGCGCGGCGTGTCCCGAGCCCGCGGCCGCGTAGCAGGTTCGCCACTTGGCAGTGCCGCCGAAGTCGCGATGCATCATCAGGCCGTCATTTTCCATGCGCTCGTCGACCTCGACCTGCTCGCCTTTGATGAAGTACTTGTTGCGGCCGCCACGCACCCGTGTCCATGGCACCCCGATGTGGGCCAGCTCGCGGACCGCTACCGGCGCTTCCTCGGCGAAGATCTGGGCGACTTCCTGATCTGCGCCCCAGTCCGAACCGCGCACGGTATCGAGGAAGTGCAAGGTCGTATTGTCGCCTTCGCCCATGACGCAATTGCCGAGCGCCGCCTGCATGCCGCCCTGCGCAGCACAACTGTGGCTACGCCTTGGCGGTACGAGCGAGAGAATCAGGACATCTTGGCCGGCGGCAGCGGCCTCGATGGCGCAGCGCTCGCCGGCCAGCCCGCCACCGATCACGAGCACATCCGTTGTCTGCAGCCTGGATTCGCTCATGACCCGATCAAGCCCGCGAGCGGCGGCGGTACGAGACCCGCCATGACCGCCAGAGTCGCGGCGCCGGCGCCGAGCATCGACCAGAGGATGACGCGTTCGACCCAGCGCAGCGTCTCGCGCTTGAATCGCGAGCCGACACCCCACTTTACGGCCAGCCGGTACAAGCCCGTGGCCGTGTGAAACGCAACGCAGACCGTCAATATCGCATACAGGATCCAGAGGCCTGCGCGCTCCCGTTCGAGGGTCGTAGCGGCCTCGATACCGACGCGTTCGCCGAACAACGGTGTCAGCACGTCGAGCGCCATCATGATCAGGTGGAAGCTGCCCAATACGAGAATCACCATGCCGGTGCGCACCTGCCAGATCCACAGGACGGACTCGACGTGCGACTGCAGCGGCGAGAGCTCGGTAGCCGCAGCCGGCCTGTTGCGTCCGGCTCGGGCGAGATCCCTGGCGAGGGCGATCATCCGGCGACGCTCGGCAAGCTGCGCCGGAATCTTGCGAGCCGCGAACGCGGCGTGAAGCAGGAATAGCACGAAAATAATGACGACGGTCGGCTGTGCGATGTAAAGCTCCTCTAAGATCGTCGCAATCCAGTCGAAGCCGCGTTCGCCCGTGAGAATGGACCCGACGAGGATCGTGTGCCCGAACATGAACAGCGCCAGCAGCAATCCGCTCACGCCGCTGATCAGCTCGTACATGAGCTGACGATCGGCGTCAACGCAATACACCGTTATCGCTCGGTGAATGCCACGGCCAAGCCTAGCGTCTTCTTTTGTCACCGTCATCGTATCGATAAGCGCTCTCGTTACGCTTAAGACATTCGGCGACGCCTTTCGGATTAGCAATAGGTATTAATCGAAGTCTTTCTTCGAACAACCTCAATGGGCGGCCCAGCCCCGGCTGCAGCTCGGCTTCTCCGCTCGTCGGTGATAATGCGTTGCGAGGATCGCTCTGCGCGGCTAGGGCTTCGGCACCTGCGAGGCGTGAAAACTGACAATCTCCCATTGATCGCCGTTCCAGCGGACGACCGCGGTGCGGCGCCCCATGAGCTCTCCGCGATCGAGATGATAGGTCACCACGGCGGCATCGCGCCCCAGCCACTGCGTCTTGAAGTCCGTGGGTTCTAGGTTCAGGTATCGCGGCCCGGGAGCGCTCGCCCGGCGTCGGGCGAACGGGCCTTCGAACACGTCGATGACGGCGTCTCGGTCGTTGCTGCGCAATGCCAGGAACGGGTAGAACATCGTTATTTCCGGCGACATGATCGCCCGGAGCCGATCGATGTCCTGATGATCGACCGCTGCCGTGAATTCTCGCGCGGCACTTTCAGGATCGGAACGTTTATCGGCTCCCGGAATGCCGCATGACGAAAAAAACATTGCCACGATCACGACGGCGAAAGCGCTTGGTTTGTTGCTCATCTTGCTCCCTCCAAGGGTTGTTCCAGCTCTAGGTCCGGTGGTGTCCCGACGATTCGCGGTCATGTCCCGCTTGACAGCTTTCTTGTTCGGAAATATAGTTAACTATATGGTTAACTATTCGATACGTCAATCGCAAATGGACAGCGTTTTTGCCGCACTGTCCGATCCCACGCGCCGCGCGATTCTGCGGCGATTGGCCCGTGGCGAAGCTACGGTTTCCGAGCTCGCGGCGCCGCATGACATGTCGCTTCCGGCGATTAGTAAGCACCTGTCCGTGCTGGAATCCGCCGAGTTGCTCAGTAAGAAAAAACGCGGTCGAGTCGTGCACTGCCGCCTGCGCATCGGGGCGCTGCGCCAGGCGTCGGAATGGCTCGATTATTACGAACGTTTCTGGAACGAACGGCTGGATTCCTTAGAAACATTCTTGCAGGAAAAAAACAACGAGGAACGCAAATGAATCAGCAGGCAAAGGCAGATCAGACTGTACGCATCCAAAGGACGTTTAACGCCACGCCGGATCAGGTCTTCGCGGCATGGACCGATGCCGGCCAGCTGGCACAGTGGTTCGGTCCCCCCGGGTACACCGTCCGCGTGCCCTGCCTGGAGCCTCGCCCCGACGGCCGGTTTCAGTTCGAAATGGCGCCACCGGACGATTCACCGTCACGCTTCATCGTTGGGAAATACCTGGAATCCAAACCGGGAGAGCGACTGGTCTTCACGTGGGCTTGGCAGGACAAGCTCGATGACGATGCCACCCGTGGTCCCGATTCCGTGGTAACCGTGGAATTGATCGAACGCAAAGAAACGACCGAGCTGGTCCTGACGCACGAGCGGCTGGCGGACGAGGAAGCCACCGCGGCACATCGCAGGGGATGGGAAGGCTCCCTGCACTGTCTGGAGGAATTCCTGTCATGAAGCCCCTGCACGCGATCGTTGCGGCGGCCTTGGTGTCGTTTGCCAACAGCGGCAGCGCGGCCCTGGCTGCATCACGACGCGGCCTTGCGTCTCCGATCCGGCTTTTTCGGCTTCGTCGATTCGAGCAGCTCGCCGAGCGTCTCGACGAGCTTGTCCCGCTCGCGACGAGTCTCCCGAGTGCGCGGTGAAATGTGGCTGGGATGCTGCTCGCGGTCCAGCCAGAACTTGCCCGTCACCCTCGCCGCTTCGGACGCCGTCGCGAGCCACACCGCGGTGTCGGCACCCTCGTCCGGCGTGCGCAGAAACCGCTTCGTCACCCGGTAGAAGCCCGGCAGCGACGATTCCACGCCGGGGGTATCCACCCAACCCGGATGCATCGCGTTGACGATGATGCCGTCCTTGCGCCAGCGCTCCGCACATACCTCGGTCACGATCATGAGTCCGCGTTTCGCGCGCGCGTAGGCGACCGATCCCGAGAATTCGCCCCTGCGGCTTTGCAGATCGTCGACCGCGATCTTCTGCGTGTACATGCCGCCCGAGAGCACGTTGGCGATGCGTGGTGAATCGGTCTGCTTCAAGAGCGGATACAGGCGCTCGGTGAGAATGTAAGGGGACAGCAGCAACAGCGCGAAGCTCTTCTCGAACCCTTCGGCGGTCTGCTGGCGCGGGTTGAAGAGCGCGCCGGCGTTGTTGATGAGCATGTCGATCGGTTCGCCGGCAGCGAGGAGCCGGTCGCACAGCGCGTGCACGTCGGACATGAGCGAAAGATCGGCAAGCTCGTAGTCGATGCGCTCGTTGCCGGTTTCCGCCGCGAGCTCGGCGACGGTCTGGGCGGCCTTTTCTTCGCTGCGTGCGACGATCGTGACCCGCGCGCCGAGCTCGGCAAGCTGACGGGCCGCGGCCCGGCCTATTCCCGAGGTCGCGCCTGTGACGATCGCTCTGCGGTCGCCCTGGTAGGCCGACACCGCTTTCCAGCGTCTGTGCGCCTCGCGGTAGCCCAGCGCCGTGAAGCGCACCATACCCGGAAACACCAGGCGATCGGCGAGGGCGACGATGCTAGATGGCCGCGGCGCATCGAAGTCGTCCTCGAGCGCCTTTTTCAGGCCCGCCATGGCGCGCTTACCGATCCGGTCCATCGCACCCGGATACAGACGATTGAACGCCGCCAGCGGCGCCGGGAAGTCGAACTTCGCGATGTAGCGGACGCGCGTGCCGTCATCTGTGGCCTCGAAAAGGATCTCCTCGGCCGCCGTGAAGAAGCGCGACTCCACCGTCATCAGCATGCGCGCGTTCTCCTCGAACTCGACGACGCGGTAGAGCAAGCTGAACCCGGCCCGCATGTCGATCCGATACTCGCTGCCGACGCCGGGCGCTCCCTCCGTCAGTTTTGTGCCGCGCCGCACCGCCGGATCCCACTCCTCTATGCGGGAGAACTCGGACACGTAGGCGAATACCTCGTTAAGCGGCCGTTCGACTTGGATGGTTTCGTCGAGGGTAAGGATATCACTCATGCTTATGCGCCATTGCTCTGCGGGATGCGAATGCTATCAGACTGGATCGCCGATCCCGCACGTCTTGCCGCATCCTTACAAATAATTACAAATGGCCCCCCGTGCAGTGCCTGCGGATGCATCGGCGCCGGCCGGTACATATAATCCGAGTCAGAACACGTCTCGGCTCGTGTCGGCATCCGTGGCCGGGCGCGCGCAACCCCATCCCGGGCACCCGCGCGAATGAATAAGGAAAACAAGCCATGAGCGATCTCGCCTACCACAAGATGCGGCGCGCAGACGCGCCGGCCCCGAGCGGCTGCCCCGTCGACCACGAATTTTCGCCCTACACCGCCAAATATGTCGCGAACCCATACGCCTGGCTCGGGCGGAAACGCGAGAACCAGCCCGTGTTCTACTCGGAGGAGCTCGGCTACGTCGTCGTCACTCGCATGGAAGACGTGCAGGAGATCTTCATGAACCCGAAGGTGTTCTCCTCCGAGAACGTGCAGGATCCGGTGTTTCCGATCTGCAAGGAAGCCGCCGACATCCTGACGGCCGAGGACTACGACCCGGTGGCCGTGATGTCGAACCGGCAGCAGCCGGACCACACGCGCATCCGCAAATACACCCAGGCCGGTTTCTCGGGCCGCCGCATGCGGGTGCTGGAGCCGATCATCGCGCGGCGCGCCGTGGAGCTGATCGACGCCATGTTGTCCGAAGGACCGCCGGCGGAGTGGATCAGCGCGGTCGGCAACCCGCTGCCGGGTGAGGTGATTTTCCGCCTGCTCGGGTTTCCCGAGTCCGACGACGAGCAGCTCAAGGAATGGACGAACGACCGGCTCGAGTTCACCTGGGGGAAATCGGACGAGGCGTATCAGATCGAGGTGGCGAAGAACCTGCTGGCGTACTGGCGTTACGTCGCGGCGTACGTCGAGATGCGCCGCGATGATCCGGCCGACGACTTCACCTCGGAGCTGCTCGCCGCGCACGCCGAGAATCCCGACGATCTCTCCTACAAGGAGGTCCAGTCCGTCGTGTACGGGCTCTCCTTCGCCGGCCACGAGATCGTCAGGAACCTGATCAGCAACGCGCTCTTGTGCCTTCTGGGCGAACGCGAGCACTGGGAGCGACTCTGCGAGGATCCATCGCAAATAAAAGTCGCGATCGAGGAAGTGCTGCGCTTCAATTCCGCGCAGACGAGCTGGCGTCGCGTGACGACCTGCGAGACCGAGTTCCGCGGTTACACGCTGCCGGCCGGGACGCAGGTCTTCATGTCGCTCGCCTCCGCCAACCACGATCCGAGAGTCTTTGCCAATCCCGAGCGTTTCGACATGGACAGGGAGAACGCGGGCTCGCACATCGCGTTCGGGCGCGGCATCCACATGTGCCTCGGCAGGCTGCTGGCCAAGCTCGAGGTGCGGATCGTGCTCGAGACGCTGATACAGAAGGTGCCTTCGCTGCGTCTGGTCATCGGCCAGGAGCTCGGCTACTACCCGAACTTCTCTTTCCGCGGACCGAAGACGCTGTACCTGACCTGGGACGCTTGAGGACGGTGCATCTCTGATCGCCATCGAATCTGCAACCGTGCCGGCCCACGCAACGCGTAGGTTGATCTACTGGTCGGTTACCGTCGCGATAGCCGGCTTCCTGTTCGGTTTCGACACGGCCGTCATTTCGGGAGCCGACCAACCGATCCAACGTCTCTGGCAGACCAGCGACCTGTTCCACGGCGCTTTCATCATGTCGTCGGCCCTCTGGGGCACGGTCCTCGGAGCCCTGGCCGGCAATCTTCCCTGTGACCGCTATGGCCGAAAGCCGACTCTGGTCGCCATCGGTGTCCTGTATACGGTCTCCGCACTCGGTTCGGCCGTCGCGCCCGATCCGTACACGTTTTCGGCGCTGCGCTTCATCGGCGGGGTCGGCGTCGGCATGTCGTCCGTCGCGGTGCCGGCCTATATCTCGGAGATCGCGCCGGCCCGTTACCGGGGCCGACTCGTGGCGCTGTACCAGTTCCAGATCGTCTTCGGCATCCTGATCGCGTTTCTCTCCAACTATGTGCTGTCCGAATACCTGACGCTGGATTGGCGCTGGATGTTGGGCGTCGAGACCGTGCCTGCGGCAATCTTTCTCGCCATGGTGATGGCCGTACCGGAAAGTCCGCGCTGGCTCATCCTGCACGGCGACAGGGAAGCGGCTGCCCGCGAGATCCTCGCCGTGGTCAACCCCGGACAGGTCGACGCCGTGGTCGCCGACATCAAACGGACGAAAGGCGAGTTCACGGATGACCACCTGTTCCGCCGCGCCTACCTGCGCCCGGTAATGCTCGCGTTTCTCGTTGCTTTCTTCAATCAGGCGTCCGGCATCAACTTCATCATCTATTTCGCGCCGCGCATTTTCAGCCTGTCCGGCCTGGATGCCGGCGCGGCATTGCTGTCTACGGCCGGGATCGGCGCCGTGAACCTGGTTTTCACGATTCTCGGCATGGCGCTGATCGACAAGGCCGGTCGCAGGACGCTGCTCCTGATCGGCTCGATCGGTTACATCGCCTCGTTGTCGGCCGTGTCCTGGGCGTTTGCATCCGATGGCGGCGGTGCGATGGTCGCGCTCAGCCTGTTCGTTTTCATCGCATCCCACGCGGTCGGCCAGGGGGCGGTCATCTGGGTGTTCATCTCGGAAATCTTTCCGAACAACGTGCGAGCGAAGGGTCAATCACTCGGCAGCGGCACACACTGGGTGTTCGCCGCGACGATCACACTTGTCATGCCCTGGATATTGTCGCTTTTCGACGGCGCCACCATCTTTGCCTTGTTCGCGTTCTTGATGGTGCTGCAGCTCATGTTCGTGATCTTCCTGATGCCGGAGACGAAGGGCCGAACCTTGGAAGCGCTCGCGGAAGGCCTGTCAGAGCATTGATGGTCGCGGCCGGCTACGGTACGTCGAGCTCGAAACGCTCGCGCAAAAAACGCGCGATCCCTTCGTCGTCGTGGTGGCCGATGACCGCCGTGGCGGCGGACTTGATCCTGTCGTTGGCGTTGGCCGGCGCGTAGCTCTCGTCGGCCGCCTCGAACATGCTCACGTCGTTGTCGCTGTCGCCGAAGCAGATGACGCGTTCGAGACCGACCAACTGCTTCAAGACCTCGATCGCGCCGCCCTTGCTGGCCTCGCTGTGGTGCACATCGAGCCAGCGCCACTGGTGGCCTTCCAACGCGACGCCGGAGTAAGCCACGAGGTGCGGCTCATCGGCGACGCGGCGGAGCACGGCTTCGATCGCTTCGCCGTCGCCGATGGCGTTGACGTGCGTGATCGCGGCGTCGGCCGGAAGTTTGTCGAGGGCGCGCACCCCGAGGTGGCGATCGATACCCAAACTGCGGATGAGCTCGCGTTCGATGTCGGTCTTGAGCGGCGGATGGTAAACGGAGGACGTGTGATCTCCGTCCAGCGTGAAGATGAAAGGTGTAATGCCTTGTTCAAAGCAAGCCCGGACGACGTTGTCCAGCTCGTCCGAGGTCAGCATGGCTCCGCTGGAAAATCGACGCTGCTCCGGATGCCAGATCATCACGCCGTTCTTGTACGCCTGCGGCAGCTCGAAGCGATGTCCCTCGAGGATCGCTCGCGCGCCGTGGAGCGTTCGACCGGTCGCGACGGTGTAGGCGATCCCGCGTTCCGACAGTAGCTTCAGCGTCTCGCTCGTGTAGGCAGAGATGGTGGATGCTCGATTCAGGAGCGTGCCGTCGAGGTCAAAAACGATGAGTTCCACGTGGCTTCGCTCGTTAGGGCAGGGGATCGACCACCGGCTGGATTACGGTCTGCGGTGCAGCACGAGCGCGAGCCGGTGCAGCTGACCGATCAGGATCAGGTTCCAGGTCACGCGGATGATGCCGTCGACTCCGAGCGTTGCCTCGAGCGGGCCGGTGATGGCCGCGTCGACGCCGGACGGGTCCATCCACACCTGCTCGGCGAGTGCCAGCGCGTTGCGGCCCTTCTCTGGTGGCCAGTCCGGCCAGTTCCGCACCTCTCCGGGGTCCGCCAGCGCGGCGGCCCTCCGCGGTACGAGGAACGCGTTGATAGGGTCTTCTGCCGCCACCCCGAGCAATTGCGTGCTGCGGAATATGCAGGCGGCGACGAGCTCCGGCCGCATGTCGGTACCCGACCACAGCGCGGTCACCCGCTCGCGTATCGGCGCGGCGAGCTGATGCTATCGCCGGAAGTTCGGTTACCGGATCGAGTACGGGACCGCTCAAGGCCGGCCATGAGGTCGCTGCGGGGCGCTCGAAACGATCGCCGCGGGCGCGTTCGAGGAGGCCGCTGCCGTTCGGCCCACGATTTTCGCCCAGTGCGATGCGCAGTTCAGCGGACGCAAACGCACAGCACGCAATCAGCACTTCCATCACGCCCGACGTGCCGAGCATCGTGGCAATCTCGGCCGACCGTTTGTCATCGGGCCTGCGCGGGTCTCGCAGGAAATGGTCGGCGAGCGTCAATGCCGCAGCCTGCTCGGCGCTGAACTGCCCGCGAGCCTCCGTCGTGCCCAGGTGCGCGATCTGCGCTTCCGAGAGTCCGTCCTCGATCGCTGCGGTGTAGCGTACCGCCGCGCAAAATTCGCAGCCGCGAGTCTTCGCGCAATGCAGGCGCACGGCCTCGATCACCGCGGGTGCCAACGTCGTGTTGCCCCAGACGGCGTCCTCGAGCGCGACGAAGCGCTCGAGCTCGTCGGGATCGGCGTGACCGAGCAGCGCCGCTGCGCCAATCGGGTCGTTACTGGTTGCCGGCAGGATACTCATCGGGTTTCCGGTTCGGCGAGGCTGACACTTAGGTTACCACGACGCTCGTCTACGCCGGGGCGCCGTCGGGCTCCTTGGCGCCGCTTCCTGGCAACCGCTACAGTGGGTAGCCGCTCCCTCAAAAGAGACTGAATCACGATGAGCAGACGCGAATTCTTGAGAAACATCGGGGCCACCGCCGTGGCGGGAGGAGTCTTGGGCGCCAGTCGGACATCGATCGCCGACAATGACAGCGGGCCGACGATAGGCTACTTCGATCCGCCTGACGGTCCGCTGGCGGACCGGCTCGACCGACCCTGGGAGATGACGGAGGACGAGTGGACCGAAATCTTGGGGCGTGTGCGGCCGGGACGGACGCTCAAACCGGAGCGCTGGCCCGGACAGTCGCAGTTCGCGGTGGCGTTCTCCTTCGACTGCGACCACGAAGTCGGATCGCTCGAGGGCGGCAGTTTCGCCCCCGGCCGGCTCGCCTGGGGCGAACGGGGCCGGCGGGTCGGCGTGCCGCGCATCTTGGAGGTCCTTCGGAAGCACGACGTGGCGGCGACGTTCTTCGTCCCCGCCGTGGCGTCACTGATCGATCCGGAGGAGACGCGCCGCATCGTCGGCGAGGGTCACGAGGTCGGTCTGCACGGTTGGATCCATGCCAACAACTCGCGTATGGACCGGGACACCGAGCGGGAGCTCATGATGCGAGCGCGTGAGGTCCTCGCGAGGACTTCGGGCCAGGAGGTCGTCGGCCACCGGTCGCCGAACTTCGACATGAGCCCGAACACGATCGAGTTGGTCGCAGAGATGGGCCTCGAATACGACAGCTCGATGATGGCGGACGATTCTTGCTACGAGCTGTTGGTCGAGGGCGAACGCTCGGGGCTCGTGGAGGTGCCGGTCGAGTGGGTGCGCGACGATGCCGTCTATCTCGGTTTCAGTCGCTCCGGGACACGCCCCTGGCTGTCGCCGGCCGACGTGTCCGCGATTTTCAAGGCCGAGCTGGAAGCGGCGGCCGCAGACGGTGACGTGTTCCAGCTGTTGATGCATCCGCACGTCATCGGCCATCGGTCGAGGATCTGGATCATCGAGCACCTCATCGAGCATGCAAAATCGCTGGGCCGTGCATGGTTCGGCACCCACGCGCAGGTCGCCCGATGGGTGCGCGAGAACGCTCTGAGAGGCTAGCTCCCTCGAGCTCGACCGGCCTTGATGTTAAAAATGTTTGACATTTTGCCGCGGTCTGCTCTAGGCTCTGATGTTAATAATGTTTTACATCGTGCCGGAGAGGATGATCGTGCCGTTCCATGAAAAATCAGCCTGGATAATGTCGCTCGCGCTGTTGCTCGGCGGCGTCGTTTACTTCGGCATCGTCGCGTCGCTGTCGGCGGAGCTCGGGCGCTTGGCGCCGCCGAACGTCCCGGTGGTCGTCGTGTATACGGTCGTTCTGGTGATCGTCTCAATCATCGGCCACACGCTCATCGCTCTGCTCTCGCCGAAAGATGCCAGCTCGGCCTACGATGAGAGGGAACGCCGGATCGTCGACCGGGCGGGAAACTTGTCCGGTTACGTCTTCGGGGCGGGCGTACTCTTGTCGTTGGCGCTCTATCTCTTCTCTTACGACGGCAACCTGCTCTTCTACGCCGTTTTCGCGAGTCTGATGCTCGGCCAACTGGCCGAGTACGTTGCTCAGATTCTTCTTTTCCGAGGTACTGTCTAGCCGATGGGACGGCGCCTCCCGTTCACGAATCGCGTGCGCGAGCTTCGCGAGCAGCACGGTCCGATGACGCAGTCGGAGCTCGGTGAGGCCATCGGCGTTACCCGCCAGACCGTGGCGGCCATAGAGAAAGGGCGGTACTCGCCGTCGCTCGAGAGCGCATTCCGTATCGCACGAGTTTTCGACGTCGGCATCGAAGACGTGTTCTATTGGCAAGAGTAGATTGCAGTTGCTACGCGAGTCTTCGCCGATGACGAATCCAAACGCGGCCCGAAATGCATCTCTACGATGACGTTTTCGACAGAGGGCCGAAAGATGGTGGGAAGAGCGTCGAAAGTAGCGCTCGGAGTGGCGATTTTGCCGGTACTTCTCGTCGCCTACGTGGGGCTACGGCACGTCGTCTATTGGGCCCAGACGGAGGAAGTAAGCTTTGAAAGTGGTGACATCACGCTTGCCGGCACGCTGGTCAAGCCGGCGTCCGCCGGCACTTTTCCTGTAGTCGTGCTGCTGCACGGTT
>JBFGFX010000062.1:0-15348 GCA_041579335.1 Woeseiaceae bacterium | reverse complement strand
TTGACTCATTCCCTCTCCGAGCGGCTAGAACAAACCGATAATCCGGCCCTTTTCGTCGACGTCGATGTTTTCCGACGCGGGACGCGGCGGCAAGCCCGGCATCGTCATGATGTCGCCGCAGATCACCACCAGAAATTCGGCACCGGTGGCGAGGCGAATCTCCCGAATCTTGACGTTGTGGCCTTCGGGCGCGCCCCGCAGTCCAGGATCCGTGGAGAAGCTGTACTGGGTCTTCGCCATGCAGATCGGATAGTGCCCATAGCCGGATTCCTGATAATGCCGGAACTGATCACGGATCTTCTTGTCGGCCATGATGTCTTCTGCGCCGTAGATCGAACGGGCAATTCGCCGCGCCTTGTCCCACAGTGAAATGTCGTCGCGGTACAACGTGCGGAACTGCGGCTTCTGCCGCTCCATCGTGTCGATGACGCGCTCGGCCAGTTCCAAGGCGCCCTCGCTGCCGTGTTGCCAATGCGACGCCGCCGTGCACTCGACGTGAAATTGCTTGCAATAGTCGCGAATGACTCGATGCTCCGCGTCTGTATCGGTCGAGTAGCGATTGATGGCGACCGTCACGGGCACGCCGAACTGACCGAGATTCCGGATGTGTCGGCCCAGGTTCGCGCAGCCTGCGGCCAGCGCATCCACGTTCTCCTCCGCAAGATCCTCCTTCTCCACGCCGCCGTGCATTTTCAAGGCCCTGGTCGTCGCAACGAGGACCACGGCATCCGGCCAGAGGTCGCCTTTGCGACATTTGATGTTGAAGAACTTCTCCGCGCCGAGATCGGCCCCGAAACCCGCTTCGGTCACAACGAAGTCGGCTAGCTTTAGAGCGGTCTTGGTTGCGATCAGCGAATTGCAGCCGTGCGCGATGTTCGCAAACGGGCCGCCGTGCATGAGCGCCGGATTGTTCTCCAACGTCTGCACGAGGTTGGGCTGAAACGCGTCGCGCAACAGCGCGGTAAGCGCGCCTGCCGCTTTCAACTCGCGCGTAAATACCAGCTCGCGCTTGCGCGTCTCGCCGATCATGATGTTGCCGAGGCGTTTCTTGAGATCGGGTAGATCGGTGGCCAAGCAAAAGATCGCCATGATCTCGGAGGCCACCGTGATGTCGAAGCCGGATTCGCGCACGACGCCGTTGTGAAAGCCGCCCAGACCCGAGGTGATCGTGCGCAGCGCGCGCTCGTTCATGTCCACGACGCGCCGCCAGGTGACGCGGCGTGGATCGATGTTCAGCTCGTTCTGCCAGTGCATGTGGTTGTCGATGATTGCCGACAGTAGGTTGTTCGCGGCGCCGATTGCATGGATGTCGCCGGTGAAGTGCAGATTGATGTCGGTCATCGGCACTACCTGCGCATAGCCGCCGCCCGCCGCGCCGCCCTTCATGCCGAAACACGGCCCGAGGCTGGGCTCGCGCAGGCAGATCATGGCCTTCTTGCCGATCTTGCATAGAGCGTCGCCGAGCCCGACGGTGGTCGTCGTCTTGCCTTCGCCGGCCGGCGTAGGCGAAACCGCGGTGACGAGTATCAGCTTGGCGTCCGGACGGTCATTCAAGCCGTTCAGGAAATCGTAGGCGATCTTAGCCTTGTCATTGCCGTACGGGATCAGGTAGGACTCGTCAATGCCGGTCGCGGCGGCGATCTCGGCGATCGGCCGCTTCTTGGCCTGCGACGCAATCTCGATGTCGCTGGGAATCTCACTCATGGCGCTGTTCTTTGGCGTTGCCGTCCGGTGCGTAAATGCCGGAGTCTAGCAGAGGCGGTCCGCGACTCGGCGAATACGGCCCGAACCCCTTCCAATAGCGCGGCCGCTATTCCACAATCTGAGACGGAACGATCGTGACAGCATTGCCGGCTGGCGGCGAATCGCCTATCGTTACAGGCCGCCGCCGAACCGCCGACGCCATTACAATAAGGACCGTCCGCCAATGACTTTCCAAACAACCGCCGGCCCATTGCGCTGGATCGCACTTGGCGCGTTGGTCCTCGGCCCACCGCCGTCGTTCGCGCAGAACGTTCCCGAGTCGGGGCTCGATGAGATCGTGGTCACCGCGACGCGCCTCGAGACCTCGGTCCGTGACCTTGCGAGGTCGGTGTCCGTCGTCGATCAGGCACGCATCCAGGACGGCACGCAGCAGCTCGCTCTGGATGAGGCATTGGCCGGCGTGCCCGGCCTCTACATGCAGAACCGCTATAACTTCGCGCAAGATCTCAGGGTTTCCTTGCGGGGCTTCGGCGCCCGCTCGTCGTTCGGCATCCGTGGCATCAAGGTCATCGTGGACGGCATCCCGGAGACGTTGCCGGACGGTCAGGCGGGCGTCGACAGCATCGACCTCGGTTCCGCGCGGCGAATCGAGGTGCTTCGGGGGCCGTCATCGTCGCTCTACGGGAATGCCTCCGGCGGCGTCATCGCCATATACAGCGAGCAGGGCGACGAAGCGCCGTTCGTCGAGGGGCTCGTTGCGGGCGGCGAATACGGCTACGAGAAGTATCAGATCAAGGCCGGCGGTCGGACGGACCGGCTCGATTTCATGGTCAATGCGTCTACCCAAGAGCTGGACGGCTACCGCGATCACTCGCGCGCCGAAGGCACCCTGGTCAACGGCCGCCTGGGAGTAGAGCTCACCGAAGCCGATACGTTGACGTTCGTTTTCAACCACACCGATCAGCCGACGGCGGACGACCCCGGCGGCATCAACGCGGCGCAGGCGGCGTCGGATCCGCGCTCGGCGCGTGACCGTAACGTCCAGTTCGATGCCGGCGAGGAGTTGGATCAGCAGCGTCTCGGGGCGGTCTACGAGCGCAGCGGTTCGGCCGGCGATCTCGTGCTCCGCAACTACTACGTGTGGCGCGACTTCGCGAACAAGCTGCCGTTCACCGGCGGCGGCTCCGTCGATCTCGACCGATTTTTCTATGGCTTCGGCGCGCAGTATATTTTGGGCGACGTGCTTCCCGACGCGTGGGAATTGTCCGCCGGCTTCGATATCGATCGGCAGGACGACGAGCGAAAACGCTTCGACAACAATGAGGGCGCGCTCGGCGCACTGGTTTTCGACCAGACGGAACGCGTCGACAGCAACGGCGTGTTCCTGCAGGCCAGCTATCGAGTCGATGGCGCGTGGGGCTTGTCCGCCGGTCTGCGTTACGACGAGGTCACGTTCGACATCAGCGACGAGTTCCTCACAGACGGCGACGACTCCGGCGAGGTCAGCTTCGATCAGTGGAGCCCGTCGGTGGGTGTGCACGTCGACGTCGGCAGCGGCATGCTGTTCGGTTCGTACGGGAGCTCATTCGAGACGCCGACCACCACGGAGCTCGCGAATCCGGACGGCAGCGGCGGCTTCAATCAGGCACTGAAACCGCA
Source organism: Woeseiaceae bacterium (assembly GCA_041579335.1). Lineage (GTDB taxonomy): Bacteria > Pseudomonadota > Gammaproteobacteria > Steroidobacterales > Woeseiaceae > JBFGFX01. Next base: position 11,985 of record JBFGFX010000062.1, on the reverse strand, counting down.
GACTGCCGACAACTTCGAGCTGGGTTACAAGGTCGGCGACGGCCGGCTCTATTTCGAGCTCGCGGCTTTCCAGATCGACCTCGAGGAGGAGCTCACCCCGTTCGAGGTGCCGGCGTTTCCTGGCCGGACGTTCTTTGCCAACGCGGGCGAATCTAGCCGCACGGGTGTGGAGACCGCGATATCCTGGAGCGGCGAGTCGGGCTTCGGGGTCGACGCGTCTTTCACCTGGTCCGACTTCACGTTCGACCGCTTCGTCGACGACAACGGCAACGACTTCTCCGGCAATGAGCTACCGGGGCTCCCCGAGCAGTTCGGCTACCTCGGCCTGCGCTACCAGAACGGCGGTGGCCTGAACGTCCTGTTGGAGGCGACCTACTCTGGCGAGCTCTTTGCCAACAACGCGAACAGCGTCGAGGTCTCGAGCTACGTCGTCGCGAGTCTGCGCGCGAGCAAGGAGTGGCGCCGCGGCGAGTGGCTGCTGCGGCCCTACGTCGGCGTGAATAATCTCTTCGATGAGAGCTACAACAGCAATATTCGCATCAACGCGTTCGGCGGTCGCTACTTCGAGCCTGCCCCCGAACGCAACATCTACGCGGGTATCGTGGTCCGCTATCAGCGATGATCTCGCCGCCGTCGCCGGCCGGTGGGGGAACGACGTGAAATCGCGCAGTCTGTTGCTAGTCCTAGCGGCCCTGGCGGCGTGCAATGATCGCACGCCGCCGATCGACCCGATCGCCGACCTGGTGCTGACCAACGGCAACGTCGTGACGGTCGACGATGAGCTACCGCGTGCCGAAGCCGTCGCCGTCCGCGGCGACCGCATCCTCGCCGTCGGCAGCCTGGGCGACATCGAACGCTATGTCGGCGATGAGACGGAAGTCGTCGACGTCGCGGGCCAGATGGTGATCCCCGGCTTCATCGAAGGCCACGGGCACTACACGAGCTTCGGCGGATCGCTCCTGATCCTCGACTTTCGCAATGCCAAGAGCTTCGCCGAGATCGTGTCGATGGTGGCCGACGCCGCGGCGGAGACGCCGGTCGGCGAGTGGGTCATCGGTCGCGGCTGGCATCAGGACAAATGGGAAACGAAGGAAGACGTGCTCGTCGAGGGCCTGCCGGTCCACGTTTCACTCAGCGCGGCGACCCCTGACCATCCGGTGATGCTGATCCACACCAGCGGTCACGGCGTGTTCGTGAACCAGCGCGCGATGAGCCTCGTGGAGCTCGACGAGACGACGGTGCCGCCGGAAGGCGGTGAGATCGTCCGCGATGAGAACGGCCGCCCGACCGGCATGATGCGGGAAGCGGCCCAGGACATTTTTAGAGAGGCCTATTCCGGTCACCAAGGGCGACGTCCCGCGGGCGTCGCCGAGGCGGAGATGCGCCGCATGATCACGCTCGCCGGCGAGGAGAGTCTGCGCCACGGCATCACCTCGTTCCAGGATCTCGGCACGACGTTTGCCGAAGTCGACCTGATCAAGAAGATGGCGGACGAAGGCAACTTGCCGGTCCGTCTGTACATGGCGTTCGAAGAGCAGGCGGCCGACATGCGTGATCGGCTGGCCGACTATCGCATGGTCGGCTATGGCAACAACTTCCTGACGGTGCGCACGATCGGAGAGAAGGTGCTCGACGGCGCGCTCGGCACCCATGGCGGCTGGCTGCTGGAACCTTACGCGGACCTGCCGCGGAGCTACGGTCTGAACGTCGTGCCGATCGAGGAGATCGAAGCATCGGCAGCGCTCGCGGTCGAGCACGATTATCAGATGGCGATCCAAGGTATCGGCGATCGCGCTTATCGCGAGCTCCTGAACATCTACGAGAACGAGTTCGACAAGCATCCCGACAAGGACGACCTCCGCTGGCGCATCGAGCATGCGCAGGTCATCCACCCCGACGACGTGGCGCGCACGGTCGAGCTCGGCGTCATCCCGGCGGTGCAGGGCATCTTCGCCTGCTCCGACGGGCCGTGGGTCGAGGACCGTCTCGGACCCGAGCGTACTCGTGAGCGCGGCTATATCTTCAACACGCTGGCCGAGGCCGGCGCCGTGCCGACGAACGGCGCCGATCCGCCCGTCGACGAGATCAGCCCGATCGGCAGCTTCCATTGCTCGGTGACTAGGCGCCTGCCGAACGGCAGCCTGTTTCAGCCGCAGGAGGTGTACTCCCGCGAGCGCGCGCTGTACTCGTACACGATGGGTAACGCGATCGCCGCTTTCGAGGAAGACATCAAGGGATCGCTCACGCCGGGCAAGCTCGCGGACATCACGGTCCTATCGCAGGATCTCGTGACCGTGGCCGACGACGAGATCCTCGACACCGAGATCGTGATGACGATCGTCGGCGGCGAGATCCGCTACCGCGACGGCGAAATCATCCGTCCGTAGGAGCCCGTCCTGACGGGCGACCTGCGGAGACTAATCCGGCGGCCAGCCCTATTCAGGCGCCGGTTCGCGCAGCCTACTTGTCGCGGATCTGCCGCAACAGCAGTGCGATCACGAAGACCATCAAGGCCGCTGACAGCTCGATCAGACGCCCGGCGCTGTAAGCGCCGCGGAGAATCGTGTAGTCGAAAAAGTTGATCACCAGCTCGGCAAGGGCGACGCACAGTATCGCGAGCGCCGCATAAAAAAAGACGCGCGTGAAGAGCTGCGAAAGCATTGTCATGTTCATCGGTAGAGATTCCTAGAATGAAGCTAGATCGGTTGATCGACGAGCTGTCTACTTGCGCTCGATCCTGATCACCGCCTCGCTGATCGAGCCTCGGGCCGTGTTGACTCGAACACCCACCAATGACTGATCGGCTTGTTCAAACCATAGAATGCTCACGAAGTCAGTGAGGGGTACAGTAGACACGAGCCTGCCGTACTCCAGCGGGATATTGTCCATTTCTGGCCCGAAATCGGTGGGGGCTCGTTGTTGAATCCGCTCGCACGACGAAAGCATCGATGCGAGAGATAGTGTTGCTAGCAAGAAGGTGGCGTTTCTATGCATGGTGTACCTCGTTTTGGGAATAGACGCCGGGTGCAGGAGTACTCGAGACAAGCGCAGCTCGGCGCCGTAGTGCTTGGTCGGCTGTCTCAGGGTTCTGCGAGAGGTTTCATGGTTTCTCGTGGTTTCTCGGAGGAAGCTAGGGTCTATATGCCCCCGGCCGTTCGACGGATTCCGCCTCTAGATTCTTGAACTAGCTAAGTATAGTAGACGCGCAGCTGCTGACGCCGGCCCCGCATACGCCGCACCTGTGACGAGGGCGAACAGCATTGCGGCAATCGAAACCGAGCGGAATAATGTGCTTCATGTCATGCCGTATCTTCGCCGGTCTGACTGAACCGTGTTATCAGAATCTGCCCTACGGAGCAGCTTCGAATTGCTCGACTCCGATCGACTCGTCAGGAAAGGACTGGACTATGAACGACGACGTTCCCACCGACCTCATAGAGGCGGCGAGAGGCTATGAGCGCCTCTTCGTGCCGGCGTTGTTCCGGCAATGGACCGGTCATCTTCTGGACGCCGTCGGCGTTCGGTCGGGATCGCACGTCATGGACGTGGCCTGCGGTACCGGCGCGCTGGCTCGGGACGCGCTGAAGCGCGTCGGTCCGTCCGGCCGCGTCGTCGGCGTCGACCCGGCCCCGGGGATGCTCGCCGTCGCGCAGGAACTGGAGCCGCACGTCGAATGGGCTTTGGGCACGGCGGAGTCGCTTCCCGAATCGCACGACGCGTTCGACAGCGTCGTCTGCCAGTTCGGCTTCATGTTTTTCACCGATCGTGCGAAAGCGCTCGAGGAGATGTACCGCGTCTGCAAGAGCACTGGCGCGGTAGCGATCGCCGTGTGGGACTCTCTCGATCAGAACGCCGCTTACGCGGATCTCGTTGCGCTCCTCGATCGCACGATTGGCACACCGGCCGGCGATGCTGTGAGGGCTCCGTTCGCTCTCGGCGATAAGCGTCAGGTCGCGACGCAATTCGAACGCGCCGGTTTTTCAGACGTATCGACCAAGACTGTGGTTGGGACTGCGGATTTTCCCAGCACCCGCCATATGGTCGAGGCGGAGCTGCGCGGCTGGCTGCCGCTGTTCGACATTCACTTAAGTGAGGCCGAGATAGGCACGGTTTTAGCAGAGTCGGATACCGCATTGGCCCAATACCTGTCGGTCGAGGGGCGCGGCCAGTTTCCCATCTCCGCGCATATCATCAGCGGCACAAAGCGTACGCGGTAAGCGACAACGCCGCCGGCTACCCTCGCCGATCCGAGATCAGAAAGCCGGATCCATCAGTACCCCCGCTCGAGATCCACCTCGGACAACAGCGCGTCGCCGGCTACGTAGCGCCGAAGATTCTCGAGCATGACCAGCTGCAGCCGCCTGAAGGTCTGCTCGGACACCCCGGAGACGTGCGGCGTGAGGATGACGTTCGGCATCTGCCACAGCGCATGGCCCGGGGGCAAGGGCTCCGGGCTCGTCACGTCGAGACCGGCACCGGCGATCTGTTCGGTCTCGAGCGCTTCGACGAGACTGTCCGTGTCGACCGTCTCGCCGCGGCCGACGTTGATGAAGACGGCGCTGGGCTTCATCGCCGCGAAGAACGCCGCGTCGTGAACGTCTCGCGTCTTGTCGGTGAGGGGCAGGGCGCTGACGACGACGTCGGCCTGGGCAGCCAGTTCGTTCAGCTCGTGCGAGAGGCCGACGTAGTCGACGAACTCCGGGCCTTCGCGGCGGCTGTTGCGGGTGGCGATCACGCGCATCCCGAGCGCGTGCGCGCGCCTGGCCACCTGGGTGCCGATGCCGCCGAGCCCGGCGACCAGCATCGTCTTGCCATTGACCTCCCATTGGCGCGCTCGCATGCGCTGGCCGATGTCGGTGATGTCCACGGGCCAGCGTCCGGCACGTTGTTGATCGTCGTAGAGATACAGCTTGCGTGAGAACGCCAGCATGAGCCCGATGGCGTGCTCAGCCATCGGGATGCTGAACATGCGCTGCATGTTCGTCGCCACGACGCCGCGTTCCTTCAATTCCGGGAATCGGGCGCAGCTCTCGATGCCGGCGGTCATGATTTGAATCCACCGCAGGTTGACGCCCTTCTGCACGATCTCCTTAGTACAGAGGCCGATGAAAACGTCCGCACCGGCGATGACTTCGGCTGCTCCTGCCGGGCCGCCCGCGTCGATGATTTCCGCATCCGGCGCGACGTGTCCGAGAAACTCAGCCATCGCCGCCTGTGGCGGAAGCATCGTCACGATGCGCTTCGGCGGGGCCCATCCGTCCCGCTGACGCATCGGGGTCGACGACTCCCGCAGCCCGATCTCTGTCACCAGCGCCGCCGTCTCCGCGCAGAGAAAACAGCCGTCGCCGGTCTCTTGCGCTGGCGCGGATCCCGTGAATGCGATTAGCCCTAGGAGTAAGGCGAGTGGGTATCGAGCTTGAATCATGGCGGTCCCCGATGAGTTCTTGTCCTGTATGCCGCAGGAGCTCAGGGGGATCATTGTATCGCACAAAAAAACCCGGCCCGCCCCGAAGCAGGCCGGGTTCCTCGTGCAAGCCGTTTAGTCTGGCCGTGCGATCACCATCTCGATCTCGACCAGCATGTACGGGCCGCCGGCGAGCCCTGCGATCTGGATCGCGGAGCGCGCCGGCTTGTTCGGCTGCTCTTCGGTGCCGAAATACTTCGTGTAGGCCCGCATGAAACCCGCGAAATCCATCTTGCCGCCCATCTCGGGATCACCGACCAGGAACACGGTCATCTTGATTACGTCGCCGAAATCGACGCCGAGATCCTCGAAGGAATTCTCGAAGCGCTTGAACACGCTCATCGCCTGCGCCTCGGTGTCGCCGTAATACTCGCGGCTGCCGCGCTCCGCGTCGGGATTTACCGGCCCCGGAACCTGGCCGCTGTGGAAAATCAGAGTCGTGTCGGGCGTGACCTCGACCGCGCGGGAGATCGGAAACGGGTTGTTGTTCGGCAGCGCGTGCCGCGTGACGTCGGCGTATGCGGCTGTGCCGATCAACAAGGAAATAAGTACGAGTGCTGCTCTTTTCATAGGATCGCGCCTCTTAGTTGGTTGGCAGGGTTGTTATGTATTTGACGACGTCCCGAATGGCTTCTTCACCCCCCAGGAGCTGGGTCGACGCGCGCATCTGCATGCCGTAGATGTCGTCAGGATCGGTGCCGCGCACGCCGTTCAGATAATTCGAGAGTTGCCGGACGAGATACCAGTCATTGAGTCCCGTGAGACCGGGCGCGCCGAGCGCCTCGTTGCCTTCGGCGTCGACGCCGTGGCAGGCAACACAACTGTTGTAGTGTTTCTTGCCGGCTTCGGCATCGCCCTCGATCGTCACTGGCGGCTGCGGCGAGCGCGTCCGGCTGACGAACTCCGCGGCCGTTCGGATCTGCTCTTCGGTGAGCGCCGCCGCCATCGGCTGCATCTCCATGCCGACGAGATCCTCGCCGTGCTTGCCGCGCCAGCCTTTCTTGAACGCGTCGAGCTGTTGCTCGACGTACCAGGCGTCCATGCCGCTCAGCCGCGGTGACTCCAGCTCGCGATTGCCCATCAGCTGCACGCCGTGGCATACGGTGCAGAACACCAGCTCGTCCGGCGCGACGACCAGGTCCTCGTCATCCTGCGCGAAAGCCGCGTTCAACGCCGCCAGCGCCGCAACGACCGCAAGCCAGCGGCTCCCAGCAATTCCCGTCATACAGCTAACCTACTCGTGATACGGACCCTTCCGCCCGCACTCTCTTGTCGAATTCCTGTAACGCGTTTTCGGCGGATGCGAACGCGCCTTCCTGCCAGCTCGAGTGGTAGCTGATCTGATCGCCGATCAGATAGTGGCGGCCGTCGGGTTTGTGCAGGATCGGGTAGTAGCGTGCGCGGTCCTCGTCGGACATCTGCGCGCCGCAGCCCATCATGTGGTTCATCCTGCCCCAAGGGACGCTCACGCCGGCTTCGATGTAGCTCGAATAGCCTTCGTGAATTTTGTCGCCGCAGTCGGCGGCGAATTTCAAGCGTTCCTCCGGCGTCATACGCTCGAAGAAGTTGCTCTGGTCCCTGAACGCGTAGGCGCCCAGGACGACGCCCTTCTTGCCGTGGATGCCGTTCGACGGATACCAGATCTGATTGATGCGCTGCGTCGTGTGGGTCATGCCGCCGTAGATGCCTTCGCGCTCCCAGAAGCGCTCGCTCATCTGGAAGCCGATCTTGAAGAAATTGCCGCGCTGGAATGCATTGATCGCCGCCATGTACTCCCGCGATAGGTTGTTCGGGATCCCCTGCATGAAGTGCACGGGAATGCAGTTGAAACAGTAGTCGGCGGCGAACTTCTTGCGTTCGCCTTGGTGGTTGTAATAGACGTCGACGCCGTCGTCGCGCAGCCGTATGGTCTGCACCTGTGCGTTCAAGGTCACTGGTTTTTTCAGCGCACGGACGAACGCTTTGACGAGCAAGTCCATGCCGCCCTTCGCTTCCAGGAGCGGCTCTGCCCAGTCATAGCTCTGGCCCATGGCGAGGCCCCGTCGCCAAAACCCGCTGTCGAGCAGCGCGCTGAAGTCGAGCGGATCCTTTTTCTTGCCTTCCGTCATGAAGCCGCCGGAATCGTAGCCCGCTCGGCTCGAGCCTTTGTACTTGCCCTCGCTGTCTAAGTCGCCGAAGCTGCGCGCCATGTCTCGCATGCGGACGCGGTCTTCCTCGGACAGCGGCTCGTCGAAACGGTTCTGATCGACGGCCTTGTACAAGAGCTCCGACATGAAGCCCCTGGCGTCGGTCAGGTATTCGGTGTAGCGCAACGGCTTGCCGCCGAAGTGGTCCTCTTCGTGGATATACCCGATGCGGTTCACGTTCGCCTTGATCTGCAGCGGCACCTGGAGCTCTTTGAGATAGTGCATCGCGCGGCGATGGTGTCCGGGGATGCGCGCGGGACCGGCATTGAAATAGAGCTCCGGGTCGTCGTCGAAATTGCAGACGCGCTTATAGCCGAGCTCGTCGATTACGTCGCCGTGACGCAGGGTCAGGTTGCGACCGCCCGCGCGATGAGATGCCTCGAGGATCGTACAATCGTAGCCGGCCCGTTCGAGCTCGTAGGCGACCGTCAAGCCGGAGATGCCCGCGCCGAGAATGACCACCGTGTTGGCATCGCCATCGGCCCGCTTGAGATCGAGCTCGGCTCTCGGGCCCGTGTCTTCCATGAGACCCATCGCGAGTCCCGTCTGATAGATCGCGGTCGAGCCGCCTGCGGCCCCGACCAGCTCGAGAAAATTCCGCCGTGTGAGGTGCTTCATGGACTCACTCGTCTTGGATTCAGATTGCCGCAAGGCGGCACGTCGTCGCGATTCTGCCGCCGATCGTCGCGGTTGGCCGTAGATTGGGTCACACGCCGAGCAATAAGTTCCATCACGTCACGGTGGAACGGCCCGTCGCAACCGCGATTAGGCCGCAACGGCGAGGGGAATTCAACGCCCCGCCGGCGGCCGCTTCCAGTATGCGTAACATGCTGAAATTGCGACGGTAAGTGGTGCTTAGACCGACGCCTCGCTGAGCAGAAACAGGTCGGTCAAGAGCGCCCGCAGGTGGATCGACGCGTTCAGGTTGTCGACGATCTCCGAGCTGATGCCTTGCTGCGCCAGCACCAGCGAGATCGCCGCGTGTGCCTTTCGTGCATCGTCGACCACCACCGAATCGAACGCCTGCTCGCTGCCGCCGAGGAGCGTCACGATGCTCGCCGCCGCCTGCGCCATATTGTCGAGTGTGGTTCGGACTTCGGACACGCCGCCGCCCGCCGCGACGTCGGTGTCCTTACCCTGCGCCGCATAGGCCAGGAGATACTCGTAGCCCGCCTCGATCGTTTCGATGTGTTCGTCCACGCCAGACTCCCCGGCTGCACGTGCCGTGTTAGAGGTGTCGGAAGACCAATCGTCAGGCCGATTCTTGCTTCGGCCACTGCTCCGGATCGTGGTGAGCCTTGAGCTCGTCCTCCGAGATCCAGCCCTTGATCATCGAGCGCGTGTAGAAGAGCTTCTCGGGCCGCAGTCCGAAATACATGTGCAGCGCGACGACGGCGACGAGTCCCAGGGTCGACAGCCCGTGGATCAGGAACGTCCAACCGAGCGTCGATTCGGAGATCGCGTTGGTCCGCTCCCACCAGGGCGTGTCGATCATCGCGAACATCACGAGCCCGCTGCCGATGACGAGCAGGGTCAACACCGTGACCGCGGCGTGCATGCATTTTTGCGCAAAGGAATACTTGCCGGGTTTCTGCGCTTTGTCGAACGGTTCCTTGAAGTCTTTCGGGCTGATCCACATCGACTTCAAGTCCTGCCAGAAGATCGAGCGGACGATGTGGAACAGGACGGCGGCCGTCAGCACCAATCCCGCGACCCAGTGGATCGTCAGCCACGAGAACTCGATGCCGATGATCGGGAAGATACCGGTCACGAGCAGCACGAAGATGCTGATCGCCATGACCCAATGGAAGATCCGGTCGATCCCGGTATGCCGTTCGACCTTCGGACCTTCGCTGGACGGTTGTTCGGCGCGTTTCCTCGCCGCCATGATAAGCGCGTGCACCGCAATGAACACGAACGCCAACACGACCACCACCCACAGCAGATCCCACGATACGCCGAGGATGACTTCGCGCCCCCACACGTCTTTCTTGTATGTCGCTATGTCCACGGCGTCACCCTCTCATCGCATGCCGCACGAGATTTTCCATCATTGGAATCTTGAAGTGGTTGTAGTTGAGTGGCTTGGCGCCGCGCGTTGCGACGCTCGCGGCGGCTTCGGCGGTCTCCTCGGACAGCGGCTTGCCGCGCACGGCGCGCTCGACGCGCCGCAGGCGATGGGGCGTGCAGGCGACGCCGCCGCAGACGACGCGGCTATCGGCGACCGCGTCGCCGTCCATCTGCATCGCGGCGGCGATGCTGACGAGCGCGAAGTCCCAGACGTCGCGATCCGCGACCTTCTCGAAGTAGAACCGCTGACCGGCCCAGCGCGACGGTAGCCGCACCGCGGTCAGGATCTCGCCGGGCTCGAGCGCCGTCATCCGCGTGATGTGCGTCGCCGGTCCGACGAAGAAATCCTCGGCCGCGATGCGGCGGCTGCCGTCGATGCTCGTCGCGATCATCGACGCGTCGAGCGCGTCCAACGCCGTCGCGGTATCCGACGGGCTGACCGCGACGCAGCGGCTCGCGCCGAACAGCGCGTGCTCGCGGTTCATGGCCTCGGGGCTGTCCGCGTAGCAGATGTTGCCGCCGGCCCGGTAGCAGGCGAGCCCGCGCCGGTAGTACCAGCAGCGCGCGTCCTGCACCAGGTTGCCGCCCAACGTGCCGACGTTGCGGATCTGCGGGCTTGCGACGCGCGCCGCGGCGTCCGACAAGAGCGCATAGTCGCGGCGGATGGTCTCGTTGCCGATGATCTCGCTAAGCGTCGTCGCCGCGCCGATCTCGATGCCGTCGTCGCTCTGCCGGATGCCCTTCAGCGCCTCAATGCCGTTCAAGTCGATGAGCGCGGCCGGGTTCTTGGCGCGGTCTTTGATCCACCCGTAGGTGTCCTGTCCGCCGCCCAGGATCCACCCGTCGGTCTTGTACTGATCCGCGAGACGGAGCGCGTCCTCGACCTCGGCGGGTTGATAGAGCTCCATATCGGGCATGACGTCGTAAGAAGGCATGACTACCTCAGAAGTTGTTGGTCTGTAGGGGTTTGAACGACTGCGGCCGACCCGCGACGTGATTTACGATCATGTCCGGGGATACCGGCGTACGTCCGAACCAGTGACCGTCCAGCGCGTCCGCGATCGCCGAGGCCATGGCCGCTTGAGAGCATCCCATCGCGGGCTCGCCGATGCCGCGGGCGCCGAACGGATTTTGCGGATCGGGCAGGTCGACCGCCCCGGTGCGGGTCACCGACGGCACGTCGAGGTAGGTCGGAATGCGGCAGCCGTAATAACCGACGCCGGCGGGCAGCCCGTTCTGCGGATCGAAGACGTGGCGCTCGAGGCTGGCTGCGCCCATGCCCCACACCGCGCCGCCCTTCATCTGTTGGGCAAGGCCCTGCGGGTGCACGACCGTGCCGCACTCGGCGATGCCGACGTAATCGAGGATCTGGTGTTTGCCGGTATCGAGGTCGAGCTCGATCTCGACGAACGCCACCGCGAGCCCCGGCACCACGCCGTCTTTCGGCAGGTTGTCTTTCGCGACGCCGACCAGTCCGGTGCCGGCCAGGTTCTGCACCGCCCGCTGCGTGATCTCGTGGATGTCGTCCGGGTAGGTGTCGCCGCTGTAGTCGCCGCCGAGCTGAATCGCGCGCGCCGCGACGGCGGCGTAGCTCATGCCCTGCGCCTCGTTGTTCGTGAGGAATACCCGCGAGCCGTCGATGTCGTAATCGTCCGCATCGCCGCCTAAGGTCTCCGCCGCGATACGCTTCATCTTCGCCACCGCGTCCATCGCCGCGACGTAGGCCGAGCGGGTCTGGGTGAAGATCGACACGCTGCCGGCCTGATACGACGCCCACGGCAGATTCTCCTCGGTGTTGCCGTGGTGAATGACGCAGTCGTCCCAGTCGCACTTGAGCACCTCCGCCGCGGCGCGTGACGTCGATGCGTAGGAATAGGTGCCGAGATTGCCGACGCCCGTGTGCAGGTGGATCGTGCCGTCCGGCGTGATCCGGACCAGCCCGTCGTAGCCGTTGGTGCCGGCCGAGTGATAGCCCTGACCTATCCCTAAGCCTCTAACTTTGTTGCCGCTCTTGCGGGGTTGGTCTTTCTTCGTCTCCCAGTCGAACATCTCTGCAGCCTGGTCGATCGCTTCTCGCATGTAGGCGCTCGTGACCGGTCCCTGCTCGGCGTACACGAGCCGGTCGGAGTGCGCCGCGTTGACTCTGCGGATCTCGACACGGTCGAGATTCAGCTTTGCGGCCGCTTCATCCATCAACGGCGCCATGATCGAGGCGATCTGGTTCTGTCCGGGGCCCCGCTGCGCGCCGCGCGGCGTCGTGTTGGT
>JBFGFX010000061.1:0-15577 GCA_041579335.1 Woeseiaceae bacterium | reverse complement strand
CGGGTTGAACATGGTGGCGCTGCACGAAGGCCAGCCGAAGCTCCTGAATCTGAAGCAGATGCTCGAGGCGTTTCTCGCGCACCGGCGCGAGGTCGTCACGCGCCGCACGATCTTCGAGCTGCGCAAAGCGCGAGACCGCGCCCATGTGCTGGAAGGGCAGGCGGTTGCGCTGGCCAACATCGACGAGGTGATCGCGCTGATCAAGGCGTCGAAGTCGCCGGCGGAAGCCAAGGATGCGCTCGTTGCGCGAGCTTGGCCGCCGGGTGCGGTGACTGCCATGCTGAAGAAAGCCGGCGCCACGGACACGCGGCCGGACACCTTGCAGGACGGCTTCGGGCTGACCGACGACGGCTACCGGTTGTCACCGGTCCAGGCGCAGGCAATTCTGGAGCTTCGTCTGCACAAGCTCACGAGTCTTGAACAGGAAAAAATACTTAACGAATACAAAGAAATACTGGATAAAATTAATCAATTTTCGACAATCTTATCCGACCCCGACGAGCTGCTCGACGTGATTCGTAACGAGCTCATCGAGATCCGCGACACCTTCGGCGACGAGCGCCGTACGGAGATTATCGCCGACCACAGCGACCTGGTCGCCGAGGACCTGATCCCGGAAGAAGAGGTCGTCGTGACCCTGTCCCACGGCGGCTACGCCAAGGCGCAGCCGGTCGGCGTCTACCAAGCACAGCGCCGCGGCGGTCGCGGCCGCTCGGCTGCGAAGGTCAAGGACGAGGATTTCATCGACAAGCTGTTCATCGCCAACACGCACGATACGATCTTGTGCTTTTCGAGCCGCGGCAAGATGTATTGGCTCAAGGTGTATCAGGTGCCGCAGGCCAGTCGCGGCGCGCGGGGCAAGCCGATCGTCAATCTGCTGCCGCTCGAGGACGGCGAGCGCATCAACGCGGTGCTGCCAATTCGCGAGTTTGCCGCGGACAGTTTCGTCTTCATGGCGACCAGCGGCGGCACCGTCAAGAAGACCTCGTTGAGCCTGTTCTCGCGACCCCGGGCAAGCGGCATCATCGCTATCGACCTGCGCGGCGATCGCCTGGTCGACGTGGCGATTACCGACGGCAGCCGGGAGATTCTCTTGGTGGCCAGCAACGGTAAGGCGATACGCTTTCGCGAGGCAGACGTGCGGCCAATGGGACGCGGTGCCGCCGGTGTGCGTGGCATTCGGCTGCCCGACGGGCACGAAGTCATCGCGCTGTGCGTCCTCGACGAGGGGCTGATCCTGTCCGCGACCGAGAACGGCTATGGCAAGCGTACGGCCGTCGATGAGTTTCCGGTGCAGGGCCGCGGCGGCCAGGGGGTGATCGCCATTCAAACCACCGAGCGAAATGGCCGGACCGTCGGTGCACTGCAGGTCGCGGACGACGACGAAATCATGCTGATCAGCTCGAGTGGCACCTTGGTCCGCACCCCCGTGAGCGACATCTCGGTCATCGGCCGCAACACGCAGGGGGTGCGCCTGATCCGGGTCGAACCCGGCCAGCGGCTGGTCGGATTAGCGCGAATCGAATCGATGGATGCCGACGACGAGTAATGTACCCGCCGCGTCGCGCTGGTTAGAATCTGCCGCTTCGATTTCAGCCGCCTACCCAATCAGGAATTCCGCCATGTCACGCGCCCACAACTTCAGTGCCGGCCCAGCGGCACTGCCCGAGGCCGTTTTGCAGCAGATCAAAGACGATATACCCGACTGGGGCGGCAGCGGCATGTCGGTGATGGAGGTCAGTCACCGCGGCAAAGACTTCATGGCCGTCGCCGCACGTGCCGAACAGGATGTGCGTGATCTGCTCGACATTCCGGATGATTACTCCGTGCTCTTCTTGCAGGGCGGCGCAACCCTGCAGTTTGCGATGACGGCGCTCAACCTGTCGGCGCCCGGCGACACCGCCGACTTCGTGATCACCGGTTCGTGGGGCAAGAAGGCCGCCAAAGAGGCGCGGCGCTTTTTAACCTTGAACGTCGCCGCCGACGGCGAGAGCAGCGGCTACAATCACATCCCGCCCGAATCCGAATGGCGCAAAACGGCCGACGCCGCCTATTGTCACTACACGCCGAACGAGACCATCGGCGGCGTGGAGTTCCATTTCGTGCCGGAGACGGGCGACGTGCCACTGGTGGCCGATATGTCCAGCACGATCCTATCGAGGCCCATCGACGTGAGCCGTTTCGGCGTGATCTACGCCGGCGCGCAGAAGAATATCGGACCTGCCGGCCTGACCCTGGTGATCGTCCGCAACGACCTTCTCGACAAAGCCCGCAGCGACGCGCCCACACTGCTGACTTACCGCGCGTTCGCCGAGTCGGATTCGATGACGAACACGCCGCCGGCGTTCGCCTGGTATGTCGCGGGGCTGGTGTTCCACCACCTGAAAAGCGTCGGCGGCCTGGTTGCGATGGCGAAGATCAATGAGCGCAAGGCAACGAAGCTCTACGCCGCAATCGACGCCTCAGATTTCTACAGCAATCCGGTAGCTCGCGACTGCCGCTCGTGGATGAACGTGCCGTTCGTGTTGGCGGACCCGGCTCTCGACGCACGCTTCCTCGAAGAGTCGACGGCTGCCGGACTCAAGAACCTGAAGGGGCACCGCTCGGTCGGCGGCATGCGCGCTTCGATCTACAACGCGGTCAGCGAAGCCTCCGTGGACGCTTTGATCGATTTCATGCAGCACTTCGAGGCGACACGCACTTAGCCTCCGACAGCCGGTTTACGACATGTATAAGATACTCACTCTCCACAACATCGCAGTGGCGGGACTGCGCCGCTTTCCCAGAGAACGCTATGAGGTTGCGTCCGAGGTCGCACATCCGGATGCCGTGATTCTGCGCTCCTACGACATGCACGACATGGATATCCCCGAGACGGTCGCGGCCATCGGCCGCGCCGGCGCCGGCGTCAACAACATACCAATCGAAGCAATGAGTCGGCGCGGCGTGCCGGTGTTCAACGCCCCGGGCGCCAACGCAAACGCGGTGAAAGAGCTCGCAGTTGCGGGACTGCTGATCGCCGCGCGCAACATCTGCGATGCGCGCGAATACGTTCGCCGTCTCGACGCCGACGCCGACGGCGCGGCGCTGGAGCAGGCCGTCGAGGCGGGCAAGAAACAGTTCGTGGGCTTCGAGCTGCCGGGCAAGGTACTCGGAGTGATCGGCTTGGGTGCCGTCGGTGTTCAGGTCGCCAACGTCGCGCTGTCGTTCGGCATGAAGGTCGTCGGCTTCGATCCGAAGATCACGGTGCAGAGCGCGTGGAAGCTGTCGTCGGGTGTCGAGAAAGTGGAGACGCTGGACGACCTGTTTCGCAAGTCGGATGCGGTCACCATACACGTGCCGCTCAACGAGGCGACCCGCGGTCTCGTCAACCGGGACCGCCTTGCGCTGATGAAGCCGGCGGGCATCGTGATCAACTTCGCGCGTGGCGGTGTGGTCGATTCGGGAGCGATGCTGGCTGCGCTCGATGCCGGTACGCTGCACAGCTACGTTTGTGATTTTCCCACTCGAGAGCTCGTCGCCAACGAGAAGGTCATCGCGCTGCCGCATCTCGGTGCGTCGACCCGGGAGGCCGAAGAAAATTGTGCCGTGATGGTGGCGGAGAACTTAAAGGAGTACCTCGAGAACGGCAATATTCGATTCTCCGTCAACTTCCCCGAATCCATCCTGCCACGTATGGACGCCTACCGCCTCACCGTGGCGAACGCCAACGTGCCGAACATGGTCGGCCAAATCTCGACGGCGCTCGCCGAAGCCGGCTTGAACATCGAGGATCTGCTGAACAAGTCGTTGGGCGAGCTCGCCTACACGGTCGTGGATCTCGACGGCCCGGTGCCGGCCGCGACGCTCGACGCGCTGCTCCGAATCGACGGCGTGCTGGCCGTGCGAGACCTCGGTAAGCCTTTATTCTGACAGCGAAAACGGTCAATATTGATCGTTCCGACTGCTGTCTGCGGGAACTCGAATGGCCAAATCGGCGGACAAAGGCGACGCCAACCCGGCGGATCTCGCGCAGATCCGCCAGCGCATCGACGAAGTCGACCGGCAAATCCAGTCGCTGATCAACGAGCGGGCGCGCTACGCCCAGCAGGTCGGCGTGTCCAAAGGCGAGCTGGCCGCGGCCGTGGACTACTATCGACCGGAGCGCGAGGCGGAGGTGCTGCGCGCCGTGCTGGAGCGCAACGAGGGACCGCTGCGCGACGACGAGATGCTGCGCCTGTTCCGCGAGATCATGTCGGCCTGCCTCGCGCAGCAGGAGCCGTTGAAGATCGGTTTTCTCGGTCCCGAGGGGACGTTTACGCAATCGGCGGTGTTCAAGCACTTCGGCCACTCGGTACGGGCACTGCCGTTCGGCACCATCGACGAGGTGTTCCAGGAAGTCGAATCCGGCGCCGCGGATTTCGGCGTGGTCCCGATCGAGAATTCGACCGAGGGTACGGTGAACAACACGCTCGACATGTTTCTGACCTCGCCGCTCAAGATCAACGGCGAGATCGAGCTGCGCATCGAGCAGCACCTGATGGGCCGGATGGCCGGCCTCGAGCGGATCAAGCGGATCTGTGCCCACGAGCAGTCGCTCGCGCAGTGCAGGGGATGGTTGCGTGAGTACGTGCCCGAGGTCGAGCTGATCGGCGTAAGCAGCAACGCGGTCGGCGCCCGGCGCGCCCGCGACGAGGCAGGTACGGCCGCGATCGGCGGTGAGGCGGCCGCCGAAGTGTACGGCCTCAAGATCCTGGTCAAGAACATCGAGGATCGCGGCGACAACGCGACCCGCTTCCTGGTGGTCGGTCGCGAGCTGCTTGCGCCAAGCGGCGATGACAAGACGACCATTCTGATGTCGTCGGACGATACGCGCGAGGGCAGCGGCGTACTGCATGCGCTGTTGGCGCCGTTCGCGTCCAAAGGTATCAACATGACCCGCATCGAGTCGCGGCCGTCGCGGCGGCGCAATTGGGACTACGTGTTCTTCGCCGATCTCGACGGACACGCCGACGAGGCGCCGCTGTCCGAGGCGCTGGAGGAGGTCCGCAAGATCAGCTCGCTGTTCCGCATCATCGGCGCCTATCCGCGGGCGGTGAGTTGAAGCGGACGCCCTCGATGGACTTTCTGGTTCTGCCGTCGGGGCTCGCGAGCGGGAACGTTGACGTGCCCGGCGACAAGTCGATCTCGCATCGCGCGTTGATGCTCGGTGCCGTCGCCGAAGGACGGACCGAAGTCAAGGGCCTGCTGCTCGGCGACGATTGTGTGGCGACCCTGGCCGCGCTGAAGGCTATGGGTGTTCGAATCGAGCAGCCCAACGTTGCCACAGCGATCATCGAAGGCGTTGGTCTGCACGGCCTGACCAGGCCCGACGGTGACCTTGATCTCGGCAACTCCGGCACCGGCATGCGGCTTTTGACAGGCCTCTTGTGTGGGCAAGATTTTGACAGCCGGCTGACGGGCGACGCCTCGCTATCGCGCCGGCCGATGGCGCGAGTCATCAAACCGCTCACGCTGATGGGTGCGGCGATCGACAGCGCCGACGGGCGCCCACCGCTCGCTATTCAGGGCGGCAAACGGCTGGTCGGCATCACCTACGAGCTGCCGGTCGCTAGCGCTCAGGTGAAGTCGGCGATCCTGCTCGCGGGCCTGTACGCCCGTGGCGAGACCTTCGTCACTGAGCCTGCGATCACCCGCGATCACACGGAGCGACTGCTGTCGGCGATGGGCGTGAGCCTGTCCGCCGAGAGCGGGCGCGTGCGCATGCCGGGTCAGCAGGCGCTCAAGGCAACCGGGATCGACGTACCGGGCGACCTGTCGTCTGCGGCCTTCCTGATTTTGGCGGCGCTCCTCGGCGACGGATGCGAGCTCTTGATCCGGAGAGTCGGCGTCAACCCGACGCGCACCGGGGTCATAGAGATTCTGCGTGAGATGGGTGCCCAGATCAGTCTCGAGAACCCGGCGCTGCTCGGCGAGGAACCGGCCGCGGACCTGCGCGTGCGCTCGTCGGTTCTCCAGGCCATCGAGCTCGATGCCGACCGCGTGTCGTCAGCGATTGACGAGTTCCCCGTGCTGTTCGTCGCGGCGGCGGCGGCTCGCGGCGTCAGCCGTTTCTCGGGGCTCGCCGAGCTGCGCGTCAAGGAGAGCGACCGGATCGCGGCCATGGTGCAGGGACTGCGCGCGTTGGGCATCGCCGCCACCGAAACGCAGGACGGCGCGGAGATCTCGGGTGGCGACTTCACCGGCGGCACTATCGACAGCCATGGCGATCACCGCGTCGCGATGGCGTTCGCCGTCGCGGCAACCCGGGCGGCGGGGCCGGTGCAGATTCACGACGTCCAGACCGTCGACACGTCCTTTCCCGGCTTCATGCCGTGCCTGCAGGCGCTCGGTATCGGCATCAGCCGGCGGGACGGCGCCGCTTGAGCGCGCCGGTGCCGGTGCTCACGCTGGACGGGCCGAGCGGTTCGGGCAAAGGCACGGTCGCGCGACGTATCGCGCAGGCGCTTGGCTGGCACCTGCTGGATAGTGGCGCGCTCTACCGTCTGGTCGGCCTGGCCGCCGCCCGGGCGGACCTGCCGTTGGATGCCGAGCGGCAAATCGCCGATCTGGCCGAGGCACTCGAGATCTGCTTCGAGACCGATGAAGACGGCGCCGAACGCGTCTGGCTCGACGGCGAGGACGTCAGCGCCGAGCTGCGGACCGAGGAGTGCGGCCGGATCGCCTCGACGGTGGCGCAGCTGCCCGCCGTGCGGCAGGCACTTTTGGCGCTGCAGCACGGCTTCCGCAAGCCGCCCGGACTGGTGGCAGACGGCAGGGACATGGGCACGCTGGTGTTTCCCGACGCGGCAGTCAAGGTGTTCCTCACGGCAAGCCCCACGGAGCGTGCTAAGAGGCGCCATAAGCAGTTGAAAGACAAGGGTATTGATGTTAGCCTCTCGGCCCTTTCGCGGGACATCGCCAGTCGTGATAGACGAGATTCCGAGCGTTCGATCGCGCCCTTGCGGCCTGCGGTCGACGCGCGAGTGCTGGACTCCAGCGACCTGACGATCGATGAGGTTGCCCGTACGGTACTGCGATGGGTGCGGGAATGTCTCGCGGAACGGGAGTGAAAGAAGGAAGTATTGGTCGGGCGGCACAGGACAGTGCTGCTTTTTTCATCGTAACCGTCGGTCTCGAAGGACGAGGATCGGCGACATCAACCGGTGAGAGCCGCTAACCTGGCTCTCGGGTTTAAATCTAATGTCTGAAAGTTTTGTTGAATTATTTGAAGAGAGTTTTGCCAGTCGACAAATCAAGCCGGGTGCCATCATCATGGGCACCGTCGTGGCGGTCAACGACGACGTCGTTATCGTCAGTGCCGGACTCAAGTCCGAGGCCGTAATTCCGGTCGAGCAATTTCGTAGCGAAGTCGGTGAAGTTGACGTCTCCGTCGGCGACGAGGTCGAGGTTGCTCTCGATGCCGTCGAGGATGGTTTTGGCGAGACGCGCCTGTCGCGCGAGAAAGCGATTCGAGCGCGCACATGGACTGCGCTCGAAAAGGCTTACGCGGACGGCGAGATCGTCAACGGTGTTATCAACGGGCGCGTCAAAGGCGGCTTTACGGTCGAAATCGACAACGTACGTGCATTCCTTCCGGGCTCGCTGGTCGACGTGCGACCGGTGCGCGATCCGGGTTATCTCGAGGGTAAGAGCCTCGAATTCAAGGTCATCAAGCTCGATCAGCGGCGTAACAACGTCGTCGTGTCGCGGCGCGCAGTGGTCGAGAAAGAGCACAGCGCCGAGCGCGAGGCACTACTCGAAAGCCTGCAGGAGGGCAACACGGTCAAAGGCATCGTCAAGAATCTGACCGACTACGGCGCGTTTGTCGATCTCGGCGGAATCGACGGCTTGCTGCATATCACGGACATGGCCTGGAAGCGGGTGAAGCATCCGTCCGAGGTCGTCAACGTCGGTGACGAGATCGACGTCAAGATTCTGAAATTCGATCGCGAGCGCCAGCGCGTGTCACTCGGCATCAAGCAACTCGGTGACGATCCTTGGCACGACCTTGCGCGTCGCTACCCGCCGCAGACTCGCATCTTCGGCAAGATCACCAACATCGCCGATTACGGCTGTTTCGTCGAAATCGAGGAGGGCGTCGAAGGGTTGGTCCACGTTTCCGAGATGGATTGGACCAACAAGAACGTCAATCCCTCCAAAGTGGTGCAGGTCGGTCAAGAGATCGAGGTCATGGTGCTCGAGATCGACGAGGAGCGGCGTCGCATTTCGCTCGGTATCAAACAGTGTCAACCGAATCCGTGGGCGGAGTTCTCGGCCACGGTCAATCGCGGTGACACGGTGAGCGGACAGATCAAGTCGATTACCGATTTCGGTATTTTCATAGGCCTATCGGGCGGTATCGATGGCCTGGTGCACCTGTCGGACATCTCTTGGGACATGCCCGGGGAGGAAGCCGTACGCAACTACAAGAAAGGTCAGGAAATCGAGGCCGTCGTATTGGCGATCGATTCCGAGCGCGAGCGCATCTCGCTCGGCATCAAGCAGCTCGATAAGGATCCGTTCTCGGGCTGGCTCGCCGAGCATCCGAAGAACTCGATCGTAAAGGGCAAGGTGACGGAAGTGGATGCCCGGGGTGCGATCGTCGATCTCGGTGACGGTGTGACCGGCACCTTGCGGGCTTCAGAGCTGACCCGCGGCCGGGTCGAGGATGCACGCACGATGATCAAGGTGGGCGACGAGGTCGAAGCGAAGTTCATCAACGTCGACCGCAAGAATCGCTCCGTGGCGCTGTCGATCAAGGCGAAGGAGGAGCACGAGGAGGCCGAGGCCCTGTCGAGCTACAAGTCCGGTACCGCCGCCGCGCCGACTGGCACGACCTTGGGCGAGCTGCTCAAAGAGAAGATGACGGGCGGCTCCAAATAGGGAAAAAGCTGGCCCGGACCCCTGTCCGTCCGGGCCATATTTCCTTTATAATCGGCGGCTTACGCGGAATAGCAGCAGAACAATAAGCGACCACTGTCATGACCAAATCTGAACTCATCGAAGTAATCGCCCGCAAGCAAAAGCACCTTCCCGCGAAAGACGTCGAGTTGGCAGTCAAGCATCTGCTGGATCTGATGAGCGATTCGCTGGCGCGGGGCGAACGCATCGAGATTCGCGGTTTTGGCAGCTTTTCGCTGCATTTTCGTCCCCCGCGTATCGGCCGAAATCCGAAGACCGGCGAAGCGGTGGCGCTTTCCGGCAAATACGTCCCGCACTTCAAGCCGGGTAAAGACCTACGCGAGCGCGTCAACGCGAGCCGCCACCTGCCGATCAAGAGCTGATTCGGCCCAGCCCCCAGGCGACCGTCGGTGCCGCGGCGCCTTACCATAACTCGCCAAAAACCAATAAACTTAGCGCCGTAGGGGCGGATCGGCTGTCGTTGCGGGTGGTGGGTAAGCGCATGCTAAAACGAATCGGCGTCATAGCTCTGATCCTGGTGGTGTTCATCCTGATGATCTGGTTCACCAGCATCAATCCTGGAATCGTCACGATCGATCTCGCGTTCGGTACGGTGCAGCCGACGATTCCGCTCGCCCTGGCGGTGACGTTCGTGCTCGGCTGGCTATTCGGCATCCTGTCGGCGTCGTTCTATGTCTTCAAACTGATGAACGAGCGTCGCCGGCTTCGATCTCGGCTCAAGGACTCCGAGGCCGAGATCAGTAGCCTCAGGAATCTGCCCATTGCCGACGCAGACTAGCCGATGCCGACTGAATCGACGTTCCTCCTCGCGGGCTTGTTTCTGCTGCTGGCTGCAGCCGGCTGGGCAGTGGGCCGCTTCGGTGATCGCGACGATCCGGAAGACGCGCCGCCGCCGCTCAACGTCGATTATCTGAAGGGTCTGAATTTTCTGCTCAACGAGCAGACCGACCAGGCGCTCGAGCATTTTCTCAAGATGGTCCGCGTCGACGACAAGACGATAGAAACGCACTTTGCGCTCGGCAGCCTGTTTCGGCGTCGTGGTGAGGTCGACCGCGCCATTCGGATCCATCAAAACATCATCGCAAGGCCGGACCTTGCGTCCGAGCAGCGCGATCAGGCGTTCTACTCGCTTGCCAAAGACTACCTGAAAGCCGGCTTGCTGGATCGCGCCGAAAGCATGTTCGTGCGACTGGCCGCGGGATCCCGCTACCAGGTCGAAGCGTTCGAACAGCTGTGCCGCATCTACGAACAGGAGAAAGAGTGGCAAAAAGCGATCGATGCCGGTCAAAAGCTCGAAGTCTTGAGCGGCCGTTCGCTGGCGCTGCAGATCGCGCACTACTATTGCGAGCTGGCCGAGCAGGCAGCCGCGAAGGGTGACTACGCGGCGGCGCGCGCATTCGTCAAGAAATCGCAAAGCGGCCGGCCCCGTACCCTGCGCGGGGCGCTGACGCGGGCGGGTATCGCCAGGGCGACGAACGACAAAAAAACCGCGCTACGTCTCTACAACCGGATCGTCGACGAGAATACCTACCTGATCACGGAAGCGCTGCCGCGCCTCGTGGAGATATACCGCGAAGAAGGATCGACGGCGCCGCTCGAGAAGAGCCTGGCCGAGCTCATCCGCAAGAATCCGTCGATGCGCTCGGAGATCGCGTACACCGCAGTTGTCAATGACATAGGCGGGATCGACGTGATCGACCAGTGCGTCGAGGAGTACATGCTGAACGAGCCGACTCTGTCTGAATTCATCGATATCCACCAGTTCGCCGAGGGCGACGAAACCAGCCGGCGAAGCGCGCTCGCAAAGGTGCGCGCGGGGCTCAGCAAGCTCGCGGCGATGACTCCGCGTTATCAATGCAAGGAATGCGGCTTTTCCACGCGACAGCTCTTGTGGCAGTGCCCGAGTTGCAAAGACTGGGAGACACAGCGCCCATTTGCCAGCGTGCAGTTCGATTCGCTTTTGCAGCGCAGCGTCATCAATTACTGAACGCGGACCCGTTCCATCGCGGAACGGACCACCTTACCGCGCCGGTATTTCCCTGCAAACCCGGCAGATTTGCCGGCAGCCCGCAATGCGTCACCAACCTAAGCTTTCTCCCCGTCACGCCGTGCGGAGCTCGTCCGCCGGCCGTCACTCTAAAGGATCTGGGAGACGATCATGAATAGAATCACGAAAGCTTTGTTAGTCGCTGCATTGGCCGCCGGCTGCTCGGTGGCATTCGCAGGCCCGGTCAACGTAAATACCGCCGATGCCGAGACCATCTCGGCCGAGTTGAAAGGCGTCGGTCTGTCACGGGCCAAAGCCATCGTCGAATACCGTAAGCAGCACGGTCCGTTCAAATCGCCAGCCGAGCTGCTCAACGTCAAAGGCATCGGCGTGCGCACGCTGGAAATCAACCGCGACAACATTCTGCTGGAATCGCCCAAGTCGAAGTCGAGCAAGTAGCCGCGCGACACCTTACCCGTCCGCGCGCGTTATCTGGCGCGGACGGGGATGGCTCGCGCCGGACGGTTCCCAAGGCCGGGGCGATTTGGCTAAGATGCGCGTTCCCTTCTGCCTTGGAGAGTGCTCTTGGCGTCGCCTATCCGCTCTGCGGTTTTTCCGGTCGCGGGCCGCGGCACGAGATTCCTGCCGGCCACCAAGGCCAGTCCGAAGGAGATGCTGCCGATCGTCGACAAGCCGTTGATCCAGTACGCGGTCGAAGAAGCAATCGCCGCGGGCGTGACCAAGCTCGTCTTCGTGACCGGAAGCTCGAAGCGTGCGATCGAAGACCACTTCGATGCCGACCCCGCCTTGGAACGAGCGCTCCGGCTGGCAGGCAAGACGGATCTACTCGAATCCATTCACAACATCGTTCCCGACGGCGTGTCGTGCGTCTACATCCGGCAGGGAGAACCGCTCGGCCTCGGACACGCTGTCCTGTGCGCAAGACCGGCCGTCGGCGATGAACCGTTTTTCGTCCAATTGGCCGACGATCTGATCACGAGCGATCCGCCGTGCCTCAAACAGATGGCTGACGACCACGCGATCCACGGCGCCAGCATCGTGGCCGTCGAGGAAGTGGCGAAAGAAAACACGTCCAGCTACGGCATCGTCGGCATGCGCGACGACGGCAGCCGGTCGCAGCGGATCGACTGCATCGTCGAGAAGCCGAAGCCGGAAGAGGCGCCCTCGAACAAGGCGGTCGTCGGCCGTTACCTGCTCGTGCCCGAGATCTTCGACAAACTGGAGCGGACGCAGCGGGGGGCCGGCGGCGAAATCCAGCTGACCGACGCGATCGCCGACCTGCTGATCGATCAGCCGGTGTACGCGTTTGCGTTCGATGGCCAGCGCTACGATTGCGGCAGCAAGCTCGGCTACCTGCAGGCGACGGTAGCTTACGGGCTGAGACATGCATCGACTGGCGCGGCGTTTCGCGAGTACTTACGCGATCTCGTAGACGGCTGAATGGGCTGTGGCCGGATGGGCCGCGCACGCAGGCGGCTTCTCGGACAGAAGCGGCGCAATAATGTGTACTTCGTTCCCCAAAGCGGGATCTCGCGAGGCGTGGTTCACAGTTTCAGGACGCCACGGTTCTGCATTTCCCCGCTATGCGACATAATGCTCAACGTTCCTCCGATTACGGTCGATCAGGAGTCTTGGGCTGATAGCGCGGGAGAATGCGATGAATGGTGGATTTCTCTGGGCATTGCTGTTCGTTGGGAACGTGGGCCTGCTGTTGCTGTGGGTCAACTATATCGTCAAGGTATTGATAGGACGCTGTCCACACTGCGGCCGGTAAATCGTTCGACTCGAACGGCGCCGCCCTCACTGGGGGAATGACACACGATACGAGCGATTCGCCGTGATCGCTCACGGCGGCCCCGCCGTGTGGCCGTTGCTCGCGCCAGACCTCGCCCGCTACCCCTACATGCGATACCCGCCATCGGCGACAGGTGCCTTAGACCGTCAAAGCGTGCTCAATCGAGAAGGGAATCCGCCTCAGCGGATTCGCCGGCCTACGGCATCCGCGCCACCGAACGGTACCCGGATGGCGGTCTCGATGTCGGTTCCGATCAGCAGCTCGGTTATGCTGCTGCCGCTGTCCTGCACGAGCCTGTTGCGGTGGAATCTGACGTTGTCGCTGCGTACCCGCAGGTAGCCGACCTGCGCGTTCGTCTCTCCGTCGAAGACCAACTTCAGGACCACGAACGATAGGGTGTTGCGTCCGGTTCGGCGCCACGTGCCGGTTCCCTCGCTGCCGTTGCAGTTCAACTCCAATGCGCCGGCGGGTCCCGTGAACCCGCATCCCATCCCCAAGGCCGGGTTGTAGCTGTTCTCGTTCAGGAGCGTGTTGCTTTCCGATACCGTACCCAGCGCGTGAAACGTCAGCGTCTCTTTGAACGGTGGCGGCGGTGGTGGCGCACCGGGGACCGTTGGAAACTCGACGTCGACCAGCCACGCACCGGTGGGCCCGGCGAAGTGATAACGGCGATCGTCGCCCGATTTGGCGGTCATCGTGACGCCGTTGCTCAACGCGATGATCAGGACGGCTGTCACTAGTTGCTTGGTTGTCACGGTATTTTCTCCTTGTGGCATTGTTTTTCTTCCACGCTGCCGCCGAATGCTACCGTAAGGTAGTTTCTCAAGGCCAGCCGTGGATTTGGTCGATGCGGTCCATCGGCGTAGGATCTTTGCGCATGGCGATACTCAAGCTGATACTGTCTCTCGCCCTCGGCTACGGCATTCTCGCGGCCACCACCTATCTGATGCAGGGCCGCATGCTGTATCTATCCGGGATGCCGGGTCGAGAGCTGACGATGACGCCCGCCGACCTCGGCCTGGATTTCGAGGATGTTTCGATCGAAGCCGACGATGGCGTCATGCTTCACGGCTGGTTCATAAATGGGGAAACGCCCAAGATACTCCTGTTCTTTCACGGCAATGCGGGCAACATCTCGCATCGACTCGAATCGATCCGGCAGTTCCTTGGGCTCGGATTGTCGGTGTTCATCATCGATTACCGGGGTTACGGTCAGAGCGCCGGCAAGACGACCGAGCGAGGCCTATATCGGGACGGCGAGGCAGCTTGGCGGTATCTCGTCGAAACGCGTGGCGCGCGGCCCGACGACGTCGTCGTCTTTGGCCGCTCGCTCGGCGCTTCGGTCGCGGCGCGCCTGGCGAGCCGACGACGGCCGGCGGCATTGATTCTGGAATCCGCCTTCACGTCGGTGCCCGATGTCGCCGAGGAGCTTTATCCATGGCTCCCGGTTCGCTGGTTGAGCCGACTGCGGCATCCGACGCGCGACGACGTGCGAGAGGTACGCTGCCCGGTGCTGATCGTGCACAGCTTGGACGACGAGATCATTCCATACCATCACGGCGAGCGACTGTTCGAAGCTGCCCCCGAGCCCCGGATGTTGCTGACGCTTCGCGGCACCCACAACGATGCCTTCATTCGGGATGAGCGAGCCTATCTCGACGGGCTCAGGACGTTCCTGAGCCGATATGCGGCGCCCGCTTCGGCGCAATAAGTTCCGGCGTCGCCGTACGTACTTCCCGAAATGGGAATTGCCGTTCGTTGGCCGCATGGTATCTCGAACCACGCGGCGGGGTGCTGGCACGCCTGACAAGTTTGCGAGGGCAACTCGGATGAACACACGAGCGAAATGCGTCAACCTGGTATCGATCGCGATCATCACCTTGGCCGCTGGCTGCGGCACCACGCACGAGCAGCAGGGCGAAATCATCGGCGGCGTCGTCGGCGGCGTCATCGGCTCGCAGATCGGGGAAGGCTCGGGCCAGACCATCGCCATCATCGTCGGTACGGTCGCGGGCTCGATGATAGGGCGGCACATCGGCCAGACGATGGACCAGAGTGACCGTATGTATACCGCACGCAGCTTACGCGACAACCGTACAGGTGAGCCGACCCGCTGGGTGAATCCCGACAACGGCAACGTCTACGAAGTGACGCCGACGCGAACCTACGAAACCGCCGGGCGCCCGTGCCGCGAATTCACGTTGGATGCGACGATCGATGGCGTGCCCGGACAGGAGGTCTATGGTACTGCGTGCCTGCAGCCCGGTGGCGCTTGGGAGCTGCAGCCCTGACCGGACACCGGCAGGCGCAGCTCAGCCGCGCGCCAGCCGGAGCGATGCGGGCGCAGAGGTGGCGGTGCTGCATCGCGGCTTGCACGCTTGGCTTCCAAGAGCCTGCTCGCTCACTCGTAGGAGCCCGTCCTGACGGGCGACTGTGCCGCCCGATCGCGAACGTCAATGGCCGCACGCCTAGTTGTCGGCCGGGTCCAAGTCGGGCGCGACCTCGAGCGGATTTGCGGGATCGGCCGCCCATTCCTGCAGCGAGGCGGTGTAGACGGCGACGTCCTTGAAACCGAGCCGCGTCATGATGAAAGCGTTCGACGAGGCAGCGATACCGCCGCCGCAGTACGTGATGGCGCGCGTGTCGCGATCCTCCTCGAACAGCGCGGCCAGCTCACCCCGGGGTCGGTAGCGGCCCGAGTCGTCGACGAGGGACGTGACCGGCACGTTCGAGGCGGTTGGGATGTGGCCGGGTCGAGCGTACATCGACATCTCGCCTCGATACTGGGCCTCGGGCAGGGCATCGATGATGTTGACGTCGTCGTCGTCGAT
>JBFGFX010000060.1:0-15716 GCA_041579335.1 Woeseiaceae bacterium | reverse complement strand
TCGCCGCGCGCAGCGCAGCGAGCGTGTCGGCGGTTTCCCCCGACTGGCTGATCGTGATGAACAACGTGTCTGCGGGAACCACCGGAGAGCGATAGCGATACTCGCTCGCTATCTCCACGTTGCACGGTATGCGGCACAGCTGCTCGATCCAGTAGCGCGCCACCAGGCCGGCGTGGTAGCTCGTGCCGCAGGCGACGATGTGCACGCCCTTGGTCCGGTCGAGTACCTCGGCGGCGGCCGGTCCGAAAGCCGCGTCGAGCACCCTGCCGTTCGCGATGCGTTCCTCGAGCGTGTGCGCGACGGCGCGCGCCTGCTCGTGTATCTCCTTCTGCATGTAGTGACGAAACTCGCCGCGCTCGGCCGCGTCCGCAGTGAGCTCGCTTTCCTTGACCGGACGGGTCGCCTCGTTGCCGTCCGCGTCGTAGACCGTCACGTTGGTCCGTTCGACGATGGCGATATCGCCCTCGTCTAAGAACATGAAGTTGCGCGTGACCGGCAGCAGAGCGGCAACGTCGGAAGCGACGAAGTTCTCGTCTATTCCCAAGCCGACGACGACCGGACAGCCGGCCCGCGCGAGCACGAGCTTGCCCGGCTCCCTGACGCTCATCACGACGAGCGCATAGGCGCCCTCGAGCTCCGCGACGGTCCGACGAACCGCGGCGACCAGGTCGCCGGTTGCGGCGAGATGCAGATGGATTCGGTGAGCCACGACCTCGGTGTCGGTTTCGGAAGCGAACTCGTAGCCTTGCTTGATCAGGTCGTCGCGCAGCTCTTCGTAGTTCTCGATGATGCCGTTGTGCACCAGGGCGATATCGCCCTGCGACATGTGCGGATGCGCGTTGGTCTCGTTCGGCACGCCGTGCGTGGCCCATCGCGTATGGGCGATACCCGTGACGCCTGCGAGCGGCCGCTCGTCCAGCGCACTTTGTAGCTCCTGCACTTTGCCGAGCCGCCGAACGCGGGTGATCGTATCGTCGCCCATGACGGCAATACCGGCCGAATCGTAGCCGCGATACTCGAGGCGGCGGAGCCCCTCCATCAGGATCGGAACGACGTTACGTTCGGCGACCGCACCGACGATGCCACACATTTACGCTTTCTCCACGGGCTTCTGTTGCCCGATTATTGTCGCATTTGCCCGGCCGCAGCGGACCGGATTCAAGTCTCAGAATGCGCCGCCGATGGGGTTGACAGCCGCCACGACCGCGTCATTTCTTCTTCACGGGCTTCTGCCAGCCCTCCACAGTCACCTGCCGCGATCGCTGCAGCGTCAGCTTGTTGGCTGGCGCGGCCTTCGAGATCGTCGAGCCGGCGCCGATCGTCGCGCCCGGCCCGATCTCGACCGGGGCGATCAGCTCGACGCCGGAGCCGATGAAGGCGCCGTCGCCGATAATGGTACGGTATTTGTTGGCGCCGTCGTAGTTGCACGTGATCGTGCCGGCACCCACGTTGACTTTCTTGCCAATGTCCGTGTCGCCGATGTAGGTCAGGTGATTGACCTTGCTGCCGCTCGCGATGGTGCTCTTCTTGACCTCGACGAAATTGCCTATCTTGACGGTGTCCGCCAGCTCGGCGCCGGGCCTTAGGCGGGCGAACGGACCGATCTCGCAGTTCGGCCCCAGCGTCGACGCCTCCATGTGACAGTTCGGGTGCACGACGGTGCCGGCACCGATGTCGCAGTCTCTGATGACGTTGTTCGATTCGATGTGCACGTTGTCCCCGAGCGTGACTTCGCCTTCGAAGATAGCGTTGACGTCGATGAACACGTCTCGGCCGCAGCGGAGCGTGCCGCGGATGTCGACCCGCGCCGGATCCGCGAAACCGACGCCCTGCGCCATGAGTTCTTCGACCCGTCGCTTCTGCAGCGCGCGTTCGGCGCAGGCCAGCTGCCGCTTGTCGTTGATGCCCATGACCTCGTCCTCTTCCTCCGCTTTGACGGCGTGCACCGCGACGCCGTCCGCGACGGCCATGCCGATGACGTCCGTAAGATAGTACTCTCCCTGGCTATTGTCGTTGCTCAGGCGGCCGAGCCAGCCTTTCAGGCGCTCGGCCGGTGCGCACAGCACGCCGGTATTGATCTCGGTAATCGCCCGCTCGGCTTCGGTCGCGTCCTTGTGCTCGACCACGCGGCTGACCGTGTCGCCGTCCCGGATGATGCGACCGTAGCCGGTCGGATCGGCCATGTCGACGGTCAGGATCGCCACGTCGGTTTCCGGACAGGCGGCCAGCAGTCTCTCGAGGGTTGCCGGCCTCAGGAGCGGCACGTCGCCGAACAAGACCAACACCCGGTGTCCGTCCGGCACCATCGGCATCGCCTGGATCACCGCGTGCCCGGTACCGAGCTGTTCCGCCTGCAGCGCCCAGGACAGCGACTCGCCGTCGAAGGCGGCGCGGACCTCCTCGGCGCCGTGGCCGTAGACGACGCAGATCGAGTCCGCTCCGATCGCCTTGGAGCAGGCGACCACATAGTGCAACAGCGGCCGACCGGCCAGAGGCTGAAGCACCTTGGGCAGTGCGGAATTCATCCGTGTGCCCTGACCGGCAGCCAGGATGACTATGCTAAGGCTCAATCGATGCTCCTCCTCCGGGGACCGCGCATGATACCGTAACCGACTGCGCATGATGGCAACGCAGTATCGATAGTGTGAAGCGATTCAGCCGATGTTCATTGACAATCGCGTATGCTCGTCGCATCACCGATGACGGGGCCAGGCCCTTGCGACAACACGCTCCAATCTTGCTCTTCGCGTTACTCGCCATCGCCGCCTGTAGCGGCGAGGTCTACGTGCGCGACGGCGTCACCGACGGCGATACGTTCTACCTGTCGCCGCAGGCCATCGCCGACGCCGATCCCGTGCTGCAGAGCTGGGTGAGCTACTCGCTGACCAGGAGCGCCTGTCAGCTCGCGATCGGCTCGGACAATCCGGCACGCGCCAATTCGTTCGACTGCGAGCAGGTATCGCGACGTCATCTGCTCGAAACCTGGGCCGACAAAAAGCGCCAAGACAGCGGCGTGACCGACACCTATCTCGACCAGCTACTCGACGTCGAAGGCGCCGCCTACCTCGACGAATACGTCGCGCACTATTTTGCGATGCCGGAGTGGACTTTGCCAAACGACCTCGACATGGCCGACTTCCACGCCTGGCGCCGAGCGGCCCTGAAGAACCACCGCCCGGAGACCCGCATTATCGGTTCGTGGAACTACCGTAGAAACGTCTCTGCACACTGATTCTGGGTGAATTCGACCATCCGTCGCGGTATCGTACCCGTCCGGGCGGCGCACCGCCCGATCAGGGAGAGCTCGGTGAAAACAACAACAGGGATTCTGCCGGCCATCGTGCTGGCCACCGCAGCCGCGGGCCTCGCACAGGCGCAGGAGCTCGCGCGCGCCCAAGACGCAGAGCTTTATCCGCCCGACGTGCGCTACGATCCCGCGATCCCGACGCCCGCGGATTTTCTCGGACGCCCGCTCGGCGCCGCGCCCGTTCGGCATCACGAGCTCGTCGACTACATCAACGAGGTCGCCGATCGCTCGCCTCGGCTGACGGTCGAGGTCGCCGGCTATTCGTACGAGCGCCGCCCGATACTCTTCGTCGTCGCGACCTCGCCTGCCAATCAGGGGCGCATCGACGAGATTCGGGCGCGGCATGTCGCGCTGTCGGAGCCCGACGTCGACGAGGAGATCACGCCCGACATGCCCGTGGTCACCTGGCTCAACTACGGCGTGCACGGCGCCGAATCCAGCGGCATGGATGCGGCGTTGCCGGTCGTCTACTACCTCGCCGCCGCACAGGGCCCCAATGTGGACCGGCTGCTGTCCGACAGCGTCATTCTGGTGACCGCGATCTTCAACCCGGACGGGCACGCCCACCGCATCGCATGGCTCGACACCTTCTCGAGCCGCATCGTCAACGCTGACCCGAATCACATCGAGCACGACTACGACGGCCGGCTGGCACGCACCAATCATTACGGCTTCGACCTGAACCGGCAATGGATGTCGGTGACCCAGCCCGAGCCCCGTGCGTGGATGCGCAAGTGGCACGAATGGCGCCCGAACGTGTCGGTCGACTATCACGAGATGGGCAGCGAGCAAACTTACTATTTCGCGCCCGGCGTCGCGAGACGCACACATCCGCTGATTCCCGACGAGGCCATGCGGCTCGTCTCCGGGGTAGTTGCGCCGTCCGAGGCATTCATGGACAGCCAGGGCCGTCTCTACTTCCACGGCGATCGCTACGATCACTTCTTCTTAGGCAAAGGCGCCGCCTTCCCGATGGTCAACGGCGGTATCGGCATCCTGCACGAAGCGAGCGCGGCGCGCGGCGTCGAGCTCGAGACGGCGAACGGCATCCGCAGCTATCGGGAGAACATCCTGAAGCACTTCCGCACCAGCCTCGCCAACGCCCAGGGCGCCGCCGAACAGCGCACGGCGCTGTTGGACTATCAGAAACGCTTCTACGACGATGCATCGACGCGCGCGCGCAATCATGCCGTCAAGGCCTACGTGTTCGATGCGCCGGGCGACGACGCGCGGCTTAAGCACTTCGTCGAGCTGTTGAAGTTCCACCGCGTCAAGGTGTATCGGCTCGGCCGGGACATTACCGAGGGCGGCATCACGTATCGAGCCGGCGAGGCGATGATAGTGCCGCTCGATCAGGCGCAGCATACGCTCATTCGCGCCATGTTCGACACGATGACGGAGTTCGCCGACACGACGTTTTACGACGTTTCCACCTGGACCGTGCCACTCGCCTTCGGCCTCGACCATGCCGGCCTCTCTGGACGCCGCTTGAACGGCGCCTTGCTCGGAGCGGAAGCGATCGGCGTCGCCTCCGCGGTCGACGCCCCGGACGATCCGAGCTACGCGTACGCCTTCGAGTGGTCCAACTACTACGCACCGCGCGCACTCTACCGCGTGCTGGACGCAGGGCTCTACGCACGCGTGTCGCTCAAGCCGTTCGTCGCGCAAACGACCCGCGGTGATCACCGCTTCACCCGCGGCAGTATCGTCATCTCGTTCGACCGCCAGGAGGTCGGCCGTGACGACATCGCGGACATAGTGGCAACGATCGCGCGCGAAGATTACGTGTTCGTCCATTCGCTGACGTCGGGTCGCAGCGCGATCGGCACCGCCGGCCCGGACATCGGCGGCCAGTTCTGGAAACCGCTGACCAAGCCCGACGTGCTGCTGGTCGTCGGCCGCGACCTGGATTGGTACGATGCCGGCGCGATCTGGCACCTCCTCGATCAGCGCATGGCCATACGCGTCACCCTGCGAGATCGCGAGCGACTGGCGGGGATCGATCTCTCGCGCTACACACACCTGATCTTTGCGGGCGGCGACTACACGACCTATCTCCCCGAATACGCGGAGCGAATCCGGTTGTGGGTCGAAGAGGGCGGCACCATCATCGGTATCCGACAGGGAGCGTCGTGGGTGCGAGACAACGTGCTGAACTACGTCGAGCCCGAGCTCGTCGACGGCGCGGCTGTGGAGATAACGGAAACGGAGTCCGGTCACGACCCGTTCGGCCAGGAAGTGCTGGAAGAGCCGGAGCGATTCGACTATCGGGACAAGGAGGACCGCGATTCCTTCGAGCTCATCGCCGGCGCGATCTTCTCCGGCGACCTCGACGTGACGCACCCCTTGGGATTCGGCTATGCGCGCCGCGAGATCGCGTTGCACAAGAACACTATCGACGTCTTCGAGCGCCCACCGAACCCTTATGCAACGGTCATCGCCTACGCGACGCCGCCGCTCCTGTCCGGTTTCGCCTCGCCCGCCAACCAGGAGGCGCTCGAGGGCTCCGCGGCGCTGATCGCCGAACGCCGCGGCGCCGGCAGCATCATTTTGTTCGCCGATGATCCCAACTTCCGGGGCATCTGGTACGGCACTAACAAGTTGTTTTTAAACGCTTTATTCTTGTCGAAGGCGTTCGATCCGCTGCCCGAGGAGATGTAGGAGCGGCTCCTAGCCGGGACGTTCCGCGTTCAAGGTGCCTTCGCCCGGCGTGACCTTGCCGGACGGCCCCAATACCAGCCGCGTCGAGTCGATCTGGGAAGGACCCGGATGCACCCGCCTGGGTATCCTCCTCGTCAAAGACCGCTTATCGACGCGCGACCTCGTTGCCCGCGATGTAGACGCTGCGCAACGACTTCGTTGCCGCGATGTCCGCCAGCGGGTCTTCATCGAGCACCAAGAAATCCGCCCACTTGCCGGGTTCGAGCGTGCCGACGTCGTCGAGCCCTAGGCAGTCGGCGGCGTCTAACGTCGCACTCAGCAGCGCCTCCTGCGCCGTCAGCCCGGCCATGACCATCATCTCGAGCTCCATGTGCTCGAAATAGCCCGGGAAGCGCGCCGGCGGGCCGGAATCGGTGCCGAACGCGATTGCGACGCCGGCGTCGGAGAGCTCCTTCAAGTTCTCCATCGCCTGGACCCAGGCTTTGCGATAGCCGGCGGCGACCTCGCTCTCGGTCATCTCGCGCATGAACTCGGGGTCGCTCACGCGGGCCATCTCATCGCGGTCCGCATACTCCAAAAAGAATGGATCATCAAAAAACCTCGGGCGTTCCGCGTAGACGAAGGTCGACACCTCGCGGGTCAGGGTCGGCACGTAGCAGGCGCCCGATTCGCGCAACTTTTCGATGAACTCGTTCGTGACGGCCTGATCGCGGACCGAGTGGGCAATCATGCTCGTTTTCAGCTCGATGAGCTCGAGCGCGTCCTCCAAGTAAAAGACGTGGGTCGCGACCGGCAGCCCGGCGGCGCTGGCGGCCTCGAACACGGCCTCGACGGCCTCCCAGGGCATTTTCTCGGTGCGACCGAGGTTGTCGTCGACGCGGAGCTTCAGCCAATCGACGCCCATCTTCGCATTGGCTTCGGCGGAAGCGCGCGCGGCATTCGGATCGGTGTCCGCGATCACCGCTCCCGCGACGTAGAGCCGCGCCCGGTCGAGCTCGTGATCGTCTTGCGCGTCGCGCACGGCGATGGCCTCGACCGGCGCACCGCCGAGGCTGTTTACCGTCGTGACTCCGTAGCGGGCGAAGAGTCGGAGGTCGGCGAGCACCCGTTCCTTCGGATCCGTGATGCCGTCCTCGGCCCAGCGGCCGGACACGTGCCCATGGGCATTGATGAGCCCCGGCATCACGTAAGCGCCGTCCAGATCGATGACCGTGGCGGTCGCCGGCACAGGCTCGGCGCCGATGGATTCGATGCGCCCGTCGCGGACGACCATCGTGGCATTTACCGAGTCGTAGCCGGTGCCGTCCCAGACGACGGCATTGGTGAAAGCGAGGTAGCCCGGAATTGCCGTGGGCGCGGATTCCTGCGGCGCCTCGCCCCGGCAGGCGCATAAAGCCAGGCAAATGACGGCGGTAAGCTTGAGACGAGCCATCGAGACCTCCGATCGGCGACCGGCCAAATGTTACGTGGGGTTGTCGTGCGAGGGCCGGCCGTCGCGCTTGGCGGCGGGCAGGTTGCGGCCCGCCGACACCACGGCCGAGATCCTGCGGG
The DNA here is from genome assembly GCA_041579335.1 of Woeseiaceae bacterium. GTDB lineage: Bacteria > Pseudomonadota > Gammaproteobacteria > Steroidobacterales > Woeseiaceae > JBFGFX01. The sequence continues at coordinate 8,197 of JBFGFX010000060.1, read as the reverse complement.
TGTTGCCGATCTGCTCGAGCGGATCGGCGTCGAGCAGCACGAGGTCCGCGCGCTTGCCGACCTCGATCGTGCCCATCTCCTCGGACAGCGCGAAGAACTCCGCCGGCCGCACGGTGGCCGACTCGAGCGCTTCGAGCGGCGTCAGGCCCGCCTCGACCAGGCGCTCGAGCTCGGTGTGCAGGCTGTAGCCCGGCAGCGCGTAGCCGATCGGCGTGTCGGTGCCGGCGCCGATCGGCACACCCGCTGTGTGCATGCGGCCGACGAGCTCGAGGCTCCATTCAGCGAACGTCGTGTCCGGGCTGTCGCCGCGAGCTTGCCATTCTGCGGCCGCTTCTTGCCACTCGGCGCGTGCGGCGTCGGGAAGCTTCTCGAGGACGTCATCCCAGTCTTCGCGCGCGTACGGAGGATAGAGGCCCAAGGTGTTGAGGCGCAGGGTCGGGACCTGAATCGTCGAGGTCAGCGACGCGATCGTCCGTTCGCACCGCGCTTCGTCGTAATTGGCGATCGCGGGCAAGCGCTGCAGGGCGTGCAGGCGGGAGCGCAGCTCGAATCCCGAACCGTCCTCGTGAGCGTTCAAGATCGCGAGTCGTTCCTCGTAGAGCTCGGCACCGTTGCTCGCGCAGTCGAGCTCGACGTTCCGCAGATGCTCCATCGAGTCGACCGCGGGTCCCGCGCGGCTCGCGATCATCGACAGCGGCACGTGTGCCGCAATCGGCAACCCGGCCGCGCGTCCGGCGTCGGCCAGCGCTTCGAACACCTCGGGCGTCACCATCTCGTACACCTTGACGAAGTCGACCCCCGCGGCCGCGAGCGCCGCGACGTTGGCCGCGGCGGTCTCGCGGGTGGCGTTCTGTCTGCCTATCTCGGGCCGGGACTGGCCGTCGTAGACGACGAAGCGGCCGTCGAGCAGCGGTCCGCTGAAGAACACCCGCGGCGCAATCGCGCCGTCGGCGCGCATCCGGTCGGCGACCGGCTTTATCTTCTCGATCAGTCCGCCGGTGTCACGCACGCTCGTGACCCCGTACGCGAGAAACAGCGCCGGCATGTCCGCGGTGAACCTATCGTCGTAGGTCAGGTGGACGTGCATGTCCCAGAGGCCCGGTATCAAGAACTTGCCGCTACCGTCGACAGTCTCGGCCGCCGGCGGTCTGGCGGCTGAATCAGGCCCCGTCGTCGATCCGACAAAGACGATCTCGTCGCCGTCGAAGACGACGGTGTGCGCCTTGCGTACGCCGTTCACGGCGTCGATCACCGTGACGTTCTCGATCGCGATGCCGGACGCCGGCTCGTCGGGCGCGCAGGCCACGCAGCAAAAGAGTGCGACAGCGATGCTCGAGCGCGTTACCAAGCCTTTCACGGCTGCAGATCGACCCGGTAGTTGAGGACGAAGGTCAGAAACCGCGACACCTCTTCCATGTCCTGGGCGATGTAGCGGATCGAGTGCGAGCTTATGCGTTCGACGTTCGGCAAATAGCCCAAGAGCTCCACGGGCTGATAGTGCTTGAGGCTCAGCTCCACCTCGATTGGCGTCTCGAGCACGTAGGGCTCGAATTCGTCAATGCGGCCGATCGCCGACGCCACGCGCGTGCGGATCACCTCCTGGGCCGCCTCCGGCGTCAGGGTACGCGCCGAATGAAATCCGCGTGCCCACTTCACGACGGCGCCCTCGACCTCGCCGACGATCACCTGGGTCTCCGCCACGGCGACGTCATCGCCCGACACCAGGATGATCGGCACGCCGAAGTGGCCGGCAATGGCGGCGTTTAGCCCGCCCTCCGACATCGCAATATCGTTCAAGCGGAGCTCGGTGACGTTCGCGCTCGACATCGTGTGTGCGCGGACGCCGCGTCTGTTCGAGGTGCTGGAGTGGTAGCCGATGAAGATCGCACCGTCGAAGGTCGCGTCGATGCCGTCCATCATGCCGAGCGGCCGTGGCCAGGAGCGGACGATCATGACGTCGTTGGGCAACCGGTCGATTAGGAGACTCTGTCCGTTGCCGTGCGAATCGCCGACCAGAATCTCGGTCGCGCCGGCGGCCCGAGCTGCATCGATCGCGGCGTTGACCTCGGCGGTCATGAACTCACGAAAGCGCTGGTACTCGAAGCCGGATGGTCCGAGCTGCTCGTCGGTCACGGCGCCGGCCAGGCCCTCCATGTCGGCCGAGATGTAGATCTTGAGCGAATCCGTGTCCTCCTGGCCGAACGCGAGCGACGCAGCGGCGAAGACGGCGAGCACGCCGGTGCTATGACGAATTTGCATGGTCGACCTCCGCAGGCACATCACTTTCTTCGCTTCGCATCATAGCCGCTGGACCGGTGGAGCACTACGCGGATCATGCATGATAAAAACACGGCGGCGCGTTGCTAGAATCACCGCTATGGAACCTCCACGTGAGCTTGCGATCTCGAAACGGCTGTGGCTACTGGCGGGCCTACTGTGGGCTGGCGTCTGCGCAGGGGAAGCGTCGGGCGGCGTCAACGATCCGTCGCAGGTCGCCAAGCCGTATCTGATCCTGGTATCGATCGACGGTTTTCGCTGGGACTATTCGCGCCGTTTCGACACACCGGCTTTGGATCGTATCGCGGCGAACGGGGTGCGTGCGGCCGCCTTGATACCGGTGTACCCGACGCTCACGTTTCCGAACCACTATTCGATCGCCACGGGGCTCTATCCGGCCAATCACGGCCTGGTCGGCAACCGATTTCCGAGCAAGGATCGCCGCCATTTCTTCAGCCTGCACGATCGCAGCACGGTCGAGGACGGTTCCTGGTATGCGGGCGAGCCCGTCTGGGTCGCTGCGGAACGCCACGGCTTAGTCAGCGCCGCGTTTTTCTTCGTCGGCACCGAAGCCGACGTTGCCGGCATCCGTCCGACGCACTGGCAGACGTTCAACCCCGCGATCGCGGCGGTGCGACGCGTCGATCAGGCGATCGCATGGCTGTCCATGCCGGCTGAGCGGCGTCCGCACGTGATCACGCTCTATTTCGAGGACGTGGACGACGCCTCGCACGATTACGGCATCGATTCGCCGCAGACGGCGGCGGCGATCGAGCGCGTCGACGGCTACGTCGAGCGCCTGCTCGAGGGGCTCGAATCGCTGCCGATTGCCGATCGAGTCTATGTCGTCGTCGTCTCGGACCATGGCCAGTCGAGCTATCGACGGGAGCTTCAGACCTTCATCATCGACGAGGTCGTCGATCTCGAAGGCGTGCGCAGCGTGGATCACGGGCCGGTCTCTTTCCTCTATTTCGACGAGCCGGACGCCGCTCGCGCTGCGGCGATCTGCGAAGCGATCAACGCGCGATGGCGGCGCGGTCGGGCGGTCGTGCCAGACGACGCGCCGGAGCGCTGGCAGACGACTGGTGGCTCGAGATTCGCGGACGTAATCGTGCAGGCCGATGCGCGCGCCGCCGTGCGATCGACGCGCGATCCGGCACATGGGCTGTCGCTCGGCGACCACGGCTGGGCGCCGGACTTTCCGGACATGCACGGCATCTTCGTGGCGATGGGTCCGCGCCTACCGAAAGGGCGAAGAATCGGCGCAATCGACGCGGTCGATGTCTACCCGTTGCTGATGGAGATCCTGGACTTGCCTATCTCCGGACCGATCGACGGGGATCCGGAGGCGCTCGTACCGCTGCTGACTGAGGCACAATGATTTTGTAGGAGCCCGCCCCGGCAGGCGACAAAGGTCTCGGTCGCCCGTCAGGACGGGCTGCCACGAATATCGACGGCAACGATCTGGAGTCCAACGATGTCGAATCCGCTGCCACGCCGCCAATTCCTCGCCGCCTGCTCGAGCGCCTGTATCGGTACGACCGTCATGCCGAACGTGCTGTGGGCGGCGTCGGAGGGAGGTCGGCAGGCTGTCACCGTGGAGATGATCGAGCAGGCCGCGCGGCTGGCCGGACTCGAGTTCGCGGCCGCCGACCTCGCCCAGATGGTTCAGGGCATCGAGGCCAATCTCGAACGGTACCGGTCGCTCAGGACACTCGCGATCGATCAGAGCGTGCCGCCGCCGCTCTACTTCAATCCGGCCGTGCCTGGACAGCGCTTCGACGACGAGCGCCGGCCGTTCCGTCCGAGCCCTCCGCCGGCCGTCGAGCGCCCCGCCGACGCGGAGACCCTCGCGTTCTGGCCGATCACCGATCTCGCCCGACTCATCGAATCCCGGCGGCTTTCATCGCTCGAGCTGACCCGTCTCTATCTCGAGCGGATCGAGCGTTACGATCCGGTGCTGAAGAGCGTGATCACGATCACCGAGGAGCTTGCGCTCGAACAGGCAAGCCGCGCGGATCACGAAATCGCCCGCGGCAACTATCGGGGGCCGCTGCACGGCATTCCTTGGGGGGCCAAAGATCTGCTTGCAGCTCGGGGCTACCGGACCACGTGGGGATTCGAGCCTTATCGTGATCAGGTCATCGATACCGACGCGACCGTCGTCACGCGGCTCGAGGATGCCGGCGCCGTGTTGCTCGCGAAGCTCTCGACCGGCGAGATCGCCCGCGGCGATCACTGGTTCGGCGGACAGACCAAGAATCCGTGGAAGCTCGACGAGGGCTCGGGCGGCTCGTCGGCGGGCCCCGCGGCCGCAACCGCCGCCGGCCTGGTGGGCTTCTCGATCGGTACCGACACGACCGGCTCGATTGTGGGCCCGGCGCGGAGTTGCGGCATCACCGGCCTGAAGCCCACGTTCGGACGCGTCAGCCGCTATGGCGTCATGCCGGTATGCTGGAGCCTCGACCGGGTCGGACCGATGTGCCGCACGGTGGAAGACTGCGCGCTCGTGTTCGAGGCGATTCGCGGCCCCGACAATCGGGATCTTGCCGTGGTCGACCGGCCGTTCAACTGGGACGGCAGGCGCAGCATCGGCGGAATCCGTATCGGTTACCTCGACGAGGCGTTCGCGCGCGAGGTCGAGCCCGACGACCTCGCGGCGAGCCGCAACGATCGCGCGACGCTAGAGCTTCTTAAGAACCTCGGGGCCACCCTGAAGCCCTGCACACTGCCTGAGCATGCCGACATGGATGCGCTGCAGATGCTATTGGTCGACGAAGCAGCCGCGTTCGACGAGCTCGTGCACAACGGCGCGATCGAGCTCTTCTATCCCGAGCGCGACGATCCCGAGGACATGCTGATGCGGATCGCACGACTGCACCCGGCGGTCGAGTATCTGCAGATCCAACGGCGGCGCATGCTGCTGATGGAGGGCATGGCGGAGCTCTTCGCGGACGTCGACGTGCTGCTAGCACCGTCCTCCGGCAGCCCGATTACCGACGCAACGAGCCTGACCGGCCACCCCGCCGTGAGCGTGCCGAACGGCTTCGATGACGTGGACAAACCCACTGGGATACTGCTCGTAGGGGCGCTCTACGCCGAGGCTTTGGTCTTGACCGTCGCGAAAGTCCTACAAGACGAGACCGCTTTCCACCGCCGGCATCCGCGCATGGCGTAGGAAACGCGGGAACGGCGCGTGATCACGGTTCGGACCGCCGCAGGGCTTGCAGCAGCCTGCCATCTCGACCGTAAACGTCGCGACGGAAACTCACCTCGCCTTCGTCCGAAAGAAAGGCCGTCAGATAGACGATGTAGATGGGCACCGGTTTTTTCAAATGGATCGTCTGAGTTTGACCCGACTTCACCAGCGCCTCTATTCGATCCGCGCTGGGATGACCCTCACGGGCGAGCAGCCATCGCGCGAGCTCGAAAGGTCGCTCTAGCCGAACGCAGCCGGAGCTGAAGGTCCGCTCCTGCCGGGTAAAGAGCTCCTTGCTCGGCGTGTCGTGCAGGTACACGGCGTAGGGGTTGGGGAGCATGAACTTGACGGCTCCTAGGGCGTTCTGTTGCCCGGGGCGCTGCCTGAGCTGATAGTTGAAGTTCTGCCGCGTGACGGCGTGCCAATCGATCGCGTCCACCGGAATGAATGCGTCGCTGCCGTGAGGCTTGGCCTCGAATCCGTTGGCCGCTTCCGCCGCCGCATTGGTCTTGAGCTGCGGCAGCTTGTCTTTGGTGGCAATGCTGAACGGCACGTCCCAGTACGGGTTGAGCACCATGTATCGAATGACTTCCGTGAACACGGGGGTCCGGCGATAAGGGCGACCGACGATGACGTTCATGCTGAGTGCCGCCCGGCCGTCCTCGATGACGCGCAGGTTGAACGCCGCAATGTTCACTCTCACATAGGTCTCGGGTGTCTCACGCGGCAGCCATCGCCAACGCTCGAGATTGGCGTCGATCTTGTCGATCCACGACACCCGCGTCGCATTCAAGACCTCCAGGGTGTGGTCCCCCACGATGCCGTCGGGCTCTAACCCTGCGGAACGCTGAAACGCGACGACCTCGTCGCGGAGCGCCTCGTCGTAGAGCGGCGTGTACTCGCCCGGACCCATCAGGCGGGTTTTGAGCATGATGACCCGATCGCTGGACTGCCCCGGCTTTAGCGGCGGCCCGGGTGCCACCTGCGCCGTCATCCTGTCGCCGGAAGCCGCGATTTCAACGCGGCGCTCGACCAGCGCCGCGTATTCGTCGCTCGTGGGCCACAGTGACGCGAGCACCTCCGCTACCGGGCTGCCGGTGCCGGCGGTGGCGATGAGCAGCGCCGCAGCATCCGTCTCGACGACCGGCAGCCGCCACTCCGCATCCAGATTGGGTGGATTTACTGCGCCCCGGCCGCGGTGCAGCGCCTGCGCAAGAAACGCGTCGGTCAAGAGGAGCTCGAGCGCCAGCTCCGAGGCACGATCCCGCGCGATCAGCAGTTGATCGATGCGCGAGCGGTGGTATCGCTCCGCCGCGAACCCGTGCGCCACCGACTCGCTGATGGCGACGAGCAGACCGGGTATCTCGCCGGCCAACGATCCCCCTGCCAACCACATGGGCGCGTGGTCTCGGGAGCGATACACGCGCGCCAGAGCGTCCGGTTCATTGAGTCTCGCCCCCGCGATCACCGGAACGTCGCCGGCGTCGAGTGCTTCGAGGAAGCCGCGAATCCGGTCGGTCACGGCGTCCGGCTGTGCCGATGCTGCCGGTGACAGGCAGAGCCACAGCATGGCGATCAATGACCATGGGCGCAGGCGAAGCAGGGCGCGCTCTGTGAGAGAGACTTTCTTCAAGATCGCCTCTGGCATGGCAGCATCGTGCAAACCGAGCGCCATCGGGCGACTCTATTGCGCCGCGCCAGCCTTTCGCAGGAGCTCGACGATCCTGGCGTGGCCCTCTTCTCGCGCGTACATGAGCGCGGTCATTTCCCCGTCGGATTCACGCGCGACGTCGGCGCCGCCGTCGATCAAGACTCGGGCGATCTTGTCGTAGCCCAGGATCGCCGCGGCCATGAGGGGCGTTATGCCGTCTTTACTGGCCGCGTTGACATCGGCGCCTGCTTTTACGAGCGCCCGAACGATCTTGTCGTGCCCCTCGATAGACGCCAGCAGCAGGGCCGTGAGACCGTCCCCGTCGCGCGTCTCGAGCTCGGGCGAGGAGCGCAAGAGCAGATCGACGGTGCCACTCCAGCCGTTGTTGGCCGCGTACATCAGCGCGGTCCAGCCGTTGTTTGCCGTGGCATCGAGCTGTGCGCCTTTGCGCAACAGTGGCCCGATCACGTCGGTGTGACCCTGTGCCGCGGCCAGAATGAGGGCGGTCAATCCGTCGTTTGCCTTGGCATTCACCTCCGCCTTTTTCTCCAAAAGGAGCTCAACGACGCGGCGATAACCGGGATTGGCCGCGCGTCCCTTCTCCGGAGTGAGCAACGCAATGCCGGTTGCCCACATCAGCGCGGTCTTGCCCTCGTTGTCGCGAGCGTTCACGTTCGCGCCGCGCTCGATCAACACCGCCGTTACATCGTCATGACCGTTGCCGGCGGCGAACATCAGAAGCGTTCGGCCTGTTTCTCGTTCGATGGCATTCGGATCGCCCGTGTTGAACGCGGCAGCATCGCCGGCTATAGCGGCGTTTAGCTCCTTGGACGTGGCGATCGTGGGCCCGCGGCCGCTTTGTGCTCGACTCTGCTCGCTGACGGCCGCCGTCAACAATCCGCCGGCCAGGCTCAAGACCAGCATCCGGACGACGCCCGAACGCCAATCGCTTACTGGTAAGCTGTTCACGACAGTTCTCCGCCCGCCGATACGCAGACAACTTTACGGTCGATCGGGGTCGAACCGCAATTTTTCTTCAATTTCGGCCAGCGTCAATCGACACCGAGCGG
>JBFGFX010000059.1:0-15751 GCA_041579335.1 Woeseiaceae bacterium | reverse complement strand
GCAAATAACAACAGGGGCCCCGAGGGCCCCTGTCTTCGCCGGAAGTCCGGCAACGATGAACTACTGCGCGGCATTCACGGCGGAATCCGCGCGAACCATGCCATTGCCGAAGATTACCTTCGGGCCGATCGGCTCGGCCGTCATCTCGATGATCTTGCGTACTTGGATCGGCGACAGGCTCGGGTCGACGGACTTCACGAGCGCAGCCACGCCGGCGACGTGTGGCCCGGAGAACGATGTGCCGCTGATGAAGTTGTACAGGATCCCGAAGTTGCGCAGCACGCTCAGGTTGACCGAAGTCGATCCGCCGGCGATCTCGCCGGCGAGGACGACGCCCTCGGCATTGGAAATCGAAACCGAGGGTCCGGCGGCGGAGAAAGTGCCGAGCGTGCCGAAGAAGTTCCCCGGATTCTGATTGTAGATCACCGTACCGACGGCGCCCGCGGCCTCGGCGTTCGCCACTTTCTCGGCGAACGAGCAGGCGCCGCGAATGATGAGCGCAACCTTGCCTGCCGGGTCGTCGGTCAGGACGTCACCCGCCGTTTGCACGCAGGCACGTCCGATATCGACAATCTCCGTATTCACGACTGCGGCGAACGCCGAACCGGCCATCGGGTTCGGCGAGAAGGGCTGCGCATTTGGCGCCGTCTCCTCGAGATTTGCCTCGACCACGCAACCCGAGCAGGTGGCGGTGGGATTGTTGACCCCCGGACCGGTGACGTCGACCCAGCCGCCGACGTTCGTGAACGCGGCCGGATTGTCGTTAATGTCGGTCGCCCCCACCGCCAGGACCGTGTCGTAGGCGGCCGGGAACGACGGCTGCTGCGTCGCGCCGTTACCGGCGGAAGCAACCAGCACCACCCCCCGCGCATTGGCGCGCTGGTACGCGAACGCTTCGATATTGAAGCCGGCCGACCCGCCGAAGCTCATGTTGATGACGTCGACGCCGTCGACGACCGCCTGCACTACGCCGCCGACGATCGCCGACAGCGGGCAGAACACGTCGCAGACGCGGTAGGGCGAGATCTTGGCGTCTGGCGCAACGCCGATCAGGCCGACGCTGTTGTCGACCGAGGCGATGACGCTGGCCACACTCGTACCGTGTCCATTCAACGCCGTGTCTTCCGGATCTGCGTCGCCGTCCAGGAAATCGCGGATTACGCCGTCGCCCCGAAGATCGAGGATATTGTCCGCAAGATCCTCGTGATCGTAGTCGATCCCGCTGTCGAGAACGCCGACGATGACGCCCTGACCCGTTACGGAGCCGCCGGCGACGTCCGGCGCGGCGATCCCGTTGTCGGCGTTGCCGAAATTGGGCCCGGTGCTCCAGACGATGTCCGCCTGGACCCGGTCGCGACCCCAGGGCACGAATTCTGGGAACGTGCCGTTCGGAAAGCCCGGAGGAATTGCATCGGGCGTAGGCCCCGCGATTCCGCCGTCCTCGTAGGCGCCCGAAGACGGATTGTGCAGCATGCGCACGCCGTCCTCCTCGATCACCGTGGCCAGTCCGCTTCTGCGCACGGCCCGGATGCCGGCCGGCGAGAGATCGGCCGCGAGTCCCTCGAGCAGCGCCGAATAATCGAAGACGACCGTGCCACCGTTCGCCTCGATCATGTCCCGCAACGCTTGCAGGTTCCCGGGTTGGTACTGGATGAGGTAGCGCGACGACCCTTGATCCGAATTCGCTGCGTGCGCCGGCGCCAGGGAGAGTGCGAGCAACGAGATCGCGAGCGATCCCAGAACCGCCTGCAGGACAGTCAGAAACGATGTTCTCATTGGAGTGTTCCCCTTCGTATTAGAAGTGCTACGTTGTAGTTGATTCATGTAGCCGCTGCGGCTGGCGCTGTCGCATAGCTTCTTGTAGTCGAGGACCGGACACAGCCGAACGGTTTATGCTGAAACTATAGTCCTCGATTCGCGCTCGCGCCAGCACTGCGAGCAGCGCTTGGATCGCACATTACATAATTCAGAAAGCGCGTCGACGAAGTACCGAATAGATGAAGATAGAGCAAGAAAGCCAACCACCGGCAAGTGGTTGGCTTTCTCGTCCAACAAGGTCGCGCCCGGAGTGAGTCAGACTCCCGACCGCCTGGTTCGTAGCCAAGTGAAGGCCAGCGCGAGCAGCAACCAGATGCCTACAGACCCCCCGCCACCGCCGCGGCTGACCGTCACCGGCGTGTCGAACCTTGGAGCGTCGCGGTTGAAGTCCTCGAGCGGCAGAATACTCAGCCCGGAGTCGCTCTCCGGTCCGAAATCCGTCAGGAACTCGCCGGTGTCCGCGTCGAACAGCTCGATCAAGAGATCGTAGTCGCCGGTGAGGTAACCGGATTGCAGCTCCGTGACGATCACGTATTCGTCGTCGGCGCTCGCGCCGAAGATCCGAAAGTCCTCGGTGACCGCATACTCGTTCCACGGACCGCCCTGGTAGCTGAGATAGAGTACCCCGTACACGTCCGCAGACGACCAGATCGTGTCCGCATCGAACAGCACGTCGACGCCGTAGAAATAGCCGTCGCGGTCGTCATCGCCGAACAAGACAATGTCGGCATCGAAGATCCAGAAATCGTTTGCCGACGCCGCCGCGACTCCCTGAGACGCTGCGGATTCATTACTCTTCGCAGCATCGGCGGTGCGCTGGCGCCCGCCTTCGGTCGCTAACGGCGCGAACCGATCGATCGTCTCGACCTCTGCGCTGGTCGTCGTCCGACCGCCCTCGATGAAGTGCTTCGATGAAGACGAACGCTCGGCCGTCTCGGCGGAGGCCGTTGCTATCGTCAAGACGCCGAGCAGCAGCAGATAGACGGCGGCGATCAATCCCTGCGACAGACGGTACTCGTCGCGACTCGTTTTTCTGGACATGATGTCAACCTCTCACGCACAATGTTCATGCTTGACGCCATTAGAGTTCAGCGGCGCTGAATCGAAGCTGAATTTCCGAGTTGGTTTTGTGAACGCAACCTGAACGAGGTTGCGTTTTCTCGTTTGCAGAATCGGAATAACCTTGACTGAATCGACGGCAACGCAAGATTCGTTCGGCAAGGCGGTTGCCTATCTCATGTTCGGTGTCGCCTGCGGATTGGGCCTCGATCTGTGCGCGAAGTGGCTACTGGCCGAGTTTTCGCTGCAGCAGTTCGTGTTCCTGCGCAGCGTGTTCGGGCTGCTGACGTTCCTGGCGATCTCGCGCTGGTACGGCGGCCTCTCGAGCTTGAAGACGGAGCGCTGGGGCTGGCACCTGCTGCGAACGTTTCTGGCCTGCACGACGATGTTCGGCTTCTTCTACGGCCTGAGCCATATGCCGTTGGTCGATACGCTGACGCTGGCATTTACGGCACCACTGATCGTTACGGCGCTGTCGGTGCCAGTTCTGGGCGACCGCGTCGGCTGGCGGCGTTGGGCCGCCGTCGTCGCCGGTTTCGTCGGCGTCGTCGTCGTGCTGCGACCGGGATCCGGCCTGATCTCGCCGGCATCGATCGCCGTCTTGATCGCGGCGTTCGGCTATGCCGGCCTCGCAATTACCGCGCGCAAGCTCGCGGCGACCGAGACCACATACGCCATGTCGGTCTACGTCATCGCCGGACCGTTGCTCTTGTCCGGCACGATGACGCCCGGCGCGTTCACCCTGCCCGCGCCGTCCGACTGGTTCTTGTTCTTGCTCGCCGGCATCTGCTCCGCGGGCGCCTGGGTCGGGATCGTCGGCGGCTACCGGCGGGCGTCCCCCGCCGTGCTCGCGCCGTTCGAATACACCGCGATCGTCGGCGCTGCGCTAGCCGGCTATTTCATCTGGGACGAGGTGCCCGACGGCTACGTGATTCTCGGCGGGGCAATCATCATCGGCAGCGGTCTCTACGTCGTGTATCGCGAGGTCGGAGGCGGCGTCACCGCTCGCTATCTGCGCGCCGTCACCTCCGGCGCAGCGGCGGCCGCGCGCCGCACCCAACGAACGGGCGGGTAGTGGTTGCCCGCCGGGGGCGTCTTCAGCGCATCGCGGCGAGGTCGGCCTCCGCCGCGATGAAGCCGAAGCCGGCCCAGCTCGAGGTCGAGGTGAGATCCCTGAACATCTGACGCGCCTTGTCCTCACGACCGTTGTAGTAGTGCCAATTTGCGGCGCCGTACATGACCGCCACGCCTGCCGGGCTGTCCTCCGAGTCGCCGATCAGCTCCTCGAGCGACAGCTCGCCTTTGTAGAAGAGGCACAGGGAGTGATAGCTCATGTTCTCGATGACGTTCATGTCGGCGCTGATCGGCTCGAGCACCTTGGCGGCCTCCTCCTCGCGGCCCATCCGCCGTAGGATCATGTAGCGCCAGTGCGTCGTCGAAACGCGGTTGTCGTCGTTACGCGCGGCGTTGAAACCGGCGTCATAGGCGCGCAGCGCGTTCGGCCAGTCGTGCTTCAGATAATAGGCTAAACCTAAGTGATACCAGATATTGCCGTGCAGGCTTGAGACCGGAATGCCCAGCGGATTGGGCGCACCGTCCGGCTCGGTTTCGTTCTGGGTGCCCTCGATCAGCTCGGCGGCACGCTCGAGATCGGCGATCGCGCGGTCGAAGTCCCGTATCGTGATGTAGCGGTGGCCGCGATGACGATAGAAGCGCGCATCGTTCGGGTGCTTGAAGATGCCCTCGCTGAACATCTCGATCGCGCCGCGAAAGTCGCCCGTGTAAGCCAGGCGACGTCCATACCAGATGATGTTGCCGGCATCGTTGGGATCTGCGTAGTAGTCGTCGCGCGCTTTTCTCAGGTTCTCGAGCAGCGCTTCGCGTGGTTCCGGCGAATACAGCGGCTTGCCGGCGAGTGACACGGCCTGTGCCCCGTCCGGCACCTCGGGCAGCACGTCCGCACGCAGCGGGCCGGCCAGCGCGGCCGCCATCAGGCAGGCGCCGATAACCCTACGTCGAGTGCACCTCATCGTCTCGTCTCCCTTGTATCGCCGCCCTCCCGCTCGACGAGCGTCTCGATGCGCTCGGATAGTCCATCGAGAATCGCGGCGACGCGCACGATCTGCGCGTCGACCTTATCGTATTCGCGCTGCTCGATGGCTTCGCGCACCCCCGGCAACGTCTTGACTCCATAGCCTGTGTAGAAGCCCGGCGCGTAGATGTGGTGCTTGTACCAGCTGCGGCCCGGCAGACCGGACTCTCGGGTCAGCAGCCGCTCGCTCGTGTACAACAGGCGGTTCACCTGCGCCGATGCCGGCCTGCCGCCGGCAGCGACTTCTTCGTAGGCGCTCGCCGCCTGCTCGAGCCGATGCAGCGCGTTGTAGAGCGGCGCGAAGTTGAAATGCGGCACGGGCGCTTGGTGCTTCGGCGGTCCGAGCGTCTTCGTGGGGTCGAGCGCTGCGGCAAAGGTGCCGTCGTCGATGCGCTGGTTCGTCAGCTCGGTCTCTTCGCGCATGTCGTCGGCGAGCTCTTCTAGCTCGACCAGGTAACGTGCGACGTTGTCGGCGAAGCCTTCGAAGTCGAACGGCAGGCGCGGCGCGTTCGCCAGGCGCAGCGTTGCGCGACCGGCGACCTGCGCGAGCGCCACTCCATAAATCAGACCGGGATCGCGCCAGGTCGTGTAATGCTCATAAGTGTCATACAGCGTGTGATAGCTGCCGCCGTCACCCTCGCCGCCGAAGCTCACATTGGCCGACGCTATACCTAAGTGCTGCAAGAACGGCGTGTAGTCGGACCCCGACCCGAGCGGATAGATCCGGAGATCCTCGCGTTCCGCATCCTCTTTGTCGTGGTCGCTCTCGGCATTGACCTCCAGGAATGCGCGGCGGCGCTCCTTGAGCGTGATGTCGGAGCGCGGATCACCCACGTCGCCGATGATCTCGTTGAAGAAGCGCTCGAGCGTGTGGCTTCCGCCGATGTTCACGAAACCGCGGCTGTTGCCGTCGGTATTCAGGTAGGCCACTGCGTACTCTTCGAGCTCTTTGGCGTTGTGCTCGGCCCACTCGGTCGAGCCGATCAGCCCCGGCTCCTCCGCGTCCCAGGCCGCGTAGACGATCGTGCGCTTCGGCGGCCGACCCGCTTTGGCCAACATTGCCACGGATTTCGCCTCGGCGAGCAGCGCAACGAGCCCGGACAGCGGGTCGGCGGCGCCGTGGTTCCAACCGTCGTGATGGTTGCCGCGCACGATCCACTCGTCGGGATACTCGCTGCCTCGAAGCCGCGCGATCACGTTGTAGGCGGTCACGCGATCCCAGTCGAACTCGAGCTTCATGCGCACGCGCGCCGGGCCGGGTCCGAGGTGGTAGGTAATCGGCAGCGCGCCGCGCCACTCGGGCGGCACGACGGCCCCGTCCATGGCCGCCAACAGCGGCAGCGCGTCGCGATGCGAGATCGGCAGCACGGGGATCTTGGTCAAGGTCGGTGCGTCTTCCACGTCGAGTCGCCGCGCACGTTTCGTCGCGCCGATGCCCGGCGTCAGCACGTCGCCCGGGTAGGTCGGCATGTCCATGACCGAGCCTCGCTGCACGCCGCTCGCATGCTTGAACGGCCCCTTCGGATACGGATCTCCGGCCCCGTAGCCATCGTCGATTGGATCCGAATAGATGATCGTGGCAATCGCGCCTTTCTCGCCAGCGAGTTTCGGTTTGATGCCTCGCCACGACCGGCCGTACTTGGCGATCGCGATCTTGCCGGCAAGGTCGATACCGTGGCGCTCGAGGATTTCGTAGTCCTCCGGGATGCCGTAATTGACGAAAACCAGCTCGCCTTCGACGTCGCCGTCGATCGAGAACGCGTTATAGGGGGGCAAAAGCTCGTCGCGGACCGAGGTGCTCGGATCCTCGGCGAGCGACTCCTCCTCGAGCGTGGCGCGAAAGCGCTTCGGCGCGACGAGCTCGAGCTCGCGAGTGACGGGCGTCGGCAGCAAGATCTCGTACTCGGCGAGCTCGACGTCGTAGCCCCACGACTCGAGCAGGCCGGCCGTGGTCTCGGCCACCTCCCTGCCGGCCGTGGAACCGACGTGGTGCGGCCGTCGGGACAGGCGTTGCAGCCACTCGAGCATCTCCTCGGCGCTCAGATTGGCGTCGTAGTCGGCTTCCAAACGCCGCTGATCGTCGGAGCCGGGCCCGTCGAACCCCAATAAGTCATCGGCGCACACGCCGCCGGCTGCGCCAGCCAGCAGCATTGCGCAAAGCAATCGTCGCATGCACTTCCCCCGCTCGGGAACAGCCCGGTCTTGCACCGCCGGGATCCGGATGAACTATATCGCAATCCCGTTCAGCGGGACGACGGATCCATCGCGACGAGCCGCTCGCGCAGCTCCTCGAGGAACTGCTTCACCCGGACCGCATGCTCGCTTCCCATGCGGAGAATGAGCTTCTGGCCGCTCGACAGCGCTTCGAGCGCGGGATCGGCGTACTCGTACAGGACGTGGGGGCGCACGAGCTCGATCGGCTCGTCGACCTGCGGGGTCTCGAGCAGATGATCGACGACCTCGACGAGGCGATCGTTGAAATAGGCGTCGGGGTAGCCGAGGTTGACGTAAGCCTCCTGGAACAGCGGGTAGAAGCGGCGATAGATATCGACGAGCGCGTCCATGTCGGCCCTGGTGATCAGGTTCACCAGCGCGTCGTAACGCCGATAGCTGGCCGGATCGAGCGTGAACTGACCGCTATCGTCCTGCCCGTCGGCCGAAAACGGCTCGAGCACGTTACCGATCGGCCGAATTCGCTCGGCGACCGCGGCACGCGGCAGGTTGTCGACGGTGGCGACGAACTTCTCTATCAGCGCCGTGTCCACCAGAAGGTCGTCGATGCCGCTGCCGAGCACGTCGACCAGCGCCAGCTCGAAGTACCGGTCGCTCTCGGTGAGCGGCGGCAGCGGCGTCAGGTCCTCGGGCCGGCGCCGCTCCGGCATGACCGGCGGCACCGGGAATCGCGGTCCGGCCGGCGCTTCCGCCTCGGCCGCGGGCCCGGCGGGGGCCGGCGCCGGCTCCGGCTCGGCCGCTCGGCGCTCGAACCAAAAATAGCCGAGCGCGAGAGCCGCGCCCACAGCGAGCAGCCCCGGAATCAGCCACAGAGAGGATCGATCGTTCACTGCCCCACCTCGCCAAAGCCAAAGCTTTGCACATTGGACTCCGATTGTCCTCCCGCGTTGCGGCCGACCTGGAAATTGCACGCGACGATCGGGCCACACTATCATCGTGCGCCACCGCAACAGCGTTGGAAGAACCATGAGAATTCGATGGATTGCATGCCTGGCCGCGATGCCGCTCACCGCCTGCCAACCGGCCGACGACACCGGGTCGCCGAGCGGCGCCGGGAACGAGCACGGCGTCGACGCCGGCGCCCGCGAGTACCTGTTCCTCGAGCTGGCCATGGGCCGCCACGATCCCGCCCATGTCGACGCCTATTTCGGCCCCGACGACATCAAGGCGGCCGCGGACCAGGCCGATCTGGCCCTCGATCAGATTCGACGCCGCGCCGCGGACCTGGCGACACGCCTGCGCGACGATCCGGCCGCTGCGACGCCCCGCGTCCAGGGCTTGCTCGCACGCCTCGAGGCGCTAGAAGCGCGGATCGACCTGAACAACGGCGTGACCCGCTCGTTCGACGACGAGGCGATGCGACTCTTCGGCACCCGCGCACCCGACTACGACGCGACCGATTTCGACGCGGTGCTCGAGCGCATCGACGAGCTGCTCCCGGGCGACGGTGAGCTGTCCGCGCGGGTCGAAGCGTTCGTCGCGCGCTTCGCGATCCCGGCGGACAAGCTGGCTGCGGTATTCGACGCGGCCATCGCGGAGTGCCGTCGCCGCACCCTCGAGCACATCGCGCTGCCCGAGCACGAGTCGTTCACACTCGAATACGTAACCCACAAACCCTGGTCGGGCTACAACTGGTATCAGGGCGGCGCGCAGAGTCTGATACAGATCAACACGGACCTGCCGATTTTCTTGAGCCGAGCGGTGGATCTAGGCTGCCATGAAGGCTATCCCGGTCACCACACGTTCAACGCGCTGCTGGAGAAAAACCTGGTGGACGAGGCGGGTTGGATCGAATTCACGCTGTATCCGCTGTGGAGCCCCCAGTCGCTGATCGCCGAGGGCAGCGGGAACTACGGCATCGATCTGGCGTTTCCCGGGACGGAGCGGATCGAGTTCGAGAAAAACGTGCTGTTCCCCCTTGCCGGCCTCGATGCGAGCGAGGCCGATCGCTATTACGAGCTCCGCGAGCTCTTGCGGCGTCTGAGCTACGCCGACAACGAGGCGGCGCGGGACTATCTCAACGGCGACATCAGTAAGGACGAGGCCGTGGACTGGCTGATCCGCTACAAGCTGACGTCGCCCGAACGTGCGCGGCAGCGCGTCGATTTCATCGAGACGTATCGCAGCTATGTCATCAACTACAACTTGGGCCAGGACATGGTGCGCAACTACGTGGAGCAAAGCGGTGACGAGCCCGCCGCCCGCTGGGCTGCATTCGAAGAGCTGCTGTCGACGCCGATGCTGCCGGCCGATCTCGAATAGTGGCGGCATAATGCCCGGAAATATTGCGGAGCTGGGTCCGGTCTCCTCGCACATGCGTACGATCGAACCTAGTGCCGCCAACGGGAGGTCGCTGTTGGCTCTCTTCATCATCATCGCGCTCGTGCTCGTCGCCTCCATCGCGACACTGTGGCTAATCAATCGGCCGGAGCTGATCGTCATCGACGCCGAGCCGCCCCGCGAGTTTCCCGACGAAGGTTTCTCGCACGCGGCATTCGAACGTCTCTTGGCGGAGTACGTGGACGCGGAGGGGCGCGTGGACTACGCACGCTGGCACGGGCACGAAGGCGACCGACGAACGCTCGACGGCTACCTCGCAGCGGTTGCGGCTTACAGTCCCGAGAACGCGCCCGAGCGTTTTCCGAAGCGTAGCGACGAGCTCGCCTATTGGCTGAACGCGTATAACGCGTACGTGATCTGGAGCGTGCTCGATCATTGGCCGCTCGAGAGCGTTACCGACGTGAAGGCGCCACTCGAGGTCACGACGGGTTTCGGCTTCTTCTGGCGGCAGCGCTTCCTTTTCGGCAGCACGTCCATGAGTCTTTATGCGGTCGAGAACGACGTGATCCGCGACGCGTTTCGCGATCCGCGTATCCACTTCGTGCTGAACTGCGCCAGCGAGAGCTGCCCCGTCGCGCGGCCCGAGCTGCCGACAGGTGCGGACTTGGAGCCGTACCTCGAACGTGCGACGATCGACTTCGTGACGAATCCGAAAAACGTGCTAATCGATCACGCGAATCGACGCGTCGTGCTCTCGGATATTTTCAAATGGTACGAGAAGGACTTCGCGAACGAGCTGCGCCGCCGAGGCCGACCGTCGGATCGTCCGCTCGTCGACTACCTTATCGGCGTCGCTCCGCCGCCGCTCGCGGGCGACCTCACCCGCGCCGACGGCTATGCCGTCGAGTTCGCCGGCTACGATTGGGGTCTGAACGAGGCGACGATGCCGTAGTCAGGAATTGCCGCCGCTGCAATCGTGCTCTTGGGGCCATCCTCGCAGCTTTGGGTGGACGGCGCTACACGTCGTCGAGTCGTGCCAAGAAACTTTCGGCCTGCGACCGCAACGCGTCGGACTTCGACGCCGCCTCGAGCGCCGCCCGCGCCTCGTTGCGCATGCCGGCGCGGTAGGCGCAGATGCCGGCCAGTAGCTGGACACGGTCTGGCTCCTCGAGACCGCCGAGCTCGAGCGCCCGCACGAACGATGCGTGCGCATCCCGCCACTGTTCGTCTTCGAAGAAAATACCGCCCAGGAGCTGATACGTCCTACCGTCCGGCGCGACCGCGGCGGCCCGCTGCAGGACACCCTTCGCTTTTTCCCGCTCGCGTGCCAGCAGCCATAGGTCGCCGAGCTGCCGCAGCGTGTCCGGGTCGCTGGGCAAAGTCTCGTCCTGCATGTACTCCTCGAGCAGTCGGGCCGCCTTCTCCGGGATCTCGACGTAGCCGTACATCGAGATCAGCCGCTTCAGGTCGTCCGGCTTGTCGAGCAGGCCCTGGAGGTACGCGATCGCGAGCGCCGTTAGCGCCGCCCTGCCATCTTCCCGTTGCATATGATGGTTGACCAGCAGGCGCCAGTAGCTGGCGTCGTCGACGTTGCGCGCCAGCAGTTCCTTCAGCACGTAGAGCGCGTCGTCGTATTGCTTCTGATCGAACAGGATCTGGTAGTACAGTCGATTCCAAGTGTCGTTGGGAGTCTCGACCTCGTTGATCGCACGTTCGATCAGCGGCCGCGCTCGATCTATATTGCCGGTCTGGTAGTTCGCGTACGCGACGTAAAAGATCTGCGACGGCTGCGGTGGAGTCGCCGTGTTCTCGAGCCAGAATTCCAGATTGTCCCTCGCCATCTCGAATTCCTCGTCACCGGCCAACACCTGTCCGTAGAAGAGACGCAGGTCCGCCTCCGTCTGCAGCGGCAGACCCGAGACCGACAGCGCCCGCTCGAGCGCCGGTCGGGCGCGTTCGGGCCGGCCCGCGAGGATATTGGTGTGCGCGAGATACTGATAGGTCAGTGCGAAATCGTAGGCTTTGCCTTCCGTCTTAGGGGCGAGCTCCTCGAGCTCGGCGATCGCCTCGTCGTAGCGCTCTTGCTCCCACAGCTTTTGTACTTCTGTCAGCTTCAAGAAAGTGCTGCGCGCAGCCGACGGCAGCGTAGACGTCTGCGTCTGCTGCCTCTGCGCAAAGGCGGCGGAAGCCAAGACCAGCGCCAGGATCGAACCCGCTACAAAGGCGCCGAGCCGTCTCATTGTTCCTCCAGCATCTGGAAGTTGATACGGGTGAACGAGACGACGCTCGCCGGTTGGCCGTCCACGATCTGCGGCTGATACTTCCAGCGCAGTACGGCCCGGATCGCCGCCCGATCGAACACGCCCGGCGGATCGGAGCGCAGCACCTCCGGATCGGCGACGGAACCGGTCTCGGTCACCGTGAAACGCAGTATCACGTGGCCCTCGGTGCGTTTGGCCCGCGCCGACATCGGGTACTCGGGCGGTATGCGCACGAGCGGCGTCAGCTCACGCGCAATCTGGATCGTGCCACCGATGTCGACGTCGAGCTGGATGTCGGGCATCGAGACGTCCAGGCCGGTCATCGTTCCCGACTTCGCAAGATTCGACAGTCGCGCCATGTCCTGCTCCATCTCGCTGGCCGGCTTCTGGGGCGCTTTCGGATCGCGGCGCGAGCGCACCTCTTGCGACTGCTCCTGGACACGGATGAAATTGGCGATGTCGAAATCCGACGTCTCGGTCAGCCGGATGCGGCGGTTGCCGACCATGTATTCGATCGCCGTGAACATGATCGCGTTGACCAGCACCGCGCCGAGCACGATGATGGGTAGCCGACTCGCCGCTCTCGCCCTCATCGATCTAGTCCGGCGTGGCGGCGACGGCAACCTGCTCGACCCCCGCGAGGCGCGCCTGATCGAGCACCTCGATGACCAGTCCGGTGCGCGACGAGTCGTCGGCGAGAATCACTACCGCGCCTTCGGGATTCTCGGCGTGCAGTCGTTCGACGTGGCCGCGGACGCTGCGCGGGTCGACACGCTGGCGGTCGACCCAGACCTCGCCGTTCTGAGTCACCGCGATCATGATGTTGGCCTGCTGCTGAGTAGTCGCCGTGCGGGCGCTCGGTCGCTCGATTTCCACGCCGGCCTCCTTGACGAAAGAGGCGTTGACCGCGAAGAAGATCAGCAGGATGAATACCATGTCGATCAACGGCGTGATGTTCATCGCCGCCGGGCCGGATTCGGACTTCAGGTGTTCTCGGGTTGCCATTTAAAGGTGCTCCACCAGCTCGGCTTCGAATTCGCGCGCCATTTCCTCCGCACGATTCTCAAGATTAGAAACGAAATAGATACCCGATAGCGCCGTGAACAGGCCCGCCATTGTCGTCACCAGCGCCTCCGAGATGCCCGAGGCCATGCCTCGAGTGTTACCGCTACCGAATATCGTGATGACTTCGAAGACCTTGATCATGCCGGACACCGTACCCAGCAGACCCAAGAGCGGCAGGATCACCGTCAGCGCGTTGAGCGCCAGCAGATTGCGCCTCGCTTCGGCCTTCAGATCGCCGACCAGCGCTTCGATGCGACGAAACCGGATCGATTCCGAAATGCTCGGCCACTCGGCGTGCCAGTTTTCGAGCACGGCGGTCTTGAGTCGGGGCAGCTCGCGAAAGTGGAACCAATAGCGCTCGATGATCAGTATCCACAGCAGGAACGACGAGAACAGGATCGCCCAGAGGGTCAGACCGCCCTGCTCGAACAGGGCCGCAAGACCGTCGCTGACGTCAGTCCAGCTCATGGCCCGTCAGAAGGTCGCTCGAGTACTTGCCGAGACGCTCGACGATGCGATTCGCCCTGCCGACGAGCAGGCTGTGAAAAAGTACCAACGGGATCGCGACGGCAAGGCCGAGCTGGGTCGTGATCAGGGCCTGCGAGATGCCGCCCGACATCAGCTTCGGGTCACCGGTGCCGAACAGCGTAATCGACTGGAAGGTCTCGATCATGCCGGTCACGGTGCCCAGGAGGCCCAAGAGCGGGCTGACGGCCGCAAGTACGGCAACCGTTGGCAGCCCCCGATTCAAACGCGAGCTCTCCTCGGCAAGCTGCTCGTCCAGCCGGATGCCGATGGCTTCCAGGTCGTCGCCTGCCATGTCCTTAGCCACCTTCTCCAGCCGTCCGAGCGCGTTCTTGGAGTCCGGCTCGGCTTCACCGGCCGCTCTCGCCTGCGCGTCGATCGCGCGGCGTGCAAACAGGATGCCGAAAGCGCGCTGCAGCACGATGATAACGCCGAGCGCACCGAGCACGAGGATCAGATAGCCGATAGCGCCACCCTGCTTCAGGCGTTCATTCAGGTCCGGCGACTGCACCATCAGGCTCAAGATCGCGCCTTTTGACGGATCCAAGGCCATCGGCACGACCCCGGACGTCGCCGACTCGAGCTCTCTGGCCATGCGCTGAAAACGTGGCGCCGGCTGGCGGCTCAGCTCGACGAGCTTGCCGGACTCGGGAAGATAGCGCAGGAAAGCCCCTTCGCTGACGGAGTTGAAGACCCCCGCACGCGTCACCTTTTGCGCCTGCTCATCGCCCTGCGGCTTGATCACCGTCGCGTTGAAGCGCACGACCTTGCCGGACTCGGCGACCTCGTACATGATCGTCGTCCACAGGCGCTTGATATCGTCGATCGTCGGCTTGATCTCTCCCTTGCCCAGGTCGGTAAGGAACGTCGATCGTTCTTCCTGCTCTGCCGCGACCAGCGAAGTCCCAAGGACGCCCTGCGCGCTCAGCGCGGTTTGACGGACGATCGCGAACAGGTCGTTGAGATCCCCCGCCCGCTCTTCGAGCGCGGCTTCGTACTCGGTCAGCGTTCGCTCGTTGTCCTCGTATTCGGTGCGCAGCTGATCGGCGCGACGATTCGCCGCGGCCAGCTCGGCGCGAGCTGTCTGCAGCAGGGCACGTTGCTCTTCCCGCGCGTTGAGGAAGCGTTGTATGCGCTCTTCGTCGAACTCGGCCTCGCGCAGGGCTTCCTGCCGCACGGATTCGACCAGCGCGTCGACGTCCGCTTCGGCGCCGTACGCCGTCGTGGTCAGCGCGGCCACGAGCATCGCGATTATCGTGCCAATCGTCATACTCGTACCGATCTTCTGTCGATGCGGCCTCATGTTCGATCCTCCGGAGCGGGCACCGGCAGTCGAGTGAGATCGGGCGGTAGCTGCTTGCGCGCGATGCGGATGGCGCGGTCGAGCGATTGCCGGTACTCGTCTCCGAGCTGCACCCAGCGGTCCTGCTGGCTGTCCCAATAGCCGATCTCGAGACCGTCGAGGGTCATGTAGTAGAGCCCCAGGCGACCGTAGCGCAGGAAGTTGACCGTCCGAGCTTCGCCGCCGACCTCCATCTCGCCCTCGTAGGCCTCGATCGTGTGCCCGTACTCGAGCTCGATCTGGTAGGCCTCGGTCGTGCGCCGGTACTTCTCCGAGGTCGGGACCTCGGGACGCGTCATGAGGTTCTTGAGCTCCTGGATGCGCAGCGCACGCTCGTTCTCGAGGAACGGGATGTCGACGGCGACGAACTCTTCCAGCACCTCGATCATGCGGACGATCAGCGGCAAGATGCGGCGTTTCGTGACTTCGATCTCTTGAAACTGGCGTTCGAAATCAGCCAGCTCGACGCGCTGGGTCGCAACCAGCCGTTCCAACTGCTCGTTGTAGGCGGCCAGATCGGTGACCTGCGACATCGTCTGCCGGTATTCGTTGAGCATCTCGCGCGTCTCGTCGTCCAACGCGTTGATGCGATTCTGCACGTCGACGCTCGTCTCAAGGCTCTGTGATTGAGCCTCCAACGCATCGCCAAGCTGTTGTTGCTGCGCGACCGCCGCTGCGGCGAGCCCGAGGCACGTCGCAGCGGCAATGGAAGGCAGCATGATGGAGTATTTCATCGACGTCGATCCCCGCTCGAATCCCGAGGCGATTGTTATTGGTGGCTCGATTCTAGAGGATGCCAGCGGGGCGAATCGTCGTGGTTTTTACCTAGGGAGCGTTCGGTTTAGGCCTGTGATCGGCGGCTCGGCGACGGCCGCCGGCAACGCGATTCGCTGGCGCAGGAACGCCCTCAGGCGCCGGATTTGTCGGCCACCCGGTGTTTGCGGCGCTTGCTGGCGAGCGCCACCGGCAGCGTGCGATGGCGCGGCACCGCGATGGGCTTGCCGACGTAGAAACCCTGGGCGTAGTCGACACCCAGCTCGGCGAGCAGCGAGAATGCCGGCCCGCTCTGGACGTATT
>JBFGFX010000058.1:0-15770 GCA_041579335.1 Woeseiaceae bacterium | reverse complement strand
TTCGCGACGAGGCGGGCAGGCACACGCTCGACGCCGGCCGCTATCGGCGCGCCATCGCGGCGATTCGCGAGCGCGTTGGTGCGGGGCTGATTCTTCAGGTCACCACCGAATCGGTCGGCATCTACGACCGGGCGCAGCAAATGGCCGTCGTGCGCGAGCTCAAGCCCGAGGCGGTATCGCTCGCGTTGCGAGAACTGTGCCCCGATGAGGGCGCGGAAGCGGAAGCGGCCGCATTTTTCGCCTGGCTCGAGCGGGAGCGAGTGTGGCCGCAATACATCCTCTACTCGCCGGATGATGTCAGGCGCTTCGACGACCTCCGCCGCCGCGGCGTGTTCGCGGACGAGCACCCGTTCTGCCTGTTCGTTCTCGGCAGATACTCGGCCTCGCTCGAAGGACGCGCCGAAGAGCTCGACGCGATGCTGGCCGCCGCCGACCACGGCGCCTTTCCCTGGGCGCTCTGCTGCTTCGGCCGCCGCGAAAACGAGGCGATGCTTGCGGCGACCGCCGCCGGCGGCCACGTCCGCCTGGGCTTCGAGAACAATCTTCTCTTGTGTGACGGTTCGTTAGCGCGCGACAATGCGGCGCTGATCGCCCAATACCGCACCTCGGCGGAACCGTACGCGCGCCGAGCGGCAACCGCGGACGAGATCCGAACCGAATGTCAGCGCTGAGCTCGATGTCTTCGAAACCCGTCCGGACGGTCGGCGTGCTGGGTGGCATGGGACCGGAGGCGACCGTGGATTTCATGACGCGAGTCATCGCTTTGACGCCGGCGGAAAAGGATCAGGATCACGTTCGCATGCTGGTCGAGAACAACCCGCAGGTGCCCGATCGCCAGGAAGCGATGCGCGGCGACGACAGCGCCGTGCGGCAATCGTTGTCGGACATGGCGGTACACCTAGCCGGCGGCGGCGCCGACTTCCTGGTCATGCCCTGCAACACCGCGCATGCGTTCGTGCAAGACGCCATCGATGCCGTGTCGATTCCGTTCATCAGCATCGTCGACGTGACGATCCAGGCGGTCGTCGAGGCGCTGCCGAGCGCCCGCTCCGTCGGCTTGCTCGCAACCGACGCCTGTATCCAGTCCGGCGTGTATCAGCAGGCGGTCGACGCTACGGCGCTGACGCTCGTGTTGCCGGACGCAGAGCATCAGCGTCTGTGCATGGACGCGATCTTCAGCGTCAAACGCGGCGACGCGGGCGAGGAGGTTCGGCGGTGCATGAGGGCGGTCGCGGAATCGGTGATCGCCGACGGCGCGGAGGCCGTTATCGCCGGCTGCACCGAGATCCCGTTGATTCTGACTGATGACGACATCAGCGTGCCGCTGATCTCGTCCACCGAAATGCTGGCCAGGCGCACGGTGGAGCTCGCCACCGGTGCGCGGCCGCTGCCGCCCCGAAAAAAATAGAAGAGGACATAGCCGTGCTGCTTTCGCGTTTTCCCCGCATCTCCCTCGCGCACCTGCCGACCCCGCTCGAGTTCCTGCCGCGCCTGACCGAACACCTCGGCGGCCCGAACATCTACGTCAAGCGCGACGATTGCACCGGCCTCGGCACCGGCGGCAACAAGACCCGCAAGCTCGAGTTCCTGATGGCGGACGCGATGGAGAAACGCGCCTCGGCGATCATTACGCAGGGAGCCGTGCAGTCGAACCACGCGCGGCAGACGGCGGCGGCGGCCTGCAAGCTGGGCATGAAGTGCGAGCTCGTGTTCGAGAAGCGCGTTGCCGATGCGACCGAGCCCTATCTGCACTCAGGCAACGTGTTCCTCGATCATCTGTTCGGTGCCAATATCCGCGAGGTCGAGAAAGGCACCGACATGGACGCGGCGATGGAAGACGTTGCCGCGGAGCTCGAGGCGAAAGGCCAAACGCCTTACATCGTGCCCGGCGGCGGCTCGAATCCCATCGGCGCATTGGGCTACGTGGATTGTGCGCTCGAGCTGATCACGCAGGCCAACCGTCAGGGTCTTATCATCGATCACATCGTTCACGCGACGGGCAGCGCCGGCACGCAGGCTGGACTGGTCGTCGGCGTCAAAGCGACGTCCAGCGGTATTCCAGTGCTGGGGATCGGCGTCAACGTGCCTAAGGACAAACAAGAAGAGAAGGTGTACAAGCTCGCCGTCGAGACCGCCGACTACATCGGTGCTCCGGGCATAGTCGAGCGGGGCGACGTGGTCGCGAACTGCGACTACGTGGGCGAGGGCTACGGCGTGCCGACGCGAGGCATGAACGAGGCGATCCTGCTCCTGGCCCGACAGGAGGGGCTCCTGTTCGACCCGGTGTACAGCGGCAAGGGCCTGGCCGGCATGATCGATCTGATCGGCAAGGGCCGTTTCGGCGCATCGGACAATATCGTGTTCGTGCACACGGGTGGCGTGGCCGGGCTTTTTGCTTATCGGGACCGGCTGAGGGTGGCCTGAGACGGCGCGTTCGCTATCCGTAACGGCGCCGCTCGAGCGCCGAACTGCCGTGGTTGAAACCGGTCAATAAGCCTTTACACTGGCAGGCCGCCTTCGGCCGGCAGACATCGAAAGTTGCTACAGCAACCAACTTGGGGGGCTCGTTTGAAATCAGCAAGGAATCGCAGCGCACTGCGAGGTATTACCGCGATGGTCGGCATCGCTGCAATGGGGCCGCTCGCCGCGCAGCCCTTCGCGGCGCCCGAGCAACGGCCGCGGCCGGTAACGCAGGCCGCGGCGCTCGGCACGGCGCCGGTGCTGGACGGCGTGGTGGCAGGCGACCCGGCCTGGGAGAACGTGGTGCCTGCCTCGGGTTTCTCACAGGTTCAGCCCAACGAGGGCTATCCCGCTACGAAGAAGACGGAGGTGTTCATCGGTTACACGGACACGTCGCTCTACATCGGCATGGTTGCATACGACGACGACCCCGAGAGCATCATCGTCGCCGACAGTCGCCGGGACTCCTCGCTCGATGAGACCGACAGCTTTCAGGTCATCATCGACGGGCTGCTCGACCGCCAGAACGGCTATCTGTTCGGCACCAATCCGGCGGGCGTCGAGTACGACGCGCAGGTGATCAAGGAAGGCTCGACGGGCCAATTCGGTTCCGGCGGCGGCGGCTTCAACTTGAACTGGGACGGTAGCTGGAACGTCGAGGCCAGAATCACGGACATCGGCTGGAGCGCGGAGATGGAGATCCCGTTCACGACCTTGCGCTACGGCCGCGGCAGTGACCAGGTCTGGGGCATCAACTTTCAGCGCAACATCCGCCGCAACAACGAGATCGTCTACTGGGCGCCGCTCAGCCGCCAGCGGGACATCAACAGAGTGTCCGAAGCCGGCACGGTCCAGGGCATCGTGACGCCGGCGTCGCGAAACCTCAAAGTCACGCCGTATGCGCTCGGCAGTTGGGAAGAGGGTGGCGGCCTGAGTGGCACCGCGGACGAGCAGGAAGTCGGCGTCGACATCAAATATTCGCTAACGCCGAGTCTGACGCTCGACGCCACCTACAACACCGACTTCGCACAGGTCGAGGTGGACGAGTTCGTCGTCAACCTGGACCGATTCAGCATCTTCTTACCGGAAAAGCGGCCGTTTTTCCTCGAGAATGCGGGTCAGTTCACCGTTGGCAACGCCGAAGAGGTCGAGCTCTTCTTCAGCCGCCGTATCGGCATCGCAGGCGGTGCACCGATCCCGATCGAGGGCGGTGTGCGGCTATCCGGAAAAGTCGGCAGCAGCACGAACGTCGGCTTTCTCTACATGGCGGACGAGGGTCTCGCGGGCGTCGCCGAGCAGAATGATTACGTGGTCGCTCGAGTCAATCAGGAGCTGCCGAACCGATCGTCGATCGGCGCCCTGATCGTCAGTCGCGATGGCGACGGCAGCCTCGGCGTTCCCGAGTCGGACGACGAGAATCAGACCTACGCGATCGACGGACGCTGGGGCATCGGCGACAACCTGCTGTTGGAGGGCTGGTTCGCCCAGACCGATACGCCGGGCCTGACCGGAGACGACAAGGCGTTCGCAGTCAAGATGAACTACGATTCCGCCACCTGGTCTTCGCGCATCAACTGGACCGAGGTCCGCGAGGACTTCAATCCGGAAGTCGGCTTCCTGCGGCGCGACGATTTCGATCGCGGCGAGTTCTTCATCATGCGGCGCTTCCGCCCGGATAACCTGTGGGGTCTTCTGGAAGTCCGGCCGCACATCTCCGTCCGCAATTACTGGGACCTCGAAGGCGATCTCGAGACCGGCTTCCAACATTACGACACGCACTGGGAGTTCAAGAACGGCTATCGCATCGACACCGGCGTCAATTACCTCAAGGACGGCCTGAAAGAACCCTTCGAGATCGTCGACGGCGTATTCGTGCAGCCCGGCACTTATTCGGGTGCCGAGGCGCAAGTCGTCGGCCACACCGACCTGTCCGCACCGCTCAGCCTGAATGTGCGTACCAACATCGGCGAGCGCTTCGGTGGCGACCGTATCGTCATACAGCCGACGATCAACTATCGTATCGGAGAGACATTCAGCTCGGAGCTCGCCGTCGTGTACAACGACTTCGATCTGCCCGTGCCCGGCGGCGATTTCTCGGTCACGGTGACGCGACTGCGCTTGTCCTATTCGTTTACCCCGAAGATGCTGCTGCAGGCGCTGGTGCAATACGACGACCAGTCGGAGACGCTGGCGACGAATCTGCGCTTCTCGCTCCTACGCACCGCCAACTCCGGCCTGTACGTCGTCTACAACGAATTCGACGAGCGCTTCGCCGGCGCGCCACCGACGAGCCGCGAGTTCATCGTCAAGTACAGCTACCAGTTCGACGTCTTTGATTAGGTCGGGCCAAAGCCCCTCCTACAATAGGCGAAACACGGACCGTAGGAGTGGCTTCAGCCGCGACCGGGACCTTCCATCAAGAGAGGCGAGGTCGATAATGCGCCGACCCTGTTCCGCGACCATGGTCGCCGCCCTGTGTATGCTACTGTGCGCTGTGGCTTCCGCGAACGCACAAGAAGAGCGGCCCCGGGCGCGTGACATCGGGATCACCATCGGCATCTTCCCCACCGGCCCGCTCAACGCGATCACCGATGTCGACGGTGTGCGCGTGGGACATACGACGAAGATCGAAGGGGACGACGTCCGAACCGGCGTGACGGCGATCATCCCCGCGCCCGGCAATCTGTTTACGCATCCGATTCCCGCGGCGATCCACGTCGGCAACGGCTACGGCAAAATGGTCGGCGTGACTCAAGTCAACGAGCTCGGGGAAATCGAGACGCCGATCCTCTTGACGTGCACGCTCTGCGTCTGGAGCGCGGCCAACGCGCTCAAGGAGTGGGTCTACGCCCGGCCCGGGATGCCGGACGTGACGGTCAATCCGGTGGTCGGTGAGACGAACGACTTTACCCTGAACAATCAGCGGGCCGATCCGATCGGGCGCGACGAGGTGCTTGCGGCGCTCGCGAACGCAAGCGACGGACCGGTCGAGGAGGGGAGCGTCGGTGCGGGCACAGGCACGCAGGCGTTCGGTTGGAAAGGCGGCATCGGCACGAGCTCGCGGGTCCTGCCGGACGATCTCGGCGGTTACACGATCGGCGTCCTCGTGCAGACGAACTACGGCGGCGTTCTCACCATCAACGGCGCACCGGTCGGCCGCGAGCTCGGCAAGTACTCCTTCAAAAACGCGCTCGGGTCGGCGGACGGCTCGATCATGATCGTCGTTGCTACGGATGCGCCTCTGACGGCGCGCAATCTCGATCGCATCGGCATGCGCGCGATGATGGGGCTCGCACGGACCGGCTCGTATGCGAGCAACGGCTCGGGTGATTACGTCATTGCGTTCTCGACTCATGCCTCCGTGCGCCGGCAGCGCTCGAGAACCGGGCCGGTCCCGCAAGAGGCGCTGGCAAATTCGTCGATGTCGCCGCTCTTCGCAGCGACGGCGGAAGCGACCGAGGAAGCCATCTATAATGCGATCTTAAAGGCGACCACCGTGACGAGTACCCGCGGCACGCTCGAGGCGATCCCGATCGAGGACCTCAAACGGGTACTGAAGAAATACGGCGTCCTGGACCGGGATCGGTCGTTGCCGCGTTAGCAGCAATAACAAAACGACATGCGGCGACGCGTGAACGTCGCGCTTCATCAAACAGGGGGAGACCATGACTCGCATCGTTGCGACTTTCTTCGCTGTGTCGGCGGTGATCCTGGCAGCGCCGGCCGGCGCGCAGCAGGAATTCGATTTCTGGCCGGGCGCCGACTACGATCCCGCGGTCCCCAGCTTCGAGGACGTGCTGGGCTATGCCCCCGGTGAGCGGATCACCTGGGCGCACGACGTGAGGCGATACTTCGAGGCGCTCGCGGCACACGCGCCGGATCGTGTCATTCTCGCGGACTACGCCCAAAGCTGGGAAGGTCGGCGGCTGTTCTACGCCGCGATCTCGTCACCCGACAACATCGCCAACGTCGAGTCGATCAAGAGCAACATGCGGCGTCTCGCCGACCCTCGGCTGACGAGCGCGGCCGAGGCGAGCGCGATCGTTGCCGATCAGCCCGCGGTGACGTGGCTCTCCTACGGCGTACACGGCAACGAGATCTCGTCGTCCGACGCGTCGATGCTGACCGCCTACCATCTGCTCGCGTCGCGCGGCGACGCGCGGATCCCGTCGATTCTCGACGACACCGTCGTCATCCTCAATCCAATGCAGAATCCCGACGGCCGCGACCGGTTCATCCATCATTTCGAGATGGCCGTGGGCCTCGAACCTGATTCCGATCGCATCTCGGCCGAGCACAACGAGCCCTGGCCGGGCGGGCGGACCAATCACTACCTGTTTGATCTCAACCGCGACTGGTTCATCCGCACCCAACCCGAGACCCGCGGGCACGCCGATGCCGTGCGCGAATGGCTGCCGGTCGCGTTCGTCGACGCGCACGAGATGGGATCCGATTCGACCTACTATTTTGCGCCCGAAGCGATCCCCTACAACCCGCATCTCGCGCAGGATCAGCGCGACAGCCTCACCCTGTTCGGCCGGAACAACGCCCGCTGGTTCGATCGCTTCGGCTTCGACTACTTCACTCGCGAAGTCTACGACGCGTTCTATCCGGGTTATGGCGCGAGCTGGCCGTCGTATTTCGGCAGCATTGCGATGACCTACGAGCAGGCGTCCGCGCGCGGCCTGGTCTTCCGGCAGTACGACGGCAACGAGCTTCTCTATCGCGACACGGTCCGTCGCCATTTCGTCACCTCGCTCGGGACCGCCGAGACGGTCGCGGTCAATCGCGGGAAGTTTCTCGACGACTTCTACCGCTATCAGGTGACCGCGATCGAGGAAGGATCCCGCGGCGACGTGCGCGCCTACATTCTGCCGACGCAGAGCGACCAGCCGGGCGCGGACAAGATCGCCGGTCTCCTCGTGCAGCAGGGCGTGGAAGTCGGTCGGTCGACCACCGCGTTCTCGGCCTGTGGGACTTCGTATTCGGCCGGCAGCTACGTCATCAATCTGAATCAGCCGGCAAAGCGTTTCATCCGCACGCTCATGGATGCGAAGGTGCCGCTCGAGGCCGAGTTCCTGGCCGAACAGGAGCGGCGCCGTGCGAAGAAGCTCCCGGACGAGATCTACGACGTTACGGCCTGGTCGCTGCCGCTGATGTTCAACGTTCGCGCCGACGCCTGCAATCGTACGGTGTCGGGGCAGCTCGTGTCCGTGGGGCCCGAGCTGTTCGTGCCTGGCAGCGTAGAGGGCGGCAGCGCGAGCGTCGCCTACCTCGTTCCGTGGGGCACCCGGCCGGCGGTCCGACTGCTGGCGCTGGCGCTCCGCGACGGTCTCAAGGTGAAGAGCGCCGACGAGCCGTTCACGCACGAGGGCAGGCGCTATCCGGCCGGCACTCTGATCGTCGACGTCGCCGACAACCCGGACACTTTGGCCGTGACGATGTCGCGGCTGGCCCGCGCGACCGGCGCCGATGCAATCGCGGTCGACGATAGCTGGGTCACCGACGGGCCGAACTTCGGCAGCGGCAAGGTGGTCCGGTTCAACGCCCCGCGGGTGGCGATCGCGTGGGATCGGCCGACGAGCAGCTATGTTGCCGGCAACACCCGGTTCGTCATCGAACGCCAGTTCGACTACCCGGTCACCGCAATCCGCGTCGCGCAGATCGGCAGTGCCGATCTGTCGCGCTATCAGGTGCTGATACTGCCGGGGACGAGTAACGGGGAGTACGCGGCGGCGCTCGGCGACGAGGGTATCGCGAACCTCAAGAGCTGGGTGTCGCGTGGCGGCGTGCTGATCGGCGTCGGCAACGCGAATCGTTTCCTCGCCGATCCGGCGGTCGACCTGCTCTCGATTCGGCGCGAGAACGCGGTCGTCGAGACGGGCGATGGTGGCAGCAATGGATCCTCGAATGGAGACGATGGCGAAGAGGAGCCGCCCAAGACGGTCGACGGTACGTACCTGAGCGGCGACGACTACGCCGCAACGATCGTCGCCGAAGAGGTGGAGCCCGACTCCGTAGCTGGCGTTTTGGTTCGCGCGCTGGTCGACGAGGACCATTGGCTCGGCGCAGGCGTCGCGCGGAACCTGAACGTGCTGGCGCGCGGGAGCGACATCTACACGCCGATCCGGCTCGACAAGGGCGTGAACGTGGCGCGGTTTGCCGACGCCGACAACCTGTTGACCAGCGGCTACCTGTGGGAGGAAAACCGCAAGCAGCTGGCATTCAAACCGTTCGTCGTCGCGCAGCCCGAAGGCAGCGGTTACGTCGTAGGCTTTACCCAGGACCCGAACGTGCGCGCCTACCTCGACGGCCTGAACGTGATTTTCATGAATGCGATCTTCCGCGGCTCGGCGCACGCGCGGCCGGTCCGGTAGGAGCCCGTCCGACCGCCATGGATGGCGGGAGTGCAGGTTATGCAGGAGCATTCACCTTGCCTGACGGGCGACCTTCAGGGGCGCGACAATTCGCGCCAGCTCGGGCAGAATCGTTCACCGGCGGGACATGCCGGGAAGTGTAGGAAATCCGAGAGAGGTGCGGGAGTCGAATAGACGCCGGGACCGCCAAGCCCGAAGCCGGCCGACGCGGCCGGCCACGCGGGCGCTGCCTCGGTTTACCATGCCCATGTGGAGATGTCTCGGAGGATTCAACAGGGGTGCCGTCGGTCTGCGCCTACCGCTGAGGGCCGGTCGCATGTCCCGCCGCAACCTAGTCGGTGCTGATCAGATTATCGCCGTCCGCCCTGAGCTGGGCGCAGCGCCGCTCGAGGTCGCGCATGAACTCCTTCTTCTGCAACGGCGACACCATGATGCGCCTGCGCCCCTTGTTCCACTCGATGCGAAGCCTGTCGAGCGAAGCGGCCGGGCTCGACAGAGGATTGCGCGTTGGGCGCACCGACTCGATGCGGTCGAGCGGCACCCGATAGCGGAACGGACCGCAGCGAATCATCAGGGCGGCGTCGGTGAGCGTGTAGCGGATGCCGTACAAAGTCCACAGCATGAAGCCGACGGCGAGCAGGGCGATGATCGCCGTGACCACCTTCAGCACCAGTGTCGCCGAGCTCGCCAACTGGGCCGCAACGCCGAACAGGCACATCAGCACGCCGATCCAGATGAGGACGATGATCCAGGCGTCGCGCTTCGATTCGTAGATCTTGGCCATGTCGCGTTTCGAACCTATGCTTTGAGCATCATAGATCTGACAACGACCGCGCCGCCTCGTATCGCCGCCTGAGGTCGGCGACAACCGGGCCGCTGATACTGTGGCGATCGAGATAAGCGTCGAGGATCCGCCGCCCTTCATCCGCCGAGCCGCAGAGGCCCAACGTGAACGCGTGCGCGAGCGGGATTTGGTTGTAGTTCCAATAGCCGAGGCCGCGCGTGCGCGCGGCGGCGAGGCGGTCGAATCTCGCCAGTAGATCCCGCGGCGCGCCGACGCTCGAGAAATACGCTTGCGCCTGTTCCGTCGCTCGGCCGAGTACCTCCGGGGCCCTCTCGGCATGCTGCTCGGGCGTGGTCAGGCGCGGGATGTCCCACTCGTTGCCGGCGAGCTCGTCGAACGGGAAGATGTCGAGCCGCGCCGACTTGACGGTGCGATGCCAGAACAGTTTGGTGCGCGAATTGTTGAAGTGCGGCACGCACGACAGGGCGAAACCCCAGGTCGGCGCCGACACCTTGCCTTTGTAGTGCCAGATCTCCAGCATCGGCCGCAGCAGGTCGTCCTCCTGCAGGACCCATCGACCCGGCTGCGGGCTGACGAAGCCGAGCGGCGCCAACCGCTCGCCGAGAATCGCCTGAATCGGCGCGTAGAAGACGTCGTTGGGCAAGAAGTCGGACGGCGGCGGCGAGCGAAACGTGAATCTGCGCATAGGGCGTATTCTGCCAGGTGGTCCGTCGATGGCCACGCGAGCGCCCCGCCGCGATCGATCGCCGCGCGTTGCAAGGCGCGGCCGCCGATACCCGTTGGTAGCGTAAATCGATACGTTCTAGAAAAGTATTGCTATTCGCTCCGACCCTGCTACGTTCGGTGCTCCGGATCAGGGAGGTCACGGATATGAGCGCAGCCGCAAAGCACATCCGCCGCGCATCGGCCGACGTGAAGGACTGGGCCAACGACGTGCATTCGAAGCTGAATGCCAGCCCGCTGATCGCGCGGATCGCCGCGCGCCGCACGGAAGACGTCATCGCCGCGGTCAAGACGGCGCGCGAGCGTCAACTACCGCTCGCGAGCTGCGGCGGTCGGCACGCCATGGGCGGCCAGCAGTTTGCGAGCCAGGGTCTCGTGATCGACACGAGCGGTATGGACCGCATCTTGGGCTTCGACCTCGAGACGGGGATCATCGAGGTCGAAGCCGGCATCCAGTGGCCGGCCCTGATGCGCGGCTATCTCGGTTTGCAGATCGGGCGCGCGGCCCAGTGGGGCATCCGCCAGAAGCAGACGGGCGCGGATCGGCTCAGCATCGGCGGCGCACTGTCGGCAAACATCCACGGTCGCGTCCTCGACAACAAGCCGCTCATCGAGGACGTCGTGTCGTTCACGATGGTCGATGCCGCCGGCGAGCTGGTCGAATGCAGCCGCAACGAAAACCGCGAGCTGTTCACTCTGGTGATCGGCGGCTACGGCCTGTTCGGCGTCATCACGTCGGTAAAGCTAAAGCTGGTGCCGCGGCAGAAGATGCAGCGCGTCGTCGACATCCGATCGCTCGACGAGCTGCCGCAGTCGTTTGCCGAACGCATCGACGCCGGCTACGTGTACGGCGATTTCCAATTCGTCACCGACGAGCGCAGCGCGAATTTCATGAGGCGCGGCGTGTTCTCCTGCTACCGGCCGGTCGAGCTCGAGACGCCGATACCGGACGGGCAGATCTACCTGACCGAGTCGAGCTGGCAGGAGCTGCTGTTTCACGCCCACACGAACAAGGCCGAGGCCTTCGACCGGTTTGCGCAGTTCTATCGCTCGACCTGCGGCCAGTTCTATTGGTCGGATACGCACCAGTTCAGTCTGTATCTGGACGACTACCACGGCGAGCTGGATCGTAGGCTCTGTCGGGCGCACGCGGGCACCGAGATGATTAGTGAGCTGTACGTGCCGCGGCAGCGATTGCCGGAGCTCATGGCGCAGGCCGCGGCGGTGATAACAGACACGCACGCCGATCTGATTTACGGCACGATTCGCCTGATCCGCAAAGACGACGAGAGTTTCCTGGCCTGGGCGCGCGAGGACCACGCCTGCGTGATCTTCAACCTGCACGTCGAGCACACGGCCGTCGGCATCGGCGCCGCCGCTCGATCCTTCCGGGCGCTGATCGACGTCGCGCTCGGCTTGGAGGGCAGCTACTTTCTGACCTATCACCGCTTCGCCACGCGAGACCAGGTGGCCGCGGCCTACCCGCAGTTCCCCGAGTTCCTCGCGAGAAAGCGCGCGCACGATCCGGACGGCATCTTCGCGAGCGACTGGTACCGCCATTACGCGAGGCTGTTCGGAGAAGACTCGTGACGGCGCACGCCAAAATTCTGATCGGTCTGCAGACGCTGTTCTTCGGCCGCGTGCTGGGCCAGATCCTCGTCGCCCTCGACGCGGCGCCGTGGCTGCCCGCCTTCGAGCACTGGTATTCGGGACTGTTGCCGTACCCTTTGCTGCTGCCGGCGCAGATCGTGCTGCTGATGTTCCTCTCGCTCGTCACCTATGACGCGTGCCGGCAGGACGGCCATTGGCACGTCGAGAATCCGGCCACTAAGGACACGCTGCGAGTGCTCGCCATCGTCTACTTCACGGCGATGCTTCTGCGTTACGTGTTGACGATGGCGCTAGTGCCGGAGCTTCGATGGCACGGCCACGGGATCCCGATCGTGTTCCACTTCGTGCTGGCGAGCTACGTGCTCGTGCTCAGCCTGCCGGCGCCGGGAGGCGAGCCGGCGGCCGGGCGCACGGCCGAGCCCGGGCTGCTGCGTTAGCGCTGCTTGTAGATCGTGCCGCCCTTCATGACGAAGACCACGCGCTCCATGACGCGGATGTCGTCGAGCGGGTCGCCCGGCACTGCGACGATGTCTGCTCGCTTGCCGGGCTCGAGGCTGCCGTGCGTCTCGCCGATGTCCAAAAACTCGGCGGCGACCGTGGTCGCCGACTTGATCGCCTCCATCTCGGACATGCCGCCTTCCACCATCAGCGCGAATTCCTGCGCGTTGTCGCCGTGCGCCGAGACGCCGGAGTCGGTACCGAAGACGATGGGCACGCCGTAAGCGTAAGCTTGCGCGAACGTCTGCTTGATGAGCGGGCCGATAGCCGCCGCCTTGGGCCGCACGAGCTCCGGAAAGAAACCGTCGATGCGGGCTTTGTCGCCGACCCATTCGCCGGCAATGATCGTCGGCACGTAGTAGGTGCCGCGCTCCTTCATCAGGCGCATGACCTCGCGGTCCATGTAGGTGCCGTGCTCGATCGAGGCGACGCCGGCCACCACGGCACGGCGCATGCCTTCCGTGCCGTGGGCGTGCGCCGCGACGCGCAGTCCGTAATCCGCGGCGATGGAGACGATCGCCTCGAGCTCGTCGTCGGTAAACTGCGGGTTCTGGCCGCTCTTCGCAACGCTCAAGACGCCGCCGGTCGCCGTGATCTTGATCCAGTCGGCGCCATCCTTGTAACGCTGCCTTACCGCCCGGCGCGCGTCTTCGACGCCGTTGACGATGCCGCTCGTTAGGCTCGGGTCTTCGATCAGATGCATCGCCCAGCCGTTGGTCGGATCGCCGTGGCCGCCGGTCGAGCTCAGTCCTTTCGCAGCCGTAAAAATCTGCGGTCCCGGCACGTCGCCGTCTGCGATCGCGTTCCGCAGCGCGACCGTGACGTTGAACGCGTCGCCCACATTGCGGACGACCGTGAACCCGGCCTCGAGCGTGCGCTTCGCGTTCTTGGCCGCGTCGAGCGCCAGATCGGCCTCGTTCAGCGTGAATCGTTGCAGCCGGCTCTGCGGAGTGTATTCGCCGGTCAGATGCACGTGCATGTCCATGAGTCCGGGCAGCACGGTCTGGTCGGTCAGGTCGATGACGGTGTCGCCGGCACGGGGTGCGGTGTAACCGCGTTCGATCGCGGCGATCGTCGAACCGTCGACGCGCACGGTCATCTCGGTCGCCGCTCGGTCGGCGTTGCCGTCGATCAGCCGGCCGGCGTGGATCAAGGTGTCGGCGGCGGCGACGCGCACCAGCAACGCGGCCGTGAGCAGGATCGCGCTCGGATGTCTCATAAGAATATCTCGGGCAGTCGTTTGTTTTTGGATCGCGCGTCGCATTCTAGCGTCGCTGGCATGGTGTGAACACCGTTCCGTTCCGAGCTGCGCCAGCGAGCCGCCTGCCGCTTGGACGAATGTGCGAGAATACGCCGCATTCGTTCGGACGAGGAAGGGGAGATCATGGCCGCACCGTCGGGCTCGGGGGAGCAATGGTCATCGCGCTGGGGATTCCTACTGGCCGCCGTGGGCTTCGCCGTCGGCATGGGCAACATCTGGCGATTTCCGTTCGTGCTGGGCCAAAACGGCGGCAGCGCGTTCCTGTTCATTTACCTCGCGTTCGCGCTCGGCATCGGCTTGCCGCTCTTGATCACCGAGCTGACGATCGGCCGGCGCGGCCGCCGCAGTGCCTCGGGCAGCCTGCAGGCCGTCGCCGCGGAGGTAGGTAAGAGCTCCA
Source organism: Woeseiaceae bacterium (assembly GCA_041579335.1). Lineage (GTDB taxonomy): Bacteria > Pseudomonadota > Gammaproteobacteria > Steroidobacterales > Woeseiaceae > JBFGFX01. The sequence goes on along the minus strand of JBFGFX010000058.1, from coordinate 1,638 downwards.
CATGGGGTGCGGTCGGCAGCCTCGGCATTCTCTGCGCATTCGTCATCCTGTCCTATTACACGGTCATCTCGGGTTGGACGCTCGATTACCTCATCCGCGCCGCGAGCGGATCGCTCGAGAACATCGACGCCGAGCAGTCCGGCTCGATGTTCAGCAGCCTGATAGAAAACCCGTGGCGTCTGCTGTTCTGGAACACCGCCGTCCACCTGCTGATCCTCTACGTCGTGAGGCAAGGCGTGCAGTCGGGAATCGAGCGCGCCGTCAAAGTGCTGATGCCGGCGCTCTTCGTCACCCTGATCGTCATGGTGATCTACGGCGCCGTCGCGGGGGACATGGCGGCCACGCTCAGATATCTGCTGGAGCCGGATTTCTCCAAGGTCACGTTCAGCACCGCGATGGCGGCGATCGGCCAGGCGTTCTTCTCGATCGGCATCGGCATGGGATCGCTGATCGTCTTCGGCGCCTATCTGCCGCAGGAGTACTCGATCCCGCGCTCGGCGACCGCGATCATCTTCCTCGACACCGGCGTTGCGTTGGTCGCCGGTTTCGCGATATTCCCGCTCGTATTCGCCTACAGCCTCGAACCGTCGAGCGGTCCCGGCCTGATCTTCGAGACCTTGCCGCTCGCGTTCGGCCAGATGCCGGGCGGCCAGGTGTTCGGCTCGATCTTCTTCGTGCTGCTGATCTCGGCCGCGTTGTCGTCCTGCATCGGCCTGGCCGAGGGCGTCGTGAACTGGGTCGACGAGCACTGGGGCATCAAGCGGCAGAAGGGCATCCTGCTGACGCTCGGAGCGGCGTGGCTGCTCGGCATACTCTCTATCCTATCGCTCGGCGTCTGGTCCGGGTATTACCCGCTCGGCTTCATCCCCGCGTTCGCCGAGAAGACGATCTTCGACACGCTGGACTTCCTGGCGGCCAACATCCTGCTCTTGGTCGGCGGCATGTTGCTGTCGTTCTTCTTCGGCTGGCTGGTGCCGAAGCAGCTGAAGCTCGACGAGATGGGCGTCAGAGACGGCCCGTTCTTCGCGTTCTGGCGCGTCATGATCCGCTTCGTCATTCCACCCGTGCTGTTCATTACGCTGATCATGGGCGTTACCGAATAGGTGTCGGGAGTGCCAGCGAAGGTCGCCCTGCTGGCGCTGCTCGCTCTCGTGCCGATCGGCGCGCTGCCCCAGGACCGTCTCACGATGAGCTCGGTGCTCGAGTCCGCGGCGCCTTCCGATTGGATGGCGCTCGCACAGCATCGCCTGCTCTACTTGTTCATCGAGGACGGCACCGTGGTGTTCGAGCTGGCAGAAGATTTCGCACCCCGCCACATCGCGAATATCCGTGCGCTGACGGCGGAGCGTTATTTCGACGGTCTCGCGATCGTCCGCTCGCAGGACAATTACGTCGTGCAGTGGGGCGATCCGCACGCCGCTAGCGATGCGCCGAAGTCGCACGGCCGTGCGGCCGAACGCCTCGAGCCCGAGTTCTTTCGAGCGCTCGAAGGTCTCGACTTTCGCCGCATCGACAGCGACGACGCCTACGCTGACGAGGTCGGATTCGTCGGCGGATTCCCGGTCGGCAGCGACGGCGCCAGAGCCTGGCTCGCGCACTGTTACGGGATGCTCGGCGCCGGGCGCGCCGAAGACGCCG
>JBFGFX010000057.1:0-15953 GCA_041579335.1 Woeseiaceae bacterium | reverse complement strand
TTACCAGATTCAAACCAAGTTTCGCGACGAGATTCGGCCGCGGTTCGGCGTCATGCGCGCACGCGAGTTCATCATGAAAGACGCCTACTCGTTTCACGTCGACCAGGACTCGCTCGAAGAGGGGTATCAGACCATGCACCGCGCCTATACGGCGATCTTCGAGCGCTTGGGCCTCGAGTTTCGGGTCGTCGAGGCAGATAGCGGCGAGATCGGCGGCAGCCGGTCCGAGGAGTTTCACGTGATCGCGGAATCCGGGGAGGACGCAATTGCGTACTGCGACGAGGACCACTACGCGTCGAACGTGGAGACGGCAACGACCATTGCGCCGCAGGGTTCGCGGCCGCCGCCGGGTGCGGAGCTCGAAACGGTCAAGACGCCGAAGACAACGACGATCGAGGCGCTATGCGAGCTTTTGGGGGTTACGCCGGCGCAGACACTGAAGACGCTCATCGTCGAGGGCGAGAAATCCCCCGTTGCGTTGGTATTACGTGGCGATCACGAGCTCAATGCGGTGAAGGCAGTGAAGCTCGCGGGCGTCGCCGAGCCGCTGACGATGGCCGACGGCAAGACCGTCTTCGAAGCGACCGGCGCGAAGACGGGCTACGCCGGGCCGATCGGCCTCGACATCCCGGTGTACTTCGATCATGCGACGCGCCTGATGAGCGACTTCGTGTGCGGCGCGAACCAGGACGATCATCATTTGACCGGCGTCAATTTCGGCCGCGACCTCGCCGAGCCGGAGACCGTCGACATCCGCAATGTGGTCGAAGGCGACCCGACGCCGGGTGGTTCTGGCCGGCTGCGCATCGCCAGAGGCATCGAGGTCGGCCACATATTTCAGCTCGGCACCCAGTACAGCGAAGCGATGGGCGCGACGGTCCAGGACGCCGACGGGAACGAGGTCACGATGACGATGGGCTGCTACGGCGTCGGCGTCACGCGCATCGTCGGCGCTGCGATCGAACAGAACCACGATGAGCGAGGGATCATCTGGCCGGAGCCGCTGACGCCGTTCGACGTCGTGTTGATTCCTATCAACATGCAGCGCTCGGATGCGCTCCGTGACGCAGCGGAGTCGCTGTACGAGGAGCTCACCGACGAAGGCTACGAGGTGCTGTTCGATGACCGCAACGCGCGTCCCGGTGTAAAATTCGCCGACGCCGAGCTGATCGGCATTCCGCATCGAATCGTGATCAGCGAGAAGGGATTGGCGGCAGGAGAGCTCGAGTACCGGCACCGGCGCGACGCCGACTCGCGGATGCTGAAACGTGATGCCGCTCTCGAACTGCTGCGTCGGGCGTGACTATTATGTTGACGAGCGGAGAGGACGCGTAACGCAATCGGGTCATCGTGATGCGAATCCAATTGACGTATCTGTGCATGTGGATAGCCGCGGCGTCGGCATCCGCCGCAGAGCAGCAGCCCGATCCGGTGCTGCGCGAGCTGCTGCGTGAAGCGGCCAGCCAAGCCGATAGCTTCGACGATCACTTCGCCGCCGAGGTTTGGCTGACGGACATGTCGACCCGGCTTGCGCGTCAGGTCGAAGACCCCGGAGAGCGCATCGAGATTCTTCGCCACGTGCACTACGAGGCCACGCGCGCCGATTTGGCGCCGGAGCTCGTGCTGGCCGTGATCGACGTGGAGAGCAACTTCGATCGCTTCGCAATCTCGCACGCCGGCGCCCGTGGCCTCATGCAGATCATGCCGTTCTGGCTCGACGAGATCGGTCGGCCCGACGACAACCTGCTGCACATCCGTACGAACCTGAGATTCGGCTGCACGATCCTGAAGTATTATCTCGACATGGAAGGCGGCGACCTGAAGCGCGCGCTCGGTCGCTACAACGGCAGTCTGGGACGTCGCCGCTATCCGAACCTGGTGCTGGACAAGCTGCGCCTGAAGTGGTTTCGCGTCTAGAACCTATCGCATGATTATGCGTGGTTGCGACCACGGACAATCATGAGACAGGTTCTAGAATCACGCCGTCTCGAAAGAGCGATGCTCTTCGTACGGGCAATCCACCGCATCGACGCGTTCGACCGTGGCAAGCGGCGGCCCCCGCTCGAGCCACTCGGCCAGCGCGTCGATTGCCGAGGGATTGCCGCAGGCCAGCACCTCGACGCTACCGTCGCGCAGGTTCATTGCGTAACCTTTGAGGTCGAGCTCGCGTGCGACGTCGCGCGTGCTTGCGCGGAAGAACACGCCCTGCACTCGGCCGGTAACGCGAAACCTCCGGCACTGCAGGTCGCGCGGCTCGTTGCTGTGCACGGCGATACGCGAGCGGCGCCGCGCTAGCGAGGCTCGTCCGGTTGCTGCGTCTCCACGGCGGCGAGCGCTTCGAGCGCCTTAGTCTTTGCCTGCAGCGCATCGCGGCGCGCCTGCGCATACGCGCGCTCGGTGAGATTCCGCTGTGCGCTGTCCAAGAACGCTTCCGCCGCCCGCAGCGTCTCGACGGCAAAGCGTTCGGCGCCGGCATCCCGGGCAACGGCGATCGCCTGCCGGGCGTCACTCATTTCCTGGACGGGCGGCGACGACTGGCAGGACGCAACCAGAATGACCAGCAAAGCGAGCACTGACCGGCAGGCTGCGCTGGCCTTAGTTATTGATTTCGTTGAGCGCACGGCAACACGCTAGCAAGCGGCGAGGCGGGTCGTCAAGCAGTCGCCAAGGGCCCTGACGAACGGCCGGGCGCCTGCTACAGTGGCGCCCCTGTACCGTTCGGCTGGCCAGGCTCGCGACCATGGAACTCACGATCTATCACCACCCACGATGCTCTAAGTCTCGGAAAACATTGGAATTAATCAGAGAGCACGGGATCGAGCCCAGCATTGTCCAATACCTCGAGACGCCGCCCGGCGCACGGACCACGCTCGATCTCGCGGCGATGCTCGGTGTCCCGGTCGCGGATCTCCTGCGTACCGGCGAGGCGGAATACCGGGAGGCGTCGGACCTGCCGGCGCTCGACGACGACACGGCCCTCGCCGCCTGGATCGAGCGCCATCCGAAAGTCTTGCAGCGGCCGATCGTGGTCGATGCGGCCCGCGGCAAGGCGATCATCGGTCGTCCGCCCGAGAACGTCCTCGAGCTGCTCGACGTATGAGCGACATCCTGGTCCTCTACTATTCGCGTAATGGCGCGACCGAGTCACTCGCGCGCGAGGTCTGCTTCGGTGTGGACTCGGTCGCCGGTGCGAGCGCCCGGCTGCGCACCGTGCCGCCGGTGTCGACGGTGTGCGAAGCCACCGAGGACAGCGTCCCGGCGACGGGCCCCGCGTACGTGACCCGCGACGATTTGGCCGACTGCGCCGGCCTCGTAATGGGGAGCCCGACGCGTTTCGGCAACATGGCGGCGGCACTCAGATACTTCCTGGATTCGACGTCTACCGAGTGGCTGGCCGGGACCTTGACCGGCAAGCCGGCCGGGCTGTTTACGTCGACCAGCACCCTCCACGGCGGACAGGAAACCACGCTGCTGACCATGGCCGTGCCGCTGCTGCACCACGGCATGCTGCTCGTTGGCGTGCCGTACTCGGTCGAGGAGCTGTCGACCACGAAGAGCGGCGGCACGCCGTACGGCGCTAGCCACGTGACCTGGAATCGCACGCCCGATTCGTTGTCGGCGGAGGAAAAAGCCATTGCGCAGGCGCTCGGCCAGCGGGTCGCCCAGATCGCGCTGAAGCTCGACGCTGCGGACTGAAAGCGACGTCAGCGCCGCTCGATGACTGACTTGACGAACGGAATCGTCAGGCGCCGCTGGGCGACCAGCGCCTCGCCGTCGAGCCTGTCGAGCAGCGTATACAAGCTCGCCATGTCGCGCCTGCTGCGCGTGGTCAGAAAGCGCGCGGTCTCGTCCGGCAGGTCGAGGCCGCGATACTTCGCGCGCACGATCAGAGCCTGCCGCCGGTCGTGCTCCGCTAAGGGACGCAGGTGAAACGCGGGCAGCATCGCGCAGCGGCTGGCGAGATCCGGCAGCGCGATCCGCGACTCGCGCGACGGCGCGAGCGCAGCGATGATCAGCATCGTGCCGGACTCCGCCGCGTCGTTGAACAGCTCGAACAGCGCGCGCTCCCAGCCGGCATCGCCGGTGACCCGCTGCAGGTCATCGAGACACACCAACGGCCGCTCCGCCACTCCTTCCAAGACGGCGGGACCAACCGCTGCCAGGTCCGTCAGCGGCAGGAACACAGCGCGGTCGCCGAGCCGTTCGCAAACGGCCTGCAGCAGGTGGCTCTTGCCCGTCGCCGCCCTGCCCCAAAGCCAACAGCCGGGCCCCCGCGCGGTGCCATCCAGCGCTTCCAGGTAGGCGACCAGCGCCTCGTTACCGGCGGGCCAGAAGGTCTCGAACACGGCGTGGTCTTGCAGCTTGAGCGGCAGTGCGAGCTGACTCAAGGTCGTCAGTCCCCCGATTCGGCGATGATCCTCGCCTCGGGATGCTCCGCGAGGTAGCGCTGATAGGCGAATCGCACCAGCACCGACAGCACCGCGGCGGCCGGCAGCGCCAAGAGCACGCCGAAGAAGCCGAACAGCTGTCCGCCCGCGGCGACCGAGAAGATGACGATGACCGGGTGCAGGCCGATGCGATCGCCGACCAGCTTCGGCGTCAACACCGAGCCTTCCACGAACTGCGCGATCGAGAACGTCGCGACCACGCCGACGAGCGGCAACAGCGGCGCCGGCTGGGTCATTACGGTCAGGCCCGCAAGCCCGATGCCGACCGCAAATCCCAAATACGGCACGAAGCTGACCAGTCCGGCGACGACACCGATCGCCACCGCGTAGCCGACGCCCGACAGGCTGAGTCCGACGGAGTACATGATGCTGAGCGCGATCATGACGAGCAGCTGCCCGCGAAGGAACGCGCCGAGCACCTCGTCTGTCTCGCGGGCGAGCTCGAACACCGTCTCCCGCTGGCTCGACGGCACCAGGGCGCCGAGACGGCCGACGATGAGGTCCCAGTCGCGCAGCATGTAAAAAGTGATGATCGGAATCAGGAACAGGCTGATTACCGCGGCCGCAAGCGCGCCGCCGGAACGCGTCAACGACACCAGCAGGCTGCTGCCCCAGCTCCCGGCCATGTCGCTGTAGCGCGAAATGAACGCGCCAATGCCGATGTCCTCGCCGGCCTCGATGTCGAGCAGCTCCGTGATCCGCGGCAGCCATACCTGCTCGAACTCGGACAGGATCCCCGGCAGCGCCTCCAACAGCGCGACGATCTGGCTACGGATCAGCGGCAGGACCAAGAGGATGAGCAGGCCGAGGAACACGAACGTCAACACGAACACCGCGACGACCGCGACGGTTCGCGGGAGCTTGATCCGCTGCAGTCGGTCGGCGATCGGATCGCCGATGTAGGCCAGCAGGGCGCCGGCAACGAACGGCGTCAAGATCGGCGCCAACAGATAGATCAGCCAGCCGATCAGCGCGACCGCAATCAGCCAGTTGGTTCTAAGATCCGGTTTCATCGATGCCTCCCGTAGCGCGCCGCTCGCGGCGCGCCCGCCGTGACCAGGACAGGACGTAGTCGACGCCGCTGATGACGACCGTGACGAAAACGCCGGCGCCGAGCACCGTGATCGTGAGCGAATCCGGCCAGCCGAAGGCGGCGCGGCCGAGGACGCCGACGACGAACAAGAGCTCCAACGCCGTGTTCAGCTTGCTTACCCGCGTCGGCTGACCCTCCACCGGCGCGATCAGAAAATTATAGGCCGCCGCGCCCCCTATGATCACCAGATCGCGGAGCACGACGATCGACGCGAGCCAAATCGGTATGTGTCCGGTGTAGGCCAACGTGACATAGGTCGCCGCGATCAGCAGCTTGTCGGCGACCGGATCCAGTAGAGCACCAAGACGCGTGTGCCAGGCGAAGCGCTTCGCCAGGTAACCGTCGAGGCCGTCCGAGAAGCCTGCAACGAAGAAGAGCGCAAGCGCCAGAGCGTAGCGCCCGTCCTCGATGAACAGCACGACCGGGACGATCAACGCGATGCGAAACAGCGAGATCGCGTTCGGCAACCAGCGCAAGGACATGAGAGGCTCAGTTGATCTCGGCGGCGGACGGCGCAGTCAAAGTGGTGTCGGTTGCGGCCTCGTCGGGTCTTTCGGTGTCGGTCGAGAACGGCCGGTACACGTAGTCGAGCGAGTCGGCAGGCTCCGCTACGGTGGGAAAATCCATCGGACCGAACCATTCGCGGCGCTCGAGGATACCGCTGAATTGCAAGGCCGAGGCGAGCCGTTCCGCCCCTCCTTGCACGCGGACATGGAAACGAATCTCGGGCCCTTGCACGGCATCGACTCGGTAGGCATCAATGGCGCCGACCCCGGCAAGGAATCGCTGTACGGTGCCGTAAGCCGAGACGGAATCGACGCCCGAAATGGTCAAGATCACGGTTTCGACCGGCGCGTTGCCCGAGTACGCAAACTGCTCCGCCAGCGCATCCGCGAGCAGATCGATCGCCGCCGCCGGGCCGCCCGTCCATTGCCGACGCTGAGCGCCGAAGTAATAGCTCCAGCGGTTGCGATACAGATCGTTGCCGCGAACGCGACCGACGAGCACGGACGAGGTGCCGTAGCGGCGTGAGGCTTCGATCAGCGCATCGTCGAAGCCACCCCAGATATCGCTGAAGCTCACCCGTCGCAGATCCTCGGTATCGAGTAGCGGGAAAACCACGGGGATGCCGCGTCGTTCCGCGGCCGCCAACACGCGCTCCCGCAGCAACCGGTTCCGATCGATCGATCGCGTGGCGTCGGCCGGGCCGTCGGTGTCGTCGGCTGCCACGATCTCCCGCTCGCCCCCGCCCCAGTCGACCGCCAGCCAGACGAGCGTGAGCGGGCGATCTCGGCCCCAGACCGGCTGGCCGGCGCGTCGCAGCAGCGATTCGATCGCCGGGCCGTCCAGGCTGACGACGAGGCTGTCGTTCTCGCCCCGTCGATACTGCAGCACGTACCGCGCAGGCGTCGGGAAGAGCGCCAGCAGATCCTCGGAGGTCGCGGCGGCTTCGGATCCGGTGACGCGGATCAGCACCTCTCCCAACGCTCTGGCGTAAGCGTTTTCCTGCGCCTCCGGATCGCCCGCATCGAGCGAAACCTTGACCGTGTACAGCGTCTCTACTTCGATTGCGCTCGCAGCGGGCGACGCGATCATCGCTAGCGCCGCCGCGACCGCCATCAGGAACGCCAGTCCATTGGTGTCAATTCGGCGTGCAAATCGTCCTGTTACCATGCCTCGGATTCCCTGTCTGTGACGTGCCGATGGTGGTCCCCGCTAATTGTCACTATTATATCGCCCTCATGGCGATTGCCACGAATTGACTCAAAGCCACGTCGCGAAAGCAAACGTCACACACCGACCAACCGATGACCAAGAAATCGCTGACCTATCGCGATGCCGGCGTAGACATCGCTCTCGGCAACACGTTCGTCGAGCGCATCAAACCCCTGGTCGCGACGACCTCCAGAAGTGAAGTCCTGGCCGGCCTAGGCGGGTTCGGCGGCCTGTTCGCGCTGCCGACCGATCGCTACGAGCAGCCGCTGCTCGTCTCCGGCACCGACGGCGTCGGCACCAAGCTGTTGCTGGCGCAGCGCCTGGGCCGCCACGACACGATCGGCATCGATCTGGTGGCAATGTGCGCCAACGACGTGGTCGTGCAAGGCGCGGAGCCGCTGTTTTTCCTCGACTATTTCGCCTGCGGCAAGCTGGATCTCGAGGTGGCGACCGCCGTCATCGACGGTATCGCGGCGGGCTGCCGGCGCGCGGGCGCCGCGCTGATCGGCGGCGAAACGGCCGAGATGCCGGACATGTATCCGGAGGGGGAATACGATCTCGCCGGGTTTTGCGTGGGCGTCGTCGACCGACGCGACCTGATCGACGGCAGCACGATTGCCGCGGGCGATCGAATCGTCGGCATCGCGTCGAACGGTCCGCATTCCAACGGCTATTCCCTGATTCGCAAGATTCTCGAGCTGGCCGAAAACCCGAACATCGAAGACGAGCCGGCCGAAGAGCTGCTGCTCGCGCCGACGAAGATCTACGTCAAACCCATACTCGCGCTATCGCAAAAGGTCACGATCAAGGGCATCGCCCACATTACCGGAGGCGGCATCACCGAGAACCTACCGCGGATCCTGCCGCGCAACGCGGACGCCGTCGTCGACGTAAACAGCTGGAAGCCGGGCCCGATATTCGACTGGCTCGCCGTGACCGGACGGATAGCGCCCGACGAGATGCGCCGCACGTTCAATTGCGGTGTCGGCATGGCGGTCGTGGTCGGCGAACACGATCTGGAGGCCACGCTGCAATCGCTGCGCGCGAGCGGCGAGAAAGCTTGGGAACTCGGCCGCATAGAGCCGGGCGCCCGCGCAGTCGCCTACCGCTGATGGACCGGCTGACATCGCTCGCGATTCTGATCTCGGGCAGCGGCACCAACCTGCAGGCGTTTATCGACGCGGTCGCCGCCGGCACGCTCGACGTCGAGCTCGCGGTCGTGATCAGCAATCGCCGCGACGCGCACGGCCTGGCACGTGCGAGCGAAGCCGGCGTCGACACGGTGTGCATCGAGCACACGGCGTTCGCCGATCGCGAGCACTTCGATGCGGCTCTTGCCGAAGCCATAGACGGCTACGCGGCCAACCTCGTGGTGCTAGCCGGCTTCATGCGCATCCTTACGCCGGCCTTCGTCGCACGCTTCGAAGGCCGCCTGCTCAACATCCATCCTTCGCTGCTGCCGAAGTATCCCGGCCTCGACACTCACCGTCGCGCCATCGAAGCCGGCGATCGCTGGCACGGCAGTACCGTGCACTTCGTCACCGACGAGCTCGACGGCGGACCGCGAATCATCCAGGGACGGGTACCGGTGCTGCCCGACGACGATCCAGAGCGGCTCGCCGCCCGCGTGCTCGCGGTCGAGCACCAGATCTATCCGCGCGCCGTCGAGCTGCTCGCTGCCGGCCGCGTGGAGTGTCGCGACGGCCGCGTCTGGCTCGACGGCGAGCCGCTCGACGAACCGATCCAGTTCGACCCGCCCTCCTAGCCCCGCCCCGACGAGGTCGCGGGGGCCTCCCTCGACGACTTGCCTTACCGAAGGTTGCCCGCGCCCAGGGCGCTTCTTCATCGGAATGGCTCGCTGGCGCCCACCGGGCTGGGCTAGGCGCTGGCGGGTCGGGTCTGGTTTTGGGGAGGGTGACGCCCTTCTGTCCCTGATACTTGCCGCCGCGGTCCTTGTAGGACGTCTCGCACACCTCGTCCGATTCCAAGAACAGCATCTGCGCCACCCCTTCGTTGGCGTAGATCTTCGCGGGCAGCGGCGTCGTATTCGAGAATTCCAGGGTCACGTGCCCCTCCCATTCGGGCTCTAGCGGCGTGACGTTGACGATGATGCCGCAGCGGGCGTAGGTAGACTTGCCGAGGCAGATCGTCAGGACGTTGCGGGGAATGCGGAAATACTCGACCGTGCGCGCTAGGACGAACGAGTTCGGCGGGATGATACAGACATCGGCGACGCGGTCGACGAAGCTCGACTCGTCGAAGCGCTTCGGGTCCACGATGGCGGACTCGATGTTGGTGAACACCTTGAATTCGTTGGAACAGCGGACGTCGTAGCCGTAGCTCGAGGTCCCGTAGGAGACGATCGTGGTGCCGTTCGTTTCGCGGACCTGGCCCGGCTCGAAAGGCTCGATCATGCCGCGACTTGCCGCCATCTCGCGGATCCAGCGGTCCGACTTGATGCTCATCAGCTGTCCTCGACGACGATCTTCGGGAAATGCCGACTGTAGTCTTTGCCACGCATCGCGAGGCGTGCCGCCATGCGCTCTGCGGTCAGCCGGTAGCTTGCGGCGTAAGCGCTGTCGGGCGCCGCAACGACGGTCGGCCGGCCGCTGTCGGTCTGCTCCCGGATGCTGGCGTCCAACGGCAATTGGCCGAGCAGCTCGACGTCGTAGTCCTGCGCCATCCGCTCGCCGCCGCCGCTGCCGAAGATCGCCTCTTCGTGCCCGCACTTGCTGCAGACGTGCGTGCTCATGTTCTCGACGATGCCCAACACCGGAACCGACACTTTTCGGAACATCTGCAGGCCCTTGCGCGCGTCGAGGAGCGCGATGTCCTGCGGCGTGGTGACGATGACCGCGCCGCTGACCGGGACCTGCTGCGACAAGGTGAGCTGAACGTCACCGGTGCCCGGCGGCATGTCGACGATCAGGTAGTCGAGGTCGTCCCAGCGCGTCTGCGTCAGGAGCTGGTTCAGCGCCGCAGTGACCATCGGGCCACGCCAGGCCATCGGCTGATCGGCGTCGACCAAGAAACCGATCGACATGACCTGCAGGCCGTGAGCGCGCGGCGGAATCATGGTCTTGCCGTCTTCGCTCATCGGACGTTCCCCGACTAAGCCCAGCATCAGCGGCTGCGACGGGCCGTAGATGTCGGCGTCTAGAATACCGACGCGCGCGCCGTCCGTGGCCAACGCCAGGGCCAGATTAGCGGCCGTCGTGGACTTGCCGACGCCGCCTTTCCCGGAGGCAACCGCAATGATGTTGCGAACGCCGTCGAGCGGCTTCAGCGTAGGCTGCACGCCGTGAGCGGTAATGCGGTGGCCGATACGCAGATCGACCGTCTCGGCGCCGCACTCGGACTTGACGAGATCGGTAAAAAAGCGCTCCAGCGCCTCCAACTTGGTGGCGGCCGGAAAGCCGAGCTCGATCTCGACCGTGGCCGTCGAGCCGTCGAGGTCCGCGCGCGCGACCCGGCCCACTTGCTCCAGCGGATGGCCGATATCGGGCAGCACGGCGCTACCTATGGCATTCTTGAGGGCGGAATCTGCTGACATTCGAGCCTTTAGCGTTAGGTTAAATTCCGGCTGGGCCTCCGGGCCGCACATTGTAACCAAGGCCGATCGGAAATTACGCACCTAATTTAAGGGCTTGCGGCCGCCAGGATCGACGGGCGTCACACTTTGGCCCGGAATCGATATGGCATAATCCCGGGCTTGGGTTAGCCACGAAAACATGCGGATGAGCCGCCAATGACGGGCGCTTTCCTGCATCTGCCAAAGCAGAATCAGATTTGACGGCTTCAGAGACAAAACCGCCTTTCGAACGCAGCGCAGGGACGCCGATCGCCGGCGGGAGGCCCGGGCACCCGACGCTCCGCTCAGGCGCAAGACCGAGACTGCCGCTATGGCGATTCTGAGCGGCTTCCGCGCTGACCAGCTGATCGGCGCGCTCGTCTCCGAAGCGGACGTCAACTCGCCCGCCGCGCAGAAGACCGTCGAGCGCCTGAAGAAGCTCGGGCCGAAGGTCATTCCGAAAGTCATCGAGGCGCTCGCGATGAGCGACAAAGCGCACACGATGGCCTTTGTCGACATCCTCGCCAGCAAGGTCAGCGACAAGACGCTGTCCTACTACAAAGAAGGCCTGGCCGACGGCGGCGAACGCGTCGTGTCCGGCACCGCATGGGCGCTGTCGAGCAGTCACAACTACAATCCCAACTCACTGCTCGATTTCTTCGACGACGGTGAGGTCTCCAAAGGCGCTCTGATCGAGGTGCTGAAGGTGCACAAGAAGGATCTGAGCGTGCACGACCTGCTGCGCCGCGCCTACGAGCTGGAACCCAAGGAGAAGGCGGCGCTGTTCAAGATCATCGAAGAGATCGCCACGGAGGACATGATCCCGGACCTGATCAACCGGATGTCGGGTAAAGACCCGGTGATCAAGATGCACCTGATCCAGCTGCTGACGAAGTTCAAACGGCCCGACATCAACAACGCACTGGAGATGCAGCTCGGCGACCCGAACAAAATGGTGCGCGGCGCCGCGCTCAAAGCGCTGGCAACCCGCTCCGGTCCGGTCAATATCAAGCGCGTCGCTAAGCTGCTGCACGATCCGGATCTCGACGTGCAAAATAAAGCGGTCGACGTGATCGTCAAGATCAAGCATCCGGACACGATCAAGTATCTGGTGTCCGCGCTGAAGGACGAGTCCGAGTACACGCGCCGCTCTGCGGTCGAGGTGCTGAACGAGATCGGCGACGTCAATTCGGTCAAGGACCTGTTGGATGCGATCAAAGACGATGACTGGTGGGTGCGCAGCCGCGCCGGCGACGCACTGTCGGAGATCGGCGGTCCGAAGGTCGTCAATTCCGTGCTCGCGTTGATCAACGACAAGGACGAGGACATCCGCCGGACCGCGATCGAGATACTGAACGCCACCAAAGACGAGCGCGCGGTCGATCATCTCCTCAAAGCGACGGACGACCAGGACTGGTGGGTCCGCGAGCGAGCCGTCGACGCGCTGGCTCAGATCGGCAGCAAGAAAGCGGTACCGAAGCTCGTTGACATGCTCGGCCAGAACGCCAAGACGGATTCCGTCGTCGTCCGCGCGCTCGGGCAGCTCGGCGACAAGACGATTCTCGACAAGCTGGTGCCGATGCTGGCCAGAAAGGATCGCGCGGTGCAGCTCGAGGCGATCAAGGCAATCTCGCATCTGGCGGACGAGTCACATGCCGAAAGCATTCGTAACATCCTGCACAAGATCAAACAGACCGACGATCCGACCATCATCAATCTCGCCGACAAGGCGATCAAGGAGATCGACTCCAAGTTCTCGAGCACGGTCATCGAAGAGAACAAGCGCGCTGCGAAGCTCAAGGAGCACACGCGCACTCTGCTGATCGAGGATGAGGACATCGAAAGCATCATCGCGTCCGCCAAGGAAGAGGACGCCGCGGTGCAGACGGCATCGACCGAGGCCGGGGCCACGGCGGCACCGGCGATGCTCGATATCTCGACCCTCGAGCCCGGCGACGTCATCGACGGCCGCTACAAGTACATCGAGAAGATCGGCAAAGGCGCGTTCGGCACGGTGCTGCTGATGGAAGACCAGGTGGTCGATGAGCGGCTGATCCTCAAGTTCTTGAACCCGAACGTTTCGTCCGACGAGGAGATGATGAAGCGCTTCGTGCACGAGCTGCGCTACTCGCGCAAAATCACGCACAAGAACGTCATCCGGATCTACGACTTCCTGCATCTGCAGGGCTGCTACGCGATCTCTATGGAGTATTTCCCGTCGCATACGCTGAGCGGTGAGCTCCCGGACAGCAAACCGATGGACTTCAAAAAGGCGCTGCAGTTCTCGATCGACATCGCGACCGGCATGGCCGTGGCCCACCAGGCCGGCGTCATCCATCGCGACTTGAAGCCGGCCAATATCCTGGTGAACGACACCGGACTGCTGAAGATCGTGGACTTCGGCGTCGCCGCGGCGGCGGCGAGCGGCGACACGCAGCTCACGAAGACGGGCTACGTCATCGGCTCGCCCAAATACATGGCCCCGGAGCAGATCCTCGGCAAAAAGGTCGACGAGAAAGCCGATATATATAGTGTCGGCGTCATCATGTACGAGATGGTCACCGGTATTCCTCCCTACAGTCGCGGCGATCACATGTCGGTCATGTATCAGCACGTGCAGGGCAAAGCCAAGCAGTGCCAGGAAGTCAACCCGGAGATCCCGGACGCCTATGCCGAGGTCATCGCCAAAGCCATGTCGGTCGACAAATCCCTCCGTTTCAGCACCATGAACGAGCTGATCGACGCGCTGAACGCCATCCAGTTGTGAAAAATGTGCACTGGCGCACTGGCACGAGGGTGCCAATGCGCCTACGATACGTGGCAAGCTGGCTTTTAACGTAATCCGGGCCGCCATGCCACGTATCGATGCCTTCCTCAAGCTGGGCCTCGCCCAGGGCTGCTCCGACGTCCATCTCGCGGTCGGCGTGCCGCCGATGCTGCGAATGCACGGTGATCTGATGCCGATCAAGTTTCGCGACCTCTCCGACACGGAGCTCGAGAGCTACGTCATGGAGATCCTGAGCGACTCGCAGCGCGAGCGCTTCCATTCCGGCAACGACTTGGATTTCTCTTACGTCGGCGAGGAAGGCGGCCGCTTCCGCGTGAATCTGTTTCGCAAGGACACCGGCGTCGGGGCGGTATTCCGGCACATCCCGAACGAGACCCCGACGCTCGAGAAGCTGATGCTCCCCGACGTCGTGCGCAGCTTCTGTGACTACCATCAGGGCATGGTGCTGGTTACCGGCTCGACCGGCACGGGTAAGTCGACCACGCTCGCGGCGATGATCGATCACCTCAATCAGACCCGTAATCTCAACATCATCAGCCTCGAGGATCCAATCGAGTTCGTCCACCCGAGCAAGAACTCGCAGGTCATTCAGCGCGAGCTCGGCACACATCTGACCAGCTTCGCGGACGGCGTCCGCTCCGCCATGCGCGAGGATCCCGACGTGATCTTAGTTGGCGAGCTGCGCGATGCCGAGACCATATCGATGGCCATGACGGCCGCCGAGACCGGCCATCTCGTCCTCGGCACACTGCACACGACGAGCGCGGTCAAGACGATCGACCGCATCATCGATGCGCTTCCCGGCGAGCTGCGCGAGCAGACCAAGAGCTTCCTGTCACAGAGCCTGAAAGCCGTGGTGACACAGGTCCTGGTAAAGACTCCCGACGGCCGGGGGCGCAGAGCGGTGCTCGAGATCCTGGTCAACACGCGGGCCATCTCGAAGCTGATCATGACCGATCAGACCCACCAGATTCCGGCGCAGCTGCAGACTGGTCGTAACCTGGGGATGCAGATCATGGATCTGGCGCTCCTCGAGGCCGTCGAGGCGAACGAGGTCGATCCGGACGATGCCTTCCGTTTCGCCAGCGAGAAGAAGCGCTTCCAGCGCTTCGTAACTGACAGCTCGATCCTGCCGGTGTTGGAGGCCGAGACCGGATGAACGCGGTGACCGAAGCCCAGGAAAACAAGATCGATTTCTGGCTCAAAGATGCGCTGGCGAAGAGCAGCTCCGATCTGCACTTCATCTCCGGCGACCCGGCGCGGGTGCGCGTTCACGGCTCGCTGACCACTCTGGGCAACCAGCCGTTGAGCGTCGACGAGGTCAAGGACGCGCTGTACGAAATCATGAGCGGCACGATGCAGCGGGATTTCGAAACCAACGACGCCGTCGACTTCGCCTACGACATCCCAGGCGTGTCGCGCTTTCGCGTTAACGTGATGCGGCATCTGAACGGCATCGGTGCCGTCTTCCGCGCAATCCCGTCACGGGCATTGACGCTCGAAGAGCTCAACATGCCGAGCGTAGTCGACAACTTCTGCAAGCAATCGCAGGGCATGATCCTCGTGACCGGCAAAACCGGCTCGGGCAAGTCGACGACGCTGGCCGCGATGATCGACGCCATCAACAAACGCCTGAAAGGACACATCCTGACGATCGAAGATCCGATCGAGTTCGTGCACGAACGGCAAGGGTGCCTGATCAGCCAGCGCGAAGTCGGCGTGCACAGCGCCTCGTTCGCCGACGCGCTGCACTCGGCCCTGCGCGAAGACCCCGACGTCATCCTCGTCGGCGAGCTGCGCGACCTCGAGACGATGAGCATCGCCGTGACCGCCGCCGAAATGGGCATCCTCGTCATGGGCACCCTGCACACGAACGGCGCCGCACAGACCGTCGATCGCATCGTCAACTCCTTCCCGGCCGACAAGCAAAGCCACATCCGTACGATGCTGTCGACCTCGCTGCGCGGCGTCATCTCGCAGCAGCTCCTGCCGTTGAAGGACAAGCCCGGCCGGGTCGCGGCGCTCGAGATCCTCGTCAACACCTCGGCCGTGGCCAATATCATCCGCCAGGGCAAGCTCGACCAGCTCGAGACCGCGATGCAGAGCGGTGGCGCGGTCGGCATGCAGACCATGGACAACGCGCTGATGCAGCTCGTCGAGCAGGACGTCATCTCCGGCGATCAGGCCTATCTGCAGGCCAACAACAAAGCGAAATTCCGACAGAAACGGGAAGGCAACGAGCCCGATCCGTACTATCACCTCGATTAGGAATTGATTGGGGTCGAACCGAGGTTTTGAGCGCGACAGCGCCGGCAGTCCTGACTCCGAAAAACCTCG
>JBFGFX010000056.1:0-16195 GCA_041579335.1 Woeseiaceae bacterium | reverse complement strand
TGGATGCAGCCAGACGATGGCCGCCGCCGATAGCGCGAATAGGAAAGCTGGGACCGGCGCCATCGCCGAGGCGTCCGTGGCCTCGAGATACAGCTCCGGCGCGCCGTACCAATGGCCGAGCAATGCGGTAAACGCGATGAGGAACAAGATCAGCGCGAGCGCACGACTCAACGTGAGCAGCCAGCCGCGCGCCCGCCGGTCGGCGAGCATTGCCGCTCCGAACAGCATGAACGCCGGCGCCGTTGCGGGCACGACGCCGGCCGATGATGTCGCAATCCACACGCCGAACGCCGTAAGAGCCGTCGCCAAAGCGATCTGCAGCCAGCGCCACGGGCGCACCGAGGACCGACGAGCGATCAGCAGGAGCAACCCCGCGACTGCCAGACCCACGGCGTCGCGTACGGTGACCGCAAACGGCGGGATGGCGGAGCCGGTTGTCGCTTCGCCGAACGACGCAGCAGCCAAAGTCGATGCTCCGACGGCGATGGCTGTCAGCCCGGCGACGGGTGGTAGGGCGCTGAGGACTTGGATGATACGTGTGAGGTTTTTTGAGATCATAGCTCGCACTTCCGCAACGAGCGGCGTCACGGGTCGGGGACGATGCACCGGCCCGGCGAGTATAAGAGAAAAGCATGACTCACGTTCTGGTCGTCGACGATGAAAGCGGATTTGCCGACGGAATCTCCGAGTACTTGCGCATGCACGGACATTCGGTCGCCAGCGCTGATAACCTCGATTCGGCGAGGATTGCGCTTTCCGATCGGCCCCCGGGCGTGGTCCTGCTCGATCTCATGTTGCCGGACGGAAGCGGCTTGGAGCTCTTCGACGAGTTCAAACAAACGCGCCCCGACAAGATCGTGATCATCACGGGGCATTCGGGCATCAAATCTCTGATCGGTGACGTCGCCGGCGACGGTGTGGCCTACATGCGCAAGCCGATCGATCCGCGTGAATTGCTCAGCCTCATCAATACGACGAGTGACGATTCCCCCGATGAACCGGAGGCCAAGCGGCCTCAGGCGATGTTTGCTTCGCTGGTCGGGCAGAGCGACGCCATGCAGGAGATTTTCGGTCAGATCGAACGTGTCGCGAAGACAGACAGCACGGTGTTCATTCAAGGAGAAAGCGGCACGGGCAAAGAACTCATTGCCGATGCGATTCATCAGTTGAGCGGTCGACAAGGGCGATTTGTTCCCGTGAACTGCGGCGGCCTGACCAAGGAGCTAATATCGAGCCAGCTGTTCGGACACGAGAAAGGAGCGTTCACCGGCGCAGTGTCACGGCATACCGGACTCTTCGAACGTGCGTCGGGCGGCACGCTATTTCTCGACGAGGTGACGGAGATGCCGCCGGACATGCAAACGCAACTGTTACGCGTGCTCGAAACTCGCAGGGTGCTGCGCGTCGGCGGCGTTGACGAAATAGAGGTCGATACCCGACTCATCGCGGCCACCAATCGAGATCCCGCCGAAGCCGTACGGGAGAAAACCCTGCGGGAGGATCTGTATTTTCGATTGCGCGTGTTCCCGATCGTCGTCCCACCGCTTCGCGACCGGGCGGGTGACGTCAAGCTATTGGCGGAGCATTTTCTCGAGGCCATCAACGACAAGCACGGCACGGCCAAGACGCTGACGCCGGAAGCGCTGCAGGAGCTCGAGGCGCACAGCTGGCCCGGCAACGTCCGTGAGCTCAAGCACACGATCCATCGCGCCTACATCATGGCGGACGGCGATCAAATCGATGCGCCGTCCCACATCGACGACGACGTTTCGGCGGACGTGGAGGGACTGCGAGTCGGACGCTCGATCGCGGACGTGGAGAAGGACTTGATCCTCGCAACGCTCGAGCATTACTCGGGCGACAAGAAGGCCGCGGCCGCGAGCCTCGGCATCAGTCTAAAGACGCTATACAATCGGCTGAAGGAATACGAAAACGACGACTCGACAGCCTGATGCCTTCGAGCCTTGGTTTTGGCACGCAACTTGCAGCGGCTGTGGCATACGGGTCGATTCCACATCGCAATGACGCAAGGCAGACCTGCGGATCGTAATACCGCAAGACAACTGCAGATCCTGATCGTCGAGGACGAGACTGCGGCTCGCGAGGCGAGCTGCCGCTATCTGACGATCGCCGGATACGAGGTAGCGACGGCGTCCAGCGCTGGCGACGCGGAGCGCGCGGCTGGAGACACCGCGCCCGACGTGGTCATCTGCGACTGGCGCCTCGGAGGGCGGCGCGACGGTGTCGACGTCGCTCGCACCATGCAGCAACGATATGGCGCGCGAATCGTGTTCGTGACGGCCTATCCCGTCGAGGAGCTTCGCGATCGGACCCGCGATCTCGAGGTCGCCGCTTATCTGCGTAAGCCGCTGTCGCTGAAAACACTGGTCGACCTTCTTGATGGCATGTCGCGCCGGTCCCCCTGAAGGCCGACGAATTCCCATTCTTTCCTCGTTTTTGCAAGATCTACAATGCGCCCAGCACGGCCGCCTGTCCCGAAACCCGCAGCCCGCTTGACGGGAAGGCACTGGGGCGAGTTGGCACGAAATCTGCATTTTCCTTCGTAGGCGGTGGCCGTGGTCGATCGGCAGCCGACGTATTCAACCAAAAGAGGAGGAACGCAGATGCTTTCATGGGCACTCATTTTCTTCGTTCTAGCGGTCGTTGCCGGCGTGTTTGGTTTTTCGGGTATCGCAGGGGCGGCAGCGAGCATTGCGCAGGTGCTGTTCTTTTTGTTTCTGGTGCTGTTGATTGTCAGCGCTATCGCCGGCGCGCTGCGCGGCCGGCCGCCGGTTTGATCACGACCGGCGATTTCCCATTTCCTAGACAACTGAGGGCAGCATGAACACTATTAACTTGCTAAAAGAGCAGCTTCGGGCGCTGGCCGAAGCAACGATTCAGCACGCGCCCAATTTCGCCGCGGCGATAGCGCTGCTGATCGCTACCTGGCTATTGGCCAAGCTGGCGCGACGAGTGGCGGTGAAGGTGCTACCCGGCGGCGACGAGCGACGCTCGTTGGCAATCGCTATTCGCAAGCTAGTGACTATCGGCATTTGGGTCGGCGGCATTGCGCTGACCGCGACCGTATTGTTTCCGAGCGTGAAACCTAGCAGCCTGCTTGCAGGGCTCGGACTCGGATCCGTCGCCGTGGGCTTCGCCTTCAAGGATATCTTCGAGAATTTCTTTGCGGGCATGCTGAACCTGTTTCGGCAGCCGTTCAGGATCGGCGACCACATCGAGGTCGACGATATCGACGGCGTGGTCGAGAACATCACTATCCGCGATACCCTCGTTCGCCAAACCGACGGTCAGCCCGTAATCATTCCGAATTCGTTGTTGTTCAAGAATCCGGTTACGGTCCGAACCGACAAAGACACGCGCCGAGTAACGGTCATGTGCGGGGTCGCATACGACGAAGACGTCGACAAAGCCCGCAAGGTCATTATCGAAGCCGTGAAAGGCGTTGACAGCGTGAACAAGGACAAGCCGATACAGGTATTTGCACAGGCGTTCGGCGCCAGCAGCATCGATTTCGAGGTCACCTGGTGGACGGGTTCCCGGCCGGTCGACATTCGTAAGTCCCGCGACGAAGTCGTAGCGGCGGTCAAGAGCGCGCTAGACGAGGCGGGTATCGAGATTCCGTTCCCGTATCAGACGCTGACGTTTCACGAACCGTTGCCGATTAGGCAAATGGCGTCCAACGGGTAAAGGGCCCACTACGCGCGGCACCAGCCGTCGCACTGGAAGGGAGCGATCCGACCTGGCGGGGTGGCTACGAGCCACCCCGTTTTATTGAAATGAAGGCGGCTTTTCGATGGCGTCGATTGCGATACCGGGCCGCTCCCCTCTCGACACAAGCGCCATTGCCTGCACATCTACGTATTGCGTATCCTGGGCGGCGAAACGAAAGTGGAGTCGTTACAGCGTCGACCCTTCGGTCGACCGGCTCGGGGGAGAATCGTGATGCGTTGGATCAGGCCTGGTTCGGCACTGTGCCTATTGGCAGCGGCTTTGGCGCTAGCCGCGCAAGAGAATCCGGTCGAAGGAGAGTCGGTTGCGGCCATCCACATGCAGGAGCATCTCCTGCGGATCACGGACATCAAGGCCGCCATCGTAGCGGGGGATCTGAAGGCGATCCGCGCACCCGCACTCTGGTTGGCTGAGCACGAACCGTTGCCCGACCTGCCGTTGATCTATGAGCCGTTCCTACTGTCGTTGCGACGCAATGCACTCCGCATGGTCGACGCGGAAGACGTGGTGACGGCGGCTGCGGGCGTCAGCGCGATCGCGCGAAACTGTGCCGGCTGCCATCTGGCCTCCAACGTCGATCTCAAGTTCGGCTTCGATCAGGAGCCGCCGGCTTGGTCCGATTTGCAGTCGCACATGCAGCGACATCAATGGGCAGTCGATCGCCTCTGGGAAGGCTTGATCGGTCCGTCGGACGGTGCCTGGAGCCGTGGCATCACGATGCTCGCCGAAGCGCCGCTGCACGGCACCGAGGCATCGTGGGATGACGAGGCGTCTGGCGGCGATGCGCTGGCATATCGCGTGCACCTGCTCGGCAGGCAAGCGATCGCGGCGCTGACGCCGGAGTCGCGCAGTGCCATTTACGGTACGCTCTTGGGCGTTTGCGCCGAATGCCACACGCGCACGGGGGGTGGGCCTCGGCCGTAGTGTCTTACGCCGTCAGTCCGGCAAGTTCTCGAGCAGGAATCGTTTTACGTTCTCGCCCATCACGTGGCGGATCTCCCGCTCCGTGAAGTCCGCGTCGAGCATCGCCTGCGTCAGCACCGCCAGCTCGCCGACGTCGAGCATCACCGCAGTCGCCCCGTCGTAGTCCGAGCCGAGCGCGACATGCTCCACGCCCATGAGATCGATCGCATAGCGGATCGCTCGGGCGATCCCCTGCGGCGTAACCTCGCACACGGCAGCGTCCCAGAAGCCTATGCCGATCAGGCCGCCGTCCTCGGCGATTGCTCGCATGAGCGCGTCGTCCAGGTTGCGCGCGGTGCCGCAGACGCCTTTCAAGCCGCCGTGGGAAAGTACGACCGGCCGCTCCGACAGCTCGAGCACTTCCGACACCATCTTCGGCGACGCGTGAGCGACGTCGATGATCAGGCCCAGCTCGTCCGCGCGACGAACGACCGCCCTGCCGAAGTCGGTCAGTCCATTGCCGCCGACGCCGTGTAACGATCCGCCGAGCTCGTTGTCGAAGAAATGCGTCAGGCCCACGATTCTCAAGCCCATGTCGAACAGCGAATTCAGGCTCTCGAGATCGCCTTCGAGCGGATGCGCGCCTTCGATCAGATAGACGCCGCCGATCGGTTTCTCGCCGCGAGCGCGCCGGGCAGCGAGGTCCCGCATATCCGCCTGGCTGGTCACGACGATCAGCTCGCTCTCTTCAGCAATGTGGTGCAGCTTGTCGAGCTGGTAGACGGCGCGCTCGTAGAGGCTCGTCCAGGTCCGGATCGGCCAGAACGAAACGATCGCGAGCTGCGTAATCCGGTCTCGAGAGTCGGCCTCGTTACGTTCGTAGTTCTGGCCGGACGGGCTCTTCGTCGTCGCCGAGAAGACCTGCAGCGCCACGTTGCCCGCACGGAGGCGCGGCAGATCCATGTGCCCGATGTCCGACTCTTTCAGCAGGTTGCGCTTCCAGAGCAGCGAGTCGGAGTGCAGGTCGGCGATGAACAGCGAATCGTGCAGCGCCTGCGCCGCCTCGCTCACGACGTAAGGTGAGTGAGGCAGGTTGACGTTGATCGTACGCTCCAGGCGGCCCGGCAACAGGAAATGCACGTAGAGGAGTCCGGCGACGACGAGTATTGCGATGACGTAAAGGAGCTTTTTCACGATCGTTCTAGCTACACGGCGGCGCTCACGATTGAACGGCGACTTTCACATTCGCAAGATTGGCAATCAGGACTGGCGACGGCGCGCTTGCGCCGTGCTCCGTCTCTGAGTCAGGAAGCGGGATTCCTGGTCACGATCATACGACCAACCCCGTTCCTTTTGTAGTGGATATACGCATGTCGTCGGCCGGCTTGCGATATCGCGCTCATCTACTACGCTTGTTTACAACAACTACGTATATACGCATCTCTGCGCTCGGCAGCCGTGCGATGGACGGTCATCTCGGACCAGAAGAATCAATAACGAAGCGACTCCGCGCGCCAGCAAACGGCTGAGTCAGGGCGGAGCCGCCACGGGTCAGAGGGGGTTGATATGAGAGAGCAAACAGATCGCTTCACCACAAGCAAATCCGAATCCATGCTTGGTGCTGGACGCAGAAGGCGCGCCGGCGGCCTGGTGCTGGGCGCGGCGATCCTGGCGCTGCCTGTTGTGGCAGCGGTGGTCGCCGGATTCCAGGGTCCGCTATTTGGCTTGGCGACGGCGCCGAATGGCGATGTTCTGGTCGCGGATGCGAGTGTCGGCGTGATATCGATCCGCAAGCACAAAGTAGGGGACTCGATTTCATTGCCGAACATCACCGACGTCAGTCCAATCGGCCGCCGCTCGATGTGGGCCATCACGGGTGCCGGCGACGCAGCGGACCGCGACACCGGTCAAGGGCTGCATCGCATTTCTCGCGGCAGTTCCCGGAAGGTCGTCAATCTGTTCGAGTTCGAAATGGCCAGCAATCCGGACGGCAATCTGCCGTTCGACTCGAATCCGTTCGACGTGCAGGCGATGGGCGGCGATACCGCGCTGGTCGTAGACGCAGGAGCCAACGATCTCCTCTGGATCGACAACCAGGGGCACGTCAGTGTGCTGGCAGTATTCCCTGACGAGCTCGTCTCGACCGACAACATCAAGAATCTGGCGGGATGCCCCGATTCGATGGCCTTCTTCTGTGGTCTGCCGCCGATGATCCCGGCGCAGGCCGTGCCGACCAGCGTGGCGGTCGATGATGATGGCAACATCTACGTAGGCGAGCTGAAGGGCTTCCCGGCTCCCACCAACGAGTCGAATATCTGGCGCATAGCCCCAGGCGCCTCGTGGGCGATGTGTGGCAGCAGCCCGGACTGTACGAAAGTGTTCGACGGCGGCTTCACTTCGATCATCGATCTTGCGGTGGGACCCGACGGCGATCTGCTCGTCGCGGAGATGGACGAAGCGAGCTGGGCGGCAGTCGAGATCTTCGGCACGCCGACTGGAGGAACGGTGAACGCGTGTGACGTCCATGCCGGGACCTGCAACGAGATAGTGACGGGCATCCCGGAGTTGACAGCAATCACTGTAGGTAAGGACGACGATACGCTTTGGGTGACGCGGAACGCT
Source organism: Woeseiaceae bacterium (assembly GCA_041579335.1). Lineage (GTDB taxonomy): Bacteria > Pseudomonadota > Gammaproteobacteria > Steroidobacterales > Woeseiaceae > JBFGFX01. The sequence goes on along the minus strand of JBFGFX010000056.1, from coordinate 8,920 downwards.
TTGGTTCCGGGCGCCGCCGAGGTCGTGAAATTCGATCTGGATGACGACAGCGACAGTGACAGCGACTGATCTCGGTCGCCTAGGACGGAGAAAGACAGCGGGTGTCCCACGTCACCTGGCGGTCGCGCAGGTTGCTATCATTACCACGCGATACCGTAATCGTCCCCGTGGTTGCTGGAGCCACCCTGGAAGGCGCCGTTCTTCCAGTCGAAGAAGATCGCGTTGATCGGGCCCGAGGTTCGGTCCGGGCTGCCCCAAACGCCGACCTCGACAAGGTAGCCCATTCGCGCTAACTGTTGCCGCGTATCCTCAGGAACCGACTCGTTGACGGCGAGGCGCCCGGGTTCGATCTTGTGGTCACCGAACGAATCGTGCAGCTGAAAGCTCAAGAAATTATCGGCTTCCGTCGCTTCCTGCACGTTCATGCCGAATTCGACCATGTTCAAGAAGAACTGCAACAGGTTCTGGTCCTGCGCGTCGCCGCCCTGCACGGCGAAGGACAGAAACGGCCGGCCGTCCTTCAACGCCATGCTCGGCGTCAACGTCACCCGGGGACGTTTGCCCGGTTCCATGACGTTGTACGGGTTCTCCGCCGGGTCCAGCACGAAGCTCTGCAGACGCTGGCTCAGGCCGACGCCGGTGCGGCCGGCGACGACCGCCGGGACCCAGCCGCCGCTCGGCGTGACCGAGACGACCCAACCTTCTCTGTCGGCGGCCTGGATCGAGGTCGTGCCGGCGAAGAATCCCTCGTCGTCCGCCCGCGTCGCCGTATCGTCGCGCGTTTGAAGGTGCTCGAGATACTCGAGGTACGGGTTGTCGCCGGCCTGGAACTCGTAAGGATCGCCGGGGCCGATCGTCGGGTCGTTCTGCTCGGGATCGATCTCGGATGCGCGCAGCTTCGCGTATTCCTTGGACAGCAGCCCCTCGATCGGCTCCTCGGGCGGGAAGTACGGGTCGCCGTAGTAGAAGTCTCGATCCGCGTAGGCCAGGTTCATGGCCTGGTAGACCGTGTGGATGTAGCGCGTCGTGTTGTAGCCCATCGACGCGACGTCGAAGTTTTCGAGGATATTGAGCGCCTGCAGCAGCACCGGTCCCTGCACCCACGTCGTGAGCTTGTAGACCTCGATGCCGCGATACGTCGTCATGACCGGCTTCTCGATGTGCACCTGCCAACGGTCGAGATCCTCAAGCGTGATCAAACCGCCCTGCTCGCGCGTGGAACGCACGAGCTCTTCGGCGATGTCGCCGCGGTAGAAACGGTCGTAGGCGGCGTATATCGCGGCTTTGCGATCCTTACCGGCGGCGAGTGCGCGTTGCTCTGCCTCGACGAGTTTCTCGAGCGTCGCTTTCAGATCCGGCTGGCGGAAGATCTCGCCGACCGTTGGGGGCGAGGCTCTGTCCTCGCCGTGAGACAGGAACACCTGGCGCGAATACGGCCACTGCATGAGACGATCGCGGCTGCGTTCGATGCGGCGCGCGCTGTCCGCTTCGATCGGGTAGCCTGCCGCCATCTCTATCGCGGGCGCCAGCACCTCTTTCAGGCTACGCGTGCCGTATTCCGCGAGCATCACCATGAGCCCGCCCGGGGTCCCCGGCGTCACGGCCGAGAGCGGGCCGTCTTCCGGCGGATAGTGGAAGCCGCGCTCGCGATAGTACTCGACCGTCGCACCGGTCGGCGCGACGCCGAGCGCGTTGATGCCGATGACCTCTTTCGTGTTGGGGTTGTAAATCAGCGCCTGCGTCTCGCCGCCCCAGCTGAGCACATCCCACATGGTCGCGGTTGCGGCCAGCATCGCGCAGGCCGCGTCGACCGCGTTGCCGCCCTGGTAGAAAATCCTCGCGCCAGCGGACGCGCCGAGCGGCTTGCCGGTGATCGCGACCCAGTGGGTGCCGTGCAGCAGCGGTTTCTGCGTCCTTTCGTTCGCCGTCGCAGCCGTAGCGACGAGCGACAAGGCGACGAGAAGGGCAATGAGTTGGCGGAAGAAGCTCGGCATGGCGCGCGCCCTCGGGTCGTGGGTGTATGACCTACGAATGATAGTACGAATGAGCTGCAGATAGACGATCGGGACGCCGCTATGGAATATGCATCCTCATCCACGGCGCGGAGTTGTGGAAATTCGCAGCGGCGGTGCCGGGAGGATTCAGGGCGTCGCAGGCCTCGCGCAGCTCGTCGCTCAGCGACATCTCGGCGACGGGCAAGAGATGCTCGAGCTGCTCGACCGATCTCGGACCGATCAACGGCGCCGTGATGCCGGGCTGGTCTTTTACCCACAAGATCGCGAGCCGAGCGGGCGCAATGTCGTGCTGCTTCGCCAGCTCCACGAACCGATTGCCTACTTCGATCCCGCGCGCCGTCACGCGCTCGGCATAGATACCGCCGCGCAACGAGGCGCGAGAGTCTTTTGGCGTATTGTCCGCATCGGCATAACGCCCGGCGAGGATGCCCATCGCCATCGGTGACCAGGGAATGATGCCGAGGCCGTACGACTGGCACAGCGGCACCAGCTCGTTCTCGATGCGCCTGTCGAGCAAGTTGTACGGCGGCTGCTCGGACACGAAGCGAGCGAGCCCTTTGAGCTCGCTGACCAGGAGCGCCTCCATGACCTTCCACGCAGGGTGCGTCGAACAACCGATGTATCGGACTTTGCCCTGCCGGACGAGATCGGTCAGTGCGCCGAGCGTCTCGTCGACGGGGATGTCCGGCGACGGCCGGTGCAGCTGGTAGAGGTCGATGTGATCCGTGCCGAGCCGCTTGAGCGATGCTTCGCAGGCGCTGATCAGGTGCAGGCGCGAGTTACCCTCGTCGTTTGGTCCGGGCCCGGTCGGGTAGTGGACTTTCGTCGCCAAGATCACTTCGTTGCGCCTGCCGTTCTTGCGCAGCGCGCGACCGATGACGGACTCGCACTCGCCGTCCGCGTATTTGTCGCTGGTGTCGAGCAGATTGATCCCGGCATCGAGCGCCACATCGATCATGCGGATGACTTCGCTTTCCGGCGTCGGGTTGACGAAGTTGTCGGTACCTAAGGCTATCGCCGAGACTTTGATGCCGCAGCGACCCAACTGGCGATATTCCATCGTCGTGCCTCAATGATTGTTCCGAAGTTTCGAACGGCGACCTCAACGAGCAGTATAGCCGGCATCCACGGGAACGATTGCCCCGGTCATGTAGCTGGCATCGTCCGATGCCAGGAACGCCACGACTCTGGCAATCTCGATGGGCTTCGCAAGACGACGCATGGGTATCGTCTCGTCGGCGAGTCGCTTTAGGTCTTCCGCCGTCGGCGGCGACGCTCTGCCGTAGGCAAGCATCGGGGTGTCGACCTCGCCGGGGGCGACGGCGTTGATGCGAATACCGTCCTCGACGTGATCGAGCGCCATCGCGCGGGTTATCTGATGGACGGCACCCTTGGTGGCACAATAGGCTACGACGCCGGCGGCCCCGACGTCGCCCCAGATCGAGCCGAAGTTGACGATCGCGCCCCGGCGCCGTTTCTTCATCTGCTTCACGGCCGCACGGGACATGTAGAAGACACCGTTCACGTTGACGTCGAGGATCCGCTGCCAGTCGTCGTCGCTGGTCCCGGCCGCATCGGCGCGAACGATGATGCCGGCGCAGTTGACGAGAACATCCAGTCGGTCGTATTCCTCTATGGTGACGCGGATCGCCTCGTTACAGAACCCGGCGTCGCTGACGTCGCCGATGACGGGCATTGCGTCGATGTCATTCGCAACCTGCGTAGCCAGCTCGGCATTGAGATCGACGACGACGACATCGGCACCTCGCAGCGACAGCTCGCGTGCCGTCGCCGCCCCCATGCCCGATGCCGCGCCCGTCACAACGGCGACCCGGTCGTGGAAATCGCGTGCTTTGGGATCGTTAGTGTTCATTGTCTCGCTAACCTATTCGAATTGTGCAGGAGCAAAAGCAACTTGCTTCCGGCCGAAAGGCGCATCCAGGCGCTCGTCCTGGCCGCCGCGATCTCAGTAACCCGCTTCGAAGTCGACGACATACTTTAACGGCTGTCCTTTGACGTAGCGACGATAGTTGTCGATGAAAATCGGCACGATCAGCAAGGGATGGCTCACAGCGGCAACGTGGGCGGTAATCGACAGGTTAGGGATATCCCAAAGCGGGTTGTCGGCCGGGATGGGTTCTTCGTCGAACACATCCAGCGCCGCGCCGGCCAGCTTGCCGTTGCAGAGGGCCTCGATGAGCGCGTCATCATCGACGACGTTGCCCCGCCCGACGTTTATGAAGTAGGCGTGCGCCCGCAGTTTTGCCAGCGCGGCTCTGTCCAGCAGATTGTCGGTGGCGGCGGTCTCCGGCAGGGCAGCAACCAGGTAATCGATCCGTTCGAGAAAAGCATGCAGCCGACCAATCGGAAACACCGTGCCGAAGCTTGCTGACGGCTTGCCGGATCGACTCAGGCCGATGACCTCGACGCCGAAATTAATCGCCGTCTTGGCGATGTGCTGGCCGATGGATCCGGTCCCCATTATTCCGAGACGTTTGCCGTCGAGGGTGCCGGAGAGGGCGTCGAACCACCGATGCTCGCGTTGCTTTTCCTTGCGTTCGAGGATTTTCAGCTCGTGTGCCAGGAGGTAGCCCACCACGTATTCTGACATCTGCGGTCCGAACACGTCCTTGACGCCCGTGAGGACGTAATCGCGGCGATCGAGCGCGATCAGGGGGGTGACGCCCGCCCAGGAAGACTGAACCCATGCGACGGCCGGCATGCTCGGTAATATCTTGGCGATCATGTTCGGGTTGCCGAAAAGGACCGACTCACCGGCATACTCGGCCAGCGCCTCATCCGCGGAGGAACAGGCCCTGAGCGGCACCGGATCGTCGGTAAGACGCGCGATCTCCTCGGCAAACTCTTTTGCCAGTGCAGTTACGATCAGGCAGTTCGGCATGACGTTTGTGTCGCAAGTCTTCGAGTCACCGTCATACACCACTGGCCCGATAAGTGCCAGGTGGGCATGAAATGCCGTCGCCCGGCGGGGCGGGCTCCTACGGCGGCCGACCATTGGTCTAGAATCGAGCGACATTGCTGCTTGAAGTGGGGAAAGCGATGAACGCACGTGACGACGAGTTCGAGCTGTGGGATCTGCGTGTCGAGGTTGTCGGCGATCAGGACAGCATGGTCTGCGGACACACGGTCGGTGATTATTTCGAGCTGTCCGGTGAGAACCTGACGTTTCCACCGGGACGGTCGTTCTCCATATACGCCCTCGCGGCCCTGCTCCCTCTGCTGCCGGCGAAACAGCGCATGACGCACGCCAACGACTGGATGACCACGGACGCCGACGTCGCCTGCCCAGATCCGAACTGCGGGGCGCGTTTTCGCATCACGCGCACCGGCAAGACCCGCTTCCGGCACAGCGAGACGACGGTCGTGCCCCTACCGGGCGACGACGATGGCTGAATGCGACCGGGTCGAGCTCGCAGACGGCTACTCCATTTCGGCGATCATCAACGGTTGCTGGCAGCTCACGCCGGATCACGGGGCCGGTCCCGAGTCACACGCACACGCGCTCCGGATCTTCGCCGAGCTCGTCGATGGCGGCTTCACCACCTTCGACTGCGCCGATATCTATGCGGGAACCGAGCGGCTCCTCGGCCGCTTCCGCCGCTCCTTGTCAAACCCGGAAAGTATTCAGATCCACACAAAATACGTACCGGACAGAAGCTCGCTTGGAGATTTGAAGGCCGGCGACGTCGACTCGGCGGTCGAGCGTTCGCTGCGCCGTCTGGGGGTCGAGCGGCTCGACCTGCTGCAATTTCACTGGTGGTCCTACGAGGTGCCGGGGCTCGATCTGGTTACGCAGCGACTGATCTCGGCGCAGCAGGCCGGCAAGATCCGCCTGCTCGGCGCGACGAACTTCGATACGCAGCGCGTGCAGCACATGATCGACCAAGGCGTGCCGATCGTCTCGTTACAGACTCAGTATTCGCTGCTTGACCGCAGGCCGGAGGCGATCATGACGGGCTTCGCGGCGCGGTCCGGCATTCGTCTGCTGAGCTACGGTACGCTCGCCGGCGGCTTCTTGAGCGATCGCTATCTCGACGCCGCGCCGCCGTCCGAGATGAACCGCTCGCTGCAAAAGTACCGGCTGATCATCGACGAGGCCGGCGGCTGGGCAAGCTTCCAAGCGCTCCTTAGCGTGCTGCGCGAGATTGCCGACAAGCACCGTACGTCGATCGCCGCAGTGGCGGCGCGCTGGGTGCTCGATCAGCCCGCCGTTGCGGCGATCATCGTCGGTATAGGCAGAGCCTCCCGCGCCGACAAGAACGCGGCGCTGGCCGGGGTCGGCCTCGACGACGAGGACCGGCGGAAGATCCGTCGCCAGCTCGAATCCCTGCCAGTTCCGGGCGGAGACATGTACGAGCTCGAACGCGACCGCGACGGGCCGCATGCGCGGATAATCAAAACCGATTTGCATGAGGAAACGACGAGCAAGGCATGAACGGCACGACCGAACGCCGCTGGTCCTCCAGCCTCATGTTCCTCGCCGCCGCGGTGGGCAGCGCCGTCGGCATCTCGAACGTCTGGAAGTTCACCTACGTCGCCGGGGAAAACGGCGGCGGCGCGTTCGTCATCGTCTACGTCGCCGCTATCGTTTTCATCGCGCTGCCCGCACTGATCGCGGAGTTCCTGGTCGGCAGACGAGGCGGCGCGAGCGTCGTCAAGACGATGGACTTGCTTGGCGCGCGTGACGGCATCAGTCCGGCGTGGCGCTACTACGGCATCATGGCGGCGATCGGCGCATTCATTGCGCTGAGCTTCTATGCCGTCGTCGCTGGATGGACGCTGGACTATTTCTACCAATCCGCGGGGCGCGGGTTCGCGGATGTCACCGCCGCTCAATCGGCGGCCGCATTGGGCGAGCTCATGGGCAGCCCGAAGCGCATGATCGTCTCGCAGACCGTCTTTCTCGGTCTGACAGCGGCTACCGTTGCCGCCGGCGTACGGCGCGGGCTCGAGCGAGTGCTGCGGTGGCTGACGCCGGCACTGTTCGTCATCCTGCTCCTGCTGTTGATCTATGCGTTCATTGCCGGCGACGTTCGGGCGGGAGCCGCGTTCCTGTTCGTGCCCGATTTCTCGAAGCTCGACACGCAGACGGTATTGCTGGCCGTCGGCCAGGCTTTTTTCTCGCTCGGGATCGGTCTCGGCGTGCTGCTGACGATCGGTGCGTACATGGATCGCTCGACCTCGATTGTCAAGGCGAGCATCGTCGTCGCCGCGGCAGACGGCGGGGTTGCGCTGCTTGCCGGGCTTGCGATCTTCCCGATCGTGTTCGCGCACGGACTGTCGCCGGCGGAGGGGCCCGGGCTGATCTTCGCGACGCTGCCGGTCGCCTTCGGGCAGATGCCGGCAGGCGCCTGGCTCGGGCCGATGTTTTTCGTGCTGATGGCGGTGGCGGCTCTGACCTCCGCGATTACGATTCTGGAGACCGTCGTTGCCGCTGTGGAGGATTACAGCGGGATGCCTCGAGCGCGGATAGTGGCGCTCGTCGGCGCGTTGCTCTGGGTGGCCGGTCTTGGCACGGTGTTCTCGTTCAACCTGCTAAGGGACTTTCATCCGCTGGGCATCTTCCCTGCGTTCGACGATAGGACGATCTTCGAATCGCTCGATTACGTCGTATCGAACTTCATGATGCCGGCCGGCGGCATGCTGATCGCGATGCTCGCGGGATGGGGCCTCAAACGGTCGGCGATTGCCGAGGAGCTGGACATCGACGGCCGACGGTGGCTCGATCTCTGGCGCCCCCTCGTCCGCTACCTCGTGCCGCTCGCGATCGCCATGGTGTTCGTGACCAACCTCTGACGATCCTTCCGACTACGAACTGGTCGTCGAACGCACGCTCGCGGAGATCGAGTCTGCTCGCAGCGACCTCGCGCTACTCGAGGCGCAGCCAATGCGCCGTTGTAGATCAGCTCTTGGGCGCGTAGACGTTGCACCAGCCCGTGCCCTTGACGAGCTTGCCCGGGAAGATGGAGCAGCCGCCCCACTCGGCGTCTGCCTCGCCGACGTAGAGGGCGCAGTTCGAGCACACCTGCCCGGGCTGGTAGCGCGGCTGCGCTGCGGCGTCGACGGTCGACGCTTCGTGGCGATAGGCGAGCGCCTTGGCCTGCGGATCGTCCTCGGACAGCCGCGCCATGGAGCCGGCCGGCGCTGCGGTCTGTGCCGGGGCAGCGCGAGGTTGCTCGGCAGGGGCCGGCTGCGGATCGGCCGCGGGTCCCGCATCGGCGGGCGGCGGCGGATCCGCCGGTTCGGAGCAGCCGATGAGTCCTGGGAGCTGGACGGAAGCGGCGAAAGCGCTGATGCCTTTTAGCACGCGGCGCCGGCTCTCTAGGTCACGCCCGAAATCTTTCACGTTTTCCTCCTTATGCGCTAAACGCGCCGTCCGAGTAGCGGTAGTACAGTGCAAGCGGGGCCACAGATTACCAAGTTCGTCAGCCGAAAGCTGCCACGCAACGGATCACCGAGCCGACGAAGCGGCCGTGCTCGTCGGCACCCAGATGGCGGACTCGTGATCGCCGTAGGGTCGGGTGCGGCGATGGAGATGCTGCAGTCCGACCCAGGCGCACACGAGCGCATCCAACGCGTCCTCGAATCGCTTCAGGTAAGTGAGGCTTAGGCCGTCCGCGGTAGCCGGCAGCTCGAATTGGAGTTTGCCGAGCTCGGATCGCAGCGCTCGGTAGATATGAGTCAGCTCGATGCTGTCCCACGGAACCACGGTGCCCCGACCCGCCTCGACGAACGCGTCGTAGCTCGGCGCGACGCACAGCACTCGCCACCGTCCTTGTTGCTCCTGTATCAGCGCGACGCCGCTCGGCTGTCCGACCGTCCATGCCGCGTCTATACCTAAGATCGATCTCATCTATCGCCGAGCAGCCGAATCCTTCTCCGGA
>JBFGFX010000055.1:0-16234 GCA_041579335.1 Woeseiaceae bacterium | reverse complement strand
TCTACCTGCGCGGCGTCGCACCGGACTCCGTGACGACCGGACAGATCTATCGCGGCGTGATCCCGTTTGTCGCGATCCAGCTACTGGCGCTCATGATCCTCGCCGTGTATCCCGGGATCGTCACCTGGCTACCCGACCGGCTGTACGGTCCTTAAGCCCCGATGTCTAGCCGATGCGCTTGTTGAGATAGGCGAGCTCGGCAAATTTGAGGTTCTCCGACGACTTCTCCATGAACGCGAACATCGAGCGTTGCACGCGCGCCGAGAACTCGTCCCTGGCCGCGAGCTCTTCCATGGCCTGGGTAGCGTAACCGCGCAGCCCGTCGAAGATCTCGTCCGGCAGTTCCTTGAGCTCGACTTTCGGATCCTTCTTGAGCTGATCGAGCGCCATCGCGTTGCCCCAGTTGTACTCGGCCTGGATGTCGAGATTGATCGATTGACAGGCGATGCGCACGATCTCCTTGAGGTCGTCCGGCAGCGTGTCCCAGGCTTTCTTGTTGATGAGGCACTGCTCTGCCGGCCCGGGCTCGTGGAAGCCGGGGTAGTAGTAATAACGGGCCGCCTTGTGCAGCCCCAAAGAGACGTCGTTGTAGGGCCCGACCCACTCCGCGGCGTCGATCGCGCCCGTTTGCAGCGAGGTGAAGATTTCGGAGGCAGGCATCGTGACCTGGGTAGCCCCGGCGCGCTGCATTACCTCGCCGCCTAAGCCCGGCATGCGGATCTTCAGGCCCTTGACGTCGTCTAAGGTGCGGAGCTCCTTGTTAAACCAGCCCAGCGACTGGCCACTGGTATTACCGGCCGGGAACGCGATCAGCCCGAACGGCTCGTAGAGCTCGTGCCAGAGATCGACGCCGCCGCCATAGTAGAACCACGCATCCATCTCCGGCGCGGTCAAGCCGAACGGCGCCGCCGTAAAGTATTGCAGCGCCGGCACCTTGCCGCGGTGGTAATAGGAGGCGTCGTGGCCCATCTGCGCGGTGCCGCTCAAGACCGCGTCGAACACCTCGAGCGCCGGCACCAGCTCGCCGCCCGCGAACACTTTGATCTTCAGCCGACCGGCGCTCGCCCGCTCGATCCGCTTGGCCAGGTTCTCCACGCCTATCCCTAGTCCCGGCAGGCCGGGCGGCCAGGAGGTCACCATATTCCACTGGAAGGTCTCGCCCGACCGGGTCGCCCCGGCTGCCCCTCGTGCGGAATCGTCGTCGGCCGCACAGGCCGTCACACCGGCGGCCAATGCCAGCCCGCTGACGAATTCACGTCGCTTCATGGTCGTAGTCTCGAACGTACGGTCTAAAGGGGCGCCAGTGTAGTGGGCGCCGGCCCGGCTGAAAAGCGGCGTTCGTCTTGGCAGCATTTCCCACTACCGGTAGCAAAGTATCGCCAGCGGTACACATTTTTCCCCACCTTTTTTCTTTGACAAAAAAGTGGGGAACAATGAGCCTTTAAACGGCATTCTTGCGAAGCCATTGTCATTGATCTGCCACCAGAACCGCAAAAGACGTCCGTTCGTGTAACGCAATGGGTCCCGCGAATACGCGTCAAGTCGGCCGAATAAGTTATCCACCGACGCTCGGGGCGTTATCCACAGGACCACATTTTATCCACAGGGCTTGTCGCACTTATCCACAGAATTCGGGCAAACTTATCCACAGGACTACGGCTAAAAAAAACCCCGGCCTTTGCAGACCGGGGTCGTCCCTCCGTGGCCGGATTCGCCGTCGCGCTAGAGGCGCCCTCCGTGGCGTTCTGCTCGACAATCGGCGACCGCGCGCGCTCCGGACTAGAGAGCTTGCCACGGTCGAAGCGCCGCGGGATTGGGCCAAATTGACGGTTCAATGCGGTTTTGCGGGCAGTCGCCCCGTCAGGACGGGCTCCTACGGTGGTTCTACGGGCAGATCGGGTGTTTTTCCGGCCCGTATCGGTGCCAAAATCGGCACATCAGCGGCATTTTTGGAGTTGTTCGACCTTGATTGGATTGCTGCAGCGGGTCAGCGAGGCCAGCGTCTCAGTCGGCGGCGATCGCATCGCCGAGATCGGCCCGGGTTTGCTGGTGCTGGTCGCCGTAGAGCCCGATGACGGCCCCGCCGACGTCGCCCGGCTGGCGGAGCGGATTCTGACCTATCGGGTATTTTCCGACGCGGACGGCCGCATGAACTTGAGTCTCGAGAATGCCGGCGGCGAGCTCCTGTTGGTGCCGCAGTTCACCCTGGCGGCCAACACCAAGAAGGGCACGCGCGCGAGCTTCACGAAGGCCGCATCGCCGGCGAAAGGCCGCGAGTACTTCGAGCGGCTGCTGACTGCCTGCCGCGAGCGGCTCCCCGGCACCGCGAGTGGGGAATTCGGCGCCCATATGCAGGTCCATCTAGTAAACGACGGTCCCGTGACCTTCTGGCTAGAGACCTGAGCCGGCCGCGACGCCTCGGCACCTCGGCACCTCTCGGCGTCCCACTGCGACCGAACCGGTCACGGTTTTATTGCGCCGGCAGCGGTATCATGAACATAATTCGCCCCCGCTGGCGGGGACGAGGATTTGGTAGGGGCGACGCCCCGGGAGTCACGCTATGTTTTCCAACGTCAGTATCTGGCAGCTGCTGATCGTCCTGGTCATCGTCATCGCGATCTTCGGCACGAAGAGGCTGCGCACGCTCGGCTCCGACTTGGGCAGCGCGGTCAAGGGCTTTCGCTCTGCGATGAACGATGCCGAGAAGGAGCCGGCCGGGGAGCTCCCCGACAGCAGCAAGGACGCCGATTTCGACAGCACCCCTCAAGAAGAGCCGAGCAAGGAGAACCGGACTTAAGTTCGGTTGAGACGCCATGTCCGGCATCGGCTTCTGGGAGCTGATCATCCTGTTTTTGATCGGGCTCATCGTGCTGGGCCCGGAACGGCTGCCGCGCGTGGCGAATCAGCTCGGCAGCTGGCTCGGCCAGGCGCGCCGCATGACGCGCATGATGAAGCGGCAGCTCGAGGAAGAAATCGACTTGGACCTCAACAAAGAGTTCGGCGTCGGACCGGGGATCGCGACGAATCCCAAACCGGACGTCTCCAAGCCGACCTACGTGCACGATAGGAACGCCCGCCAAGACGGCGGCGAAGACGGCGAGCCCGAACGGCCAGACGACTACTCGCCCGCCCATGAGCCCGGCGCCGCCGGTACCGGCGTCGGTGACGATCGGGACTATATCGACGACGACGAGCTCGAGCCGGTCTCGGCGGAGCCTACGGGGGCCGGCGAAACGACCGCCGAGACCGCCGCCGAGGACCCCGCGGAGAAGAAACAAACCGCGTGACCACCACCATCGACAACGAGGAGCAGCTTGCCGAGGGCACACTGCTGTCGCACCTGATCGAGCTCAGGCAGCGGCTCTTGAAGATTGCGCTCGCGGTGATCGTCGTGTTCCTTGTCCTCTTGCCGTTCTCGCGCGACATCTTCGCGCTGGTCTCGCAACCGCTCCGCGAAGCCCTGCCCGGCGACGCGATGATCGCGACGCAGGTAGCCTCCCCGCTGCTGACCCCGTTCAAGCTGACGTTCTATACCGCGCTCTTCATCGCGATGCCGGTCGTCCTGTATCAGGTTTGGGCATTCGTGGCACCGGGTCTCTATAGGAAGGAAAAACGCTTTGCCGTGCCGCTTCTGGCAACGAGTATCGTGCTTTTTTATCTCGGCATCGCCTTCGCCTATTTCCTGGTTTTCCCGCTGATGTTCAACTTCTTCACGGCCGTCGCGCCCGAAGGCGTGGAAGTGCAGACCGATATCAGTCAGTTCCTGGATTTCATCACGACGATCGTGTTCGCATTCGGCATCGCGTTCGAGGTGCCGATCGCGACCGTGCTGATCGTCTGGACCGGCCTCACGACGCCGCAGAAGCTCGGCAAGGCGAGGCCGTACGTGTTCTTAGGCGCGTTCATTGTAGGCATGTTCCTGACGCCGCCGGACGTCATCAGTCAAACCCTTTTGGCCGTACCGGTTTATCTGCTCTACGAGCTCGGGATCATGATGTCGCGTATTTTCGCGCTCCGCGAGGACGAGACCGAGGAGGAAGCGGCGCCGGCCAAGTAACGGTTACAACGCTGTTATTCAAGCGTTTTTTCAACCCGCCCGCGCCGCCGCCGGGGCGTCACCGGTTGCACCCGATACCAATTCGTGTTTAATGCTCTGCTCTGACGCCAACGGTGGCCCGTCAGACGAGGGCTACTACGACACCGATCCGCACCAAGGACCAACAGATGCGATGAGTCGCCACAAGAAGCGGCCCGCCCCGACAGCGAGATTCCTATGACCGATTCCGTCGCCACCGCAACCGTGGCCGCGCGCACCGAGGTGCTCGGCCATCCGCGCGGACTCGTTACCCTGTTCTTTACGGAAATGTGGGAACGCCTGAGTTATTACGGTATGCGCGCGCTCTTGGTGTTGTTCATGACCGACCAGGTCATGAACGGCGGCATGGGCTTGACGGACACCTCGGCGACGGCAATCTACGGCATCTATACGGCGCTCGTCTATCTGGTCGCGCTGCCCGGCGGGTGGATGGCGGACCGACTCATCGGCGCACAGCGCGCCGTCTTCTACGGCGGCATCATCATCATGCTCGGGCATTTCGTGCTCGCAGTGCCCTCCGTCAACGCGTTCTTTATCGGCCTCCTGCTGGTCGTCTTGGGCACGGGGCTCCTGAAACCGAACGTCAGCGCCATCGTCGGCGAGCTGTATCCGCAGGGCGATCCGCGCCGCGACGCCGGCTTCTCGATCTTCTATATGGGCATCAACGTCGGTGCGATGCTCGGACCGCTGGTGTGCGGGTCGTTGGCGCAGAATCCCAATTTCGGCTGGCACTACGGCTTCGCCGCCGCCGGCGTCGGCATGTTGTTCGGCGTGATCCAGTTCCGCCAGACGCGGCACTACCTGGGAACGGCCGGTCTGGAACCCGACTCGTCCGGCGACGCCGCCAAGGATGCCGCGAGCCGGCGCCGCGGCTGGAAGATGCTCGGCGTAGCGATGGCCGCTCTGGTCGTTCTCGTCGTCCTGGGGCTCACCGGCGGGATCGAGTTCGACCCGGTGAAAATCTCCCGGATGTCCACCTACGGCATCGTCGGCGTGACGGCCGCTTTCTTCATCTATCTGTTCATGTTCGGGCACTTGACGACGGTCGAAAAGAAACGCGTCGTCGTGTTCATCGCTCTGCTCTTGGGATCGGCGATGTTCTGGTCGGGCTTCGAGCAGGCCGGCAGCTCACTCAACATCTTCGCCGACCGTTATACACGGCTCGAGCTCTCGTGGATCACGCTGTATTCGACCTGGTTCCAGTCCGTCAACTCGATTTTCATCATCCTGTTCGCACCGGTGTTCGCCTATATGTGGGTATGGCTCGCCAAGCGCAATCTGAATCCATCGACGCCGGCCAAGTTCGGCTTCGGCCTGGTCCTTTTGGCGCTGGGCTTCTTCATGATGGTGCTGGCATCGACGATCGTCGCCCGGGGCGAGCTGGCGGTGCCCACCTGGTTGATACTGACCTATCTGTTCCACACCTTCGGCGAGCTTGCGCTGTCGCCGGTCGGCCTGTCGGCAACGACCAAGCTCGCGCCGCATCGCTACGTCGGGCAGATGATGGGTATTTGGTTCGTCTCCATCGCGCTCGGCAATCTCATCGCGGGTCAGATCGCCGGGGAGTTCGATCCGGACAACGTGGCGGCCTTTCCGGAGCAGTACTGGGGTATCGTCATGACCACTGCCGGCACCGGCATCATCCTGCTGGTGCTCGCCAAGCCGCTCAAGAAGCTGATGGGGGGCGTCGACTGACGGCAACGATAGGAGAATCCTAGGAGAACCCTTGCGATGTACGATTTCGAGAAACTCGGCGTCTTCTACCTGGGCAAACGCGTCGCCTCGGAAGCCGGCGACGACAGTGACGAGCTGGTCCTCTATGACGCGAAGGACCTGACCACCCATGCCGTGATCATCGGCATGACCGGCTCCGGCAAGACCGGGCTTGGCATAGGACTCCTGGAGGAGGCCGCGCTCGACCACGTGCCGGTCATCGCGATCGACCCGAAGGGCGATCTCGGCAACCTGCTGTTGACGTTTCCCAAGCTCAGCGCGGACGACTTCCTTCCCTGGGTGAACCAGCGGCAGGCGACCGACCAAGGGCAGACGGTCGAGGAATTCGCGAAGGCGCAGGCGTCCCTGTGGCAGAAAGGGCTCGCGAAATGGGGGCAGGACGGCAAGCGCATCGCCAAGCTCAAAGCGAGCGCCGACTTCGCGGTGTACACGCCCGGCAGCAACGCGGGCACGCCAGTGTCGGTGCTACAGACCTTTGCCGCGCCCGATCCCAAGCTCTTGGCTGACGGCGATCTCTACACCGAACGGGTGCAGGCGACGGCCACCGGCGTGCTGTCGCTCTTGGGTCTGGATGCGGATCCGATCGTCAGCCGCGAGCACATCCTGATCTCGCGCATCCTCGACCACGCGTGGGCCGCCGGTCGCGATCTCGACATCGCGCGCCTCATCAGCGATATCCAGGAACCGCCCGTCAGTACGATCGGCGTCATGGACTTAGAGTCTTTCTACCCGTCCAAAGACCGCTTCGCGCTGGCCATGCGCTTGAACAGCCTGCTGGCCGCGCCGGGCTTCGCACGCTGGATGGAGGGTGTGCCGCTCAAGGCGCAGAGCCTCTTGTACACCGCCGACGGCAAGCCGCGCGTCTCGGTCCTGTCGATCGCGCACTTGAGCGACGAGGAACGGATGTTCTTCGTCACGATGCTGTTGAACGAGATCATCGCCTGGATGCGCGCTCAGCAGGGCACCTCGAGCCTGCGCGCGATCCTCTACATGGACGAGATCTTCGGCTTCATGCCGCCCACGGCGAACCCGCCCAGCAAGCGGCTGTTCTTGACGCTCCTGAAGCAGGCACGCGCCTACGGCTTGGGCCTCGTGCTGGCCACCCAAAACCCCGTAGATCTGGACTACAAAGGCCTGTCGAACACCGGCACCTGGTTCATCGGCCGGCTGCAGACCGAGCGTGACAAAGCCCGCATCATGGACGGACTCGAAGGCGTCGGCGGCGGCAAGGCGTTCGATCGGTCCGCCATGGAGCGCACGATTTCGGGACTCGGCAAGCGACGCTTCCTGCTGCACAACATCCATGAGGACGAGGACGTCGTGTTCTCCACCCGCTGGGTCATGTCGTATCTGGCCGGCCCGATGACCAGAGATCAGATTCGGGCGCTGACGGCCGAGCAGGCGCAGAGCGAACCGGCCATGGTGCAGCCGAAGGTTGCCGCAAGCGCAGCGCCGAGCGATGCGCCGCCGCTGCCGCCGTCGATCGAGCAGCTGTACCTGCCGGCCGGGCCCGGTGCCGGCATCGTCTACTACCCGCGCGTCGCGGCCGCCGCCGAGTTTGCGTTCAGCAACGCGCGCTACAACGTCGACGTCGAGCGGCAGGGCGTTTACGTCGTGGAGGCAGACGACGGTCCCGTTGCAATCGATTGGGACAACGCCGAGCGCCTCGATATCGCCGCCGACGCGCTCCGGACCGAGGGCGAGCCGCAGGCGAGCTACGCCGACTGTCCGCGCTCCCTGTTCGATGCCAAGGGCTACGCGAAATGGCAGCGCGAATTCAAATCCTGGCTGCGTCAGAACGAGACGCTCACGCTCTATCGCAGTGCGAAACACCGCCTCACCTCGGAACCGGGCGAGACCGAAGGCGAGTTTCGCGCCAGGCTCCAGCAGGTCTTGAACGAGAAACGCGATCAAGCCATCGCCAAGATTCGCAAGCGCTACGCGACCAAAGCGACGACTTTGGAGAACCGGCTGATGCGCGCGGAGCAGAAGATCGCGAGCGAAGAAGAGCTATCGTCGCAGCGCAAGCTCGACACGGCGATCTCGTTCGGCACGGCGATCTTAGGCGCGGTTCTGGGTCGAAAGCGGCTGTCCAGCAGCACGGCAACCAGAATGGGCTCGGCGGTCAAGCGCGCCGGCGCGGCGCGCAAGAAGAGCGGTGACGTCGAGCGGGCGCGTCAGACCGCCGAAAAAGTGCGTCTCGACATCGAGGCGCTGAACGCCTCGCTCGAAGACGAGATCGGCGCGCTCGACTCCTCTCACGATGCCCAGGCCGAGGAGCTCAAGGAAACCGTGATCCGGGCCAAGGCGACGGACATTCACGTCGCGGTATTCGGTTTGGGTTGGATGCCGTACCGCGATTCGGGTGACGGCCGCCTGCTACCCGCTTGGGGATGACCGCCGAGCGCGACTACTGCCCGAGGCAGGCACCGGCATACGCCAGTCGGACGCCCGCGTTTTCCAAGAAACACTGGTTGTCGTAGGTGTTGCCGTCGAGGCCGCAGACCGGCTGATAGTCGTTCGGGCAATTGCGCCCCTGCGATTGGCACAAACCCGCGTGGAGAATGCGCACGCCGGCGCGTTCTGCCTGGCAGGCGTTGCCGTAGGTCGTCTCGTCCGCACCACATACCGGCACGAACAGGCGCGGGCACGGCCGCAAACCGCAGGCGCCTTCGGTGAACGTCGTCATGCCGGCGCCTTCCGCTTCACAGGCATTGGCGTACGTCGTGCCGTCGGTACCGCACACCGGGACATAGATGTCGGGACAGTTGTCGGCGTCGCAGACGCCGCGGCGCTGCACCGGCACCCGTTCGTATTCCGCTTCGCAGCGATTCTTGTACGAGCGTGCGTTCATTCCGCAGACCGGCTCGAAGATGTCCGGGCAGCCGCTGTCGCCGGCGCATGGCTTGAGACTCGCGACGTCGACGCCGGCCTTGGTCGCCAGGCAGGCGTTCGTATAGGTGATGCCGTCGACGCCGCAGACGGGCTCGTGCTCGTCGCCGCAGGTGAGCGATTCGTCTTTGCAGACACCGGCGGTCGCAATCTCGATCTTGGCGGCATTCGCGTAGCATTCGTTCGGGTAGGTATTGCCGTCCACGCCGCAGACCGGTTGAAAGGTCTCCGGACAGGCGTCGAATTCCGTCTCGACCTCGTCGGCGCACTCACCGTAATACAGAACCTCGACGCCGGCTATGCCGGCTACGCATTCGTTGCTGTAGGTCTGCCCGTCTTCGCCGCAGACGGGATCGTACTGCATCGTGCAGGCTACGTCGTCGGCGGCCGACGGATCCGGCTGCGGCGAGTCGAGCTGCGCGTGGACGGTTGTCGCAAGCCACAGGCTGCAAAGTAGAGTCGCATTGACTGCGAACGAAGGCGGTACGAGATTCATCACGGCGGCAAATACTACAACAAGAAGAATTAGAGGGATGTGAGGCGTTCGGGTTCAACGTTGCAGCACGTAAAATAGACGCACTTCCTCGCCGCATTCGACCTAATCGCGGGCTACTCGCCGGGTACCGTCCGCTCGGAATGGCCGCGCCGCGTGCTCTCGCCGAGGAGCTCGCGGATGCCGACGAAGCGGAATCCCTGTGCCTCGAGCCCCGGCAGCGTCACCTCCAGGAAGTCCAGGGTGTGCGGATACGGATGACCGATGCCGATCGCGCTGCCGTGCCGGCGCGCCAACTCTTTGAGCCGAGCGAACTCCTTCGCGACCCGCGCGGGACTCGGATCCGCGTCGAGGAACACGTCGCGGCGCATCGCCGGGACGCCGGTTTCGTGGGCGATATCCAGCGCTATGCTCAGGTGCGTCGTGTAGCTGTCGACGAAGATCAGACCGCGGTCCGCGATCTCGTCCATCAACCATTGCATGTGACCGGGATGGCGTGTCAGCAGACTGCCGCGATGCCCGTTCACGCCGACGGCGAACGGGACCTCGTCGAGATTGCGGGCCAGCACCTCGGCGAACCGCGTCCGGCTCATGTCCAGGGTGATGCCGCCCGGTTCGTCGGGGCGCGCGTCGTCGATCGACTGCAGCGGCAGATGCAGCAAGACCTCCTTGCCGTTGGCCCGAGCCAGTTCCGCGAGTGCGCGACCGCGCGGCGTCTGCGGGAGTATCGCGCAGACGACGGGCCCTGGGAGACTCACCGCACGTCGGCCGGCATTAAGCGCATACCCCAGATCGTCGATGATGATGCTGATTTGCGGCCGGACGTCGGCCGCGGCGGCCTGACATGCTGCCAATAGGACGAAGAGTGCCGCTCGCTGAAGCACGCCCGGCCGCCGGCGAATCAGGGCGCGCGACTCTGCATGATGCGGTGCTGGTCGAGCAGCGAAATCGCCTCGGCGAGCTGCATGTCGCCTTCGCGATCGAGGCCGGCGCTCAAGTTGGGGCTCGGATGCCGCTCGTCACCTGCGACGACGATATCGGGCTCTATGCCCGTGTCGTGGATCGAATCGCCCGACGGCGTGAAGTAGCGCGACGTGGTCAGCTTGATGGCGCGCCCGCGAGAGAGCGGCATCACGGTTTGCACCAGCCCTTTGCCGAACGTCGCGGTGCCCACGATCAGCGCACGGTGATGGTCCTGCAGCGCGCCGGCTACGATCTCGGAGGCGGACGCCGAGCCCTGATTGACGAGCACGACCATCGGCGCGCCGTCGAGCACGTCGCCGCTGCCGGCTTCGCGCGTGAAGCGCGCCTCCGGGGTGCGACCGTCGGCGCTGCCGATGACGCCACGGGGCAGGAACAGATCGGAGACGTCGACCGCGGCATCGAGGATGCCGCCCGGATTGTTACGCAGGTCGAGGACCAAGCCGCGCAGCTCGCCGCCCGCGGCGGCGTAGGAATCCATGAGATCGTCGATGGCGCGGCTGAGCTCGCCGGCGGTGTTCTCGCTGAACTGGCTGATGCGGACGTAGCCGAGCGACGGCTCGAGCGTGTCGTGACGAACGCTGGCCACGCGAATATGCTCCCGGCGCAGATTGAACACCAGAAGCTCGGCCGCCGGGCCGCGCAGCACGCTGATGCTGACGCGTGTGCCGGCGCGGCCGCGCATTCTACCTATCGTTTCCTGCAGACCGTCTTTGCGCACGGAGACTTCGTCGATTGCGACGATATTGTCGCCCGGCCGGATGCCGGCGCGGAACGCCGGGGTGCCGTCGATCGGCGCCACCACGAGAATCTCACCGTCGGCGCTCGACACTTCGAGACCGACGCCGGAATAGCTCCCGGAGGTGCTGATGCGGATATCCTGGTACTCGTCGGCGTCGAGGTACTGCGAGTGCGGATCCAAATCGCTGACCATGCCGCGAATGGCGCTTTCGACCAGCTCGCGGTCGTCGATGGGCTCGACATAATCTGCCTTGATTCGCTCCATCACCTCGGCGAACAGGCGCGCCTGCTCCCAAGTCAGCTCGTCCGGTGGGGAAGGTTTGAGACTCGCAATCACGCCGCCGCCCAGGGACAGGCTGAGCCCCAAGACGGTGCCGATGACCAACACCAAGATACCTCTGACTTTTAGCGACACGCGGCGCTCCTTGAAGAGCGTCCATTCAATCGCCGTCGAAGATAGCACAGCGATCCGCCGTTTTCCCACGACCACGGCACACCGATCAGGCGCTTAAGGGGCCGGCGCCTTACGCGCCTCAACCGCCTTTCGGCTGACGGCTGACCCAGGTGCGGGGATTAACCGGTTGCGTGCCTTGGCGGACCTCGAAATAGAGGCCAGCCTGCGGCTGGCCGCCGCTGTCGCCGACGGTCGCGATGACGTCGCCCGGCGCTACCCAGTCGCCCGGGCGCTTGAGCAGCGTCTCGTTGTAGCCGTAAAGGGTCATGTAACCTTCGCCGTGATCCACGATCACCAAGAGCCCCATGCCCGCCAGCCAGTCGGCGAACAGCACCCTGCCGTGATACACGGCGCGAACCTCGCGCCCGCGCGGCGCGGCCAGGACGACGCCGTTCCAATGGAGCTGGCCGGTCGCCCTCGCGTCGCCGTAGTCGTGCAGCAGGCGACCGGCAACCGGCCAGGTCAGCTTCCCCTTGAAGGAGCTGAACGGTTCCTCCGACGAGATGGGGTAGTCGGACAGGATGCTGGTCAATTCCGCGATCAGCCTTGCTAAGTCCTGCTCCTGTGCGGCGAGCCGTTCGATCGCCGAGCCTTCCGACTCGATCTGCGCGTTCAGCGAAGCCAACAGCTGCCGGCGGCGTTCCTGCGCCCCACCCAGCTCGGAGAGCTCGGCATAGCGCGCCCGAGCAAGCCGGGCGAGGCTCGCGTCCTCGGCTGCGGCGCCGGCCACGAGCCGGCCGAGCTCGTCGAGACGCGCGTTGACCCCGTCGATATTCGCGGCGCGATAGGCCGCGAAGTACTCGTAATACTTCAGCAGCCGACCGAGCGTCGCCGGATCCTGCTGATTGAGCAGCAGCCTGAGCCGTTCCTGACGGCCGCTCGTATACGCGGCACGCGCCTGGGCCGCGAGGTGCTCCGTCTCGACTCTGAGCTCCGCCTCGTGAGCGGCCATGGCCTGGTCCAGCTCCGCCTTGCGGCGCTCGCTGAAGCGGCGCTGGCGTTCGAGGTCCTTGAGCTTCAAGCGTGTCTCGGAAATCAGGACCTCGGCGGCCTGTAGCTCGGCCGTGATCCGGCCACGCTCTGCGGCGCGTTCGTCCATGCTCTCTTTCAGCGCACTGATCTGCTCGCGCACCTGCTCCAGTTCGCGTTCCTTGATTTTCGTCAGCTCGCCATCGGTACCCTGCGCCAGCACCGCGGCCGACAGCAAGAGACAAGGTGCCGAGCGAAGTCCCGGAATCGAGCGCGTCATGCGGCCGGAGTTTAGCGCCTAATCCGGCCGCCGGCACTCCCCGGGGCGCGGGCGCTGCTATAATTTCCGCCCGGCCCCGGTCCGCTAAAGGGACACGTGGCGGAGCAGCGCTCCGGCCACCACTGCGCCATCGCGGAAGCGGGCCTTTTTGTGCTCGTTGGACTTTCGCCGCATCGGACATGGACACCTATCTGGAATTCGCCGCCAATCACGTATTTTTGGTCGGCGCGCTGTTACTCAGCTTCTTTCTGCTGGTGTTCACCGAGCTGCAACGCAAAGCACGCGCAGTAACGAGCATCGAACCCCAAGAGGCCGTCAAACTGATCAACAGCGACGCCGTCGTGATCGATCTGCGCAGCGCCGAGGCGTTCGCCCGCGGGCACATCGTGAATGCCAAGAACATTCCGTACGACGAGCTCGATGCGGGCATGGAGAAACTGAGGCGCTTCAAATCCAAACCGATCGTTACCGTATGCGATGCCGGCATGACCTCGACCAAGGTC
This sequence comes from Woeseiaceae bacterium, assembly GCA_041579335.1. GTDB lineage: Bacteria > Pseudomonadota > Gammaproteobacteria > Steroidobacterales > Woeseiaceae > JBFGFX01. The sequence goes on along the minus strand of JBFGFX010000055.1, from coordinate 3,091 downwards.
GTCAACGCGCTGCGGAAAGCCGGTCTGGACAACGTCTACGGGCTGCGCGGCGGCATCAATGCGTGGATACAGGCCAATCTGCCGCTCGTATCCGCCAAGAAGACCAAATCGAAGAGCTGACCGGGCCGCTGATGCAAGCGAAAGAACGCGCGCGTAAGATCGTCATCTATGGAACGGAGTTCTGTTCCTACTGCGCTGCCGCGCGGCTGTTGCTGAAGAAGAAGGGCCTGGATTTCGAGGATATCCTCGTCTCCCGCGATGATAACAAGCGCCGGGAGATGGAGCGTCTGAGCGGCCGGCGCACCGTACCGCAAATCTTCATCGACGATAAGCCGATCGGCGGCTTCGACGAGCTGTACTCACTCGAGCAGGACGGTCGATTGGACGACATGCTCGGCCGCTCGGCGACGACTGCAGACCAGGCGGTTGAAACAAAGGACTAGCGTCCGGCGACGGACTCATCGCGGGAAACCATCATGGCCGAACAGGAACAAAAGCAAATCGCGATCCGCAAGCTGTATCTGAAGGACTTTTCGTTCGAGTCACCGAACACGCCGAACGTATTTACAGCCACCGACTGGATCAAGGAAGAGCCGAGCACCAATCTCAATTTGCGCAGCGCTGTTACGGGCTCCAGCGGGGACGTGCACGAGGTCGTCTTGACGATCACGGTCGAGGCGAAACACGAGGACAACACGCTGTTTCTCGTCGAGGTACAGCAGGCCGGGCTGTTCTCCATCAGCGGCTACAGCCCAGAGGAATTCGAAGCGATCGTCGGCAGCTTCTGCCCTACGACCTTGTTTCCGTTCGCCCGCGAGGCCATCGCCAACGTCATCTCGAAAGGCGGTTTCCCCGAGTTCCTGCTGCAACCCATCAATTTCGACGCGCTTCTTGCGGAGAGAAAGCGGCAATCGCAGCAGGACGCCGCGGGTAGCCCGGGTAACGGCGGCGAGGAGGTCGGCCACTGAACGAAAACGTGCAAACCGGCTCGACCTTGGAGCCGATCGCCGTGCTCGGCGCAGGCTCCTGGGGCACCGCGCTCGCGCTACAGTTTGCGCGTTCCGGTCGCCAGGTACGACTCTGGGGCCGCAACGCGAACGATCTGGCCAAACTCGCCCGCGATCGCGAGAACCGTCGCTACCTGCCCGGCGCGCCGTTCCCGGACAACCTGATCGTCGAGCCGGATCTCACCGTCTGCGTTCGCGGCGCCGCCGACGTGCTCGTCTCGGTGCCGAGTCATGCGCTGCGTGAGGTTCTGGAACGGATTCGAGCCGCTCTCGACGCCCATGCCCGCGTCTGCTGGGCCACGAAGGGATTCGAGCTCGACACCGGCAGGCTGCCGCATCAGGTGGTCGAGGAAGTGCTCGGCTCCGCGCACCCGTTGGCCGTTTTGTCGGGGCCGACGTTCGCGAGCGAAGTCGGCGCAGGCCTGCCCACGGCACTGACCGTCGCGTCAAACGACGACGCTTACGCCGCCGATCTCGCTCGCGGCCTGTCGGGCGCCAACTTCCGCGCCTATACCTCGAGCGACATCATCGGGGTCGAGGTCGGCGGTGCGGTCAAGAACGTGCTCGCTATCGGCGCGGGTATTTCCGACGGTCTGGGCTTCGGCGCCAACACCCGCATCGCGTTGATCAACCGCGGCCTGATCGAGATGACCCGGTTGGGCGTGGCGCTCGGCGCCAAGCAAGAAACGTTCATGGGCCTCGCCGGCATGGGTGACCTCGTGCTCACGTGCACCGACGACCAGTCTCGCAACCGTCGCATGGGGCTCGCGCTCGCACGCGGCATGAGCGTCGAAGAGGCCAAAGAGGAGATCCAGCAGGTCGTCGAGGGCGTGCTTGCGGCGAAAGCGGTCCGTGAAGTGGCACGGCAGACCGGTGTCGAGATGCCGATCTGCGAGGAAATCTACCGCATTCTCTATGAAGGCGCGTCGCCGCGCGAGGCCGTCGGGGCATTGATGTCGCGTGCGCTCAAGCCCGAATCGAGCCTAGCGACCGCCTGAGAAATCGTTCTGCCGCCAAGCCTCGTAGATCACGACGGCGGCCGAGTTGGCGAGATTGAGGCTGCGGCTACCCGGCCGCATCGGCAGTCGCAGCCGCCGCTCCTCGGGCAGCGAGTCGAGGACGGACCGGGGCAGGCCGCGGGTCTCGGGGCCGAACAGGAATGCATCGCCGGCTGCAAACTCGGGCTCGCTGTAGGCGCGGCATCCGCGCGTGCTGAGCGCGAACAGCCGCGGTGCGGTGAGCCCGTCGAGGCAGCCCCGGAGGCTCGCATGGATGGCCACGGTGGCGAACTCGCGATAGTCCAAGCCCGCGCGCTTCAAGCGGGGCTCATCGAGCTCGAAGCCGAGCGGTTCGACGAGGTGGAGATCGACGCCCGTGTTCGCGCACAGGCGGATGACGTTGCCCGTGTTGGGTGGAATCTCGGGCTCGTAGAGGATCAGGCTGAACACGGCTCTGGGGCACTCTTTAACTTCACTGTAGAATGCGCCCTAGGATGCACAATCGGCCGGGGTTAGACCAAATCCGTTACAGCGGCGACACTTGCCAATGGCGTTAGCGAATCCAACCTCGAACGACCCGCTCGCGATCGACTTCTGCGGCCTCACGCTCTCCTCGCCGATCGTGCTCCTGTCGGGCTGCGTCGGCTTCGGCGAGGAGTACACCCGCATCGCCGGCTTTTCCAATGCCGACGTCGGCGGCATCGTGCTGAAGGGCACGACTCGCGAGCCGCGTCTCGGTAATCCGCCGCACCGCGTCTGCGAAACGCCGATGGGCATGCTGAATGCGATCGGGCTGCAGAATCCCGGTGTCGACAAGGTCGTCGACGACATTCTGCCCACGCTCGATTTCAGCGAGACGCGCTTCCTTGCCAACGTCTGCGGCTCGACCATCGACGAGTACGCGGAGGTTACGCGACGCTTCCACGAGTCACCGATCGACGGCATGGAGATCAACATCTCCTGTCCGAACGTAAAGGAGGGAGGCGTCGCTTTCGGCAACTATCCCGATATGTCAGCCCGCGTCGTCGCCGCGTGCCGCGCGGAGACCGACAAGCCGCTCATCACGAAGCTTTCGCCGAATCAGAC
>JBFGFX010000054.1:0-16354 GCA_041579335.1 Woeseiaceae bacterium | reverse complement strand
GACTGCGCCGCCCGACCGACGATCAACTCGTTCTTACCCGGCTCGAACATGCGGCCATCCACCAGCCGCGTGGAATCGCGCACTTCGAACGCGCCGGCGCCGACGCCGCGGAACGGAGCGTTCGCATCCGTGTCCGCCGCCCGTAACGGCACGTCGACGAGCACGTATAGTTCTGCCGACACGACGGGTCTATCGCCATCGCGAAGCACACCCGGAGCCGTTTCGATGATCTGAACCTGATCGTTCGAGAGACCGCTCGCCAGTTCCGAGGTCGAACCGGAGCGGATGACGATTGCCGTGTCCTCCGAGCCCGCTAGCGTCATCGTGCGCTCGAAGCCCTTGGCCATCGACATGACGGCAGCGAAGACCAGGACGACGGCAGCGACACCGACGACGGCCACGGTTGACGCCGCCGTTCGACGCGGCAGATGCAGGATGTTCAGCCACGTCACGGCGAATAACTGATTCAGACTGCGCACCGCTATCTCCTACTCACGTTCGGGAAGCCGAACTTTAGAACTCAGCCACGCGCCAGCGCATCGACGATCGTCAGACGCATGGCTTTGAGCGCCGGAAATGCGCCGGCAAGTATGCCGGCACCGACCATGACCACGATACCGGCGAGTACGATCTGCGGTGAGACCGCGATGCCGGGTATGAACGCCGCCAGCGCTGCCGCAACGACCTGCGCGGCGACCCACCCGAGTACGAGGCCGAGCACGCCGCCCATCCCCATGATCAGGATGGATTCGGTCAGGACGATGCCGAGCACGGTGCCGTCCCGGAAGCCGAGCGTTTTGAGCACCGCGAGCTCGGCGATGCGCTCACGAACCGACTGCGACATCGTGTTGCCCGCGACCAGCAACAGAGTGAAAAACACGGCACCGAGGATCAGCATGACGATCAAGGCAATGTTGCCGAACTGCTTCGCGAACGATGCGGCGAAAGCGGCCTCCGTGCTCGTCTCGGTTTCACTGGGCGAATTTGCGAACTCCAAGTCGATCGCGTTCGCCACCGCGACCGGATCGGCGCCGTTTTCCAGCTTCAGCGTGTACCAGCCGACGAATCCGTCCCCGAAGGTATTCGCTTCGGCGAAATAGTCATGCCGGAACAACAACAAGGCCGTCCCGCCCTTCGGGTCCGTCGTATCGAAGATCCCCTCTATGTCGAACTCCCACGTCCGGCCGCCGGTCTTCTGCGTGTAGATCGTCGACTGGATCGGGATCCGATCGCCGATCTCGAACCCGAACTGGTTTGCGAGCTCGCGTCCGATCACGGCTCCGGTGCGGTTCTTCTTCCAGGCCTCGAGCTGCTCGTCCGGGATCACGTACTCTGGATAGAGCTCGAAGTACTCGTCGGGTACGACGGGAAACTGAGCGAACTGTCGTTTCGGATCCTGATAGAAGCCGCCGAACCAGGACTGCTGCGTGACGAGCGCGACGCCGGGGATCTGGGCGATCCTGTTCTTGTAGCTCAAGGGCAGCGGATTGATGAGCGTGATCTTGTTGATGACGACCAGCCTCTCGGCTCCGGTCATGGCGCCTCCGGTTTCGAACGCCTGACTGACGGCATTCAGCAGCGCGAACAACAGGAAAGCGACGAGCACTGAGAGGATCGTCAGCGATGTGCGGATCTTCTTCCGCCAAACGTTCTTCCAGATGAGCCCCAGGTACTTCACGCCGCCGCCTGCACTTCGAGTTTACCTTTGTCGAGGCGTAGCGTACGTTTTGCGAATTCGGCCGCCTGCGGATCGTGCGTCACCATGACGATGGTCTTGTCATGCTCGCGGTTCAGGAGCTGCAGGAGCCTCAAGATCTCGTCCGCCATCTCGCGATCGAGGTCGCCGGTCGGCTCGTCGCACAACAAAAGCGTCGGGTCCGACACGATGGCCCTCGCGATCGCAACGCGCTGCTCTTGTCCGCCGGACAGCTCCCGGGGGTAATGCTTGGCGCGATCGGCGAGGCCGACGATGTCCAGCGCGATTGCCGCCCGTTTGCGTCTCTCTTTGGCGCTGAAATCGGTCAGCAGGAGCGGCAGCTCGACGTTCTTCTGCGCCGTCAACACGGGCAGCAGATTGTAGAACTGGAATATGAAGCCGACGTGCGTCGAGCGCCAATGGGACAGCTGGTTGTTCGACATCGACGACAGCTCCGCGCCGCCGACCGTTACCGTGCCGGCCGTCGGGCGGTCCAGGCCGCCCAGTAGATTCAACAGCGTCGTCTTACCCGATCCGGACGGGCCCATGATGGCGATGAAGTCGCCGCGCGGAATCTCCATGTCGAGATCGTGCAGCACTTCGACCTTCTCCTTGCCCTTCTGATAGACGCGGCTGACTCCCGTCAGCTTAGCCAGCAACTCGGCCATTACGTAGTCCCTCTCAGTTCGTTCTTATTTTTTGACCGGCGCTGAGCGGCGCCTCGGTCGAGCGAACGATTGTATCGCCTGCCGCGAGCCCCTTCACGACCAGGACCCGCTCGCGATCCGTGGGGCCGGCCAGCGTGATCGAGCGACGCTCGACGATGCCGTTACTGATGCGCCAGACGAAATCGCCGTCGGCGTCCGCGCGCAGCGCCTCCTGCGCGATGAGCACGCCCTCCACATCATCGCGGGGCTCGATCTCGAGTTCCGTACCGAGAAACGCGACCTTGGCACCCATGTCACGCAGGACGCGATCGTCCCGCTCCAGAAAGCCGATGCGCACACGCACCGTCGCCTTTTGCCGATCGGCGGTCGGCACGATCGCGATCACCTCGGCGGGTATCTGCCAGTCCGGGTACGCGTCGAGCGTCGCGCTGACCCGCTGCCCGGGCCGTACGCGCTGGATGTACGCCTCGTTCACGTCGACCTCGATCTCCAGCGACTCCGTGTCGACGATCGTGCAGATGCCGGTCCGGGTGAAACCCCCGCCGGCGGAGACCGGCGAGATCATCTCGCCGGGCTGTGCGTTCTTCGATACGACCATGCCGGCGAACGGCGCGCGGATCGTCATGTTCGACAGCGAATCTTCGGCCAGCGCGACATTGCGCCGCGCCACGTTGACGTTCTCGCGACCGGTCTCCAAGCGCGCTTCAAGCTCATCGAAGGTCGCCTCCGCCGCGTCCAGGCTCGAGGCGCTGGTCAGATTGCGCGCGGCGAGATCGCGCAGGCGGTCGCGCTCCAAGCGCGCGACGCGGAGTTGCGCGTCGATCTCGGCCAGGGCCGCCTGCGCCGACTCCACCTGAGCCTTGGCCAGCTCGAGCTGGGCCTGCTGCGTCGAATCGTCGAGCCGTGCGACGATCTGGCCCTGCTCGACCCGCATGCCTTCCTCGATCAGCACTTCGACCACCTTGCCGGTGACTTTCGAGGACACGGTCGCCTGGCGGCGCGCCACCACGTAGCCGGATGCGTCCAATACGCTGCTCGCGGCTGCGATGCTCGGGGGGCGGCGCGCGACGTCCGTCTCGACCAGCACGGCGCCGCCGCCGGGTCTGAGGAACAGCCACCAGATTGCGGCAACGGCGACCGCCGTTGCCGCAATCACCGGCCAGAGTCGGGCCCCCTTTGCGGCGCGCTCGCTCGTTCGGTCGATTTTGAGCTGTTTGATCCGCTCAGAGGGATCGGCCATTCTTTGTCCTTGTTCGCGCCGTGACCGGAAATCGTACCAGAATCGGCGCGGGTCTCAGCGCCGGTAGGTGCTGCGCACGCAGTCGTGGTGCTCATCCAGCTCGATCAAGACGTCGGCGATCGCCGGCAGCTCGGCCAGATTCGCGGTCGTAATCCGCTCGTAATGCTGAATGAAGTCGCGAATCTGAGCGGCGCTCATGATGCGATCGCCGTCGGCCTGCCGAGCCAGCTTCTGCTCCTGCTCGAGGCGCCAGCGATAGACGGCCTCGAAGTCCGGCGCCTTAAGGAAAACGAGTCGATCGAGCTCTGCGAAGACGCCGGCGTAGGCATGCTCGAGCTGTTCGTTGACGTAGCGGCGCCAGTCACCGGAGGCGTCGGCGTCACGCTCGAGGGCATTGACGGGGCGCGTCAGCGCCTCGCTCGGCTGCGGCCGGCTGCCGACGCACCAGCCTTCCAGGACGATAAGATCAACCGGCCCGGTGACGATCGGCCAGCCGGACGCCGCAGCACGATCGTCCCTGGCTTTGTCGAATCTCGGTATGGCCAACGTCTTCCCCACGGCAAGCTGCCGCAGACCGTCGAGGCTCCGCTCGAGCATTGCGACGTCGTGCGTGCCCGGCACGCCGCGCGTGGCGAGCAGCGGATGCACGTCCTTCGCGAGCGCGGCGCGCTCCGCGCGCGTGAGGTAGAAATCGTCGATCGACAGCACCGCGACTCGCCATTCACAGGCGCTCGCGAGCGCCAGCGCCAGGAAGTCCGCGAGGGTCGATTTGCCGGTGCCCTGGGCGCCGTTGATGCCCAAGAGCAGCGCGCCGCCCGCCGGACGCGACTCGAGGACCCAGGCCGCGAGCGGCAGGTAATGCTCCTCGATCGTCTTCTCGAAACGCGCGGGTAGGCGGTGCCGGTCGATGAAGTCATCGATCGCTTCGCGGGATACCGTGAGCGGCTCTGGCATGATCGTATCGTACCGATACCGCCGCGCCTGGCGTAGCTCCTCAGTCGATTTCGTGCGCTCTCAGAAACATGGCCTTCTCCAGCACCGCAAAGAAGTCCTGGTACGTCGCCGGGTCCTCGACCGCGCTATTCGCGTAGCTTGCGCTGGCGCGGACCACGGTCTGGCTCTCACCGCGGGGCCTGACCGTGACCGTGACCCGCATCTCAAAGCCGTCGAGCTTGGTCGCGCTCACGGTACCGATCACGGCGTCGGCCTTGTCGATGACGAAGCCCAGGTCCTGCAGCGCCGCGATCACGGTCCGCAGCGTCTGATGACGATCGGTAGTGTCGAAGGCTCGAGTCTGGTAGCTCCTGAGCTCGACGGCGCTTGCAGACTCGAAGACCTTTGAATACGGGCTGGACGCGCAGGCGCCGATAAACAGGCATAAGAGCGCGAGCGTCGGGATCCAAATCCTCATATCGAATGTGCCTCCAGGAACACGCTCTTCGACAGGCGTTCGAAGAACCGTTGATAGAGCTCGGGATCGGTCAGCGCTTCGCGTTTTGCGATCTCGTTCTCGGTGTTCCAGACGATCCGTTGAAAAGTGACTCGAACCAGGAACGAGCGCTCTGCATCCGGCACCGGCTGCGTCACCAGCGAGGCGCGGATACGCTGTTCCTTGTCGATCTCGATCTCGATGTCGACGAAGATGTCGACCAGCGTCGCCAAGATGGCCTGCGTCCGATCGTGCGCCGAGCGTTGTTTCGACGCGACGAGCAAACCCAGGTCGGCTTCACTCTCGTCGAGATCGAACCCGAGGTCCTGCAGCACCCCGGCGCACGCGGCCAAGAGCTCGGCCTCCCCGATGCCGTCGAAGCGGCGCGTCTGCAGGCGCCGATTCTCGAGCGTCTGCGCCGGCATGTTCAGCGCGCGTTCGGGCACCGGCGTCGCGCAGCCGGCCAGCATCGCAAACACCGCCAGCACGGTCAGCGACCCGGCGGGGACGATCGCGTTCATTCTCAGAATCTCGACGTGTGATAAGCGAAGTCGTCGACGCGCTTGTTGGCGTCGAAGTTGATGACCACCGTGAGCGTCCGCTGCGAGGTCGATCGTGCACCCGCCGATCGCGACCCCGCGCCGATCGCGGCGGCGCCGCCGCTGCCGATCGGACCGAAGATCAGCCCGAGCACGCCGCCGTCGCTGTTGGAATAGGCCACGTCGGTGGCGATCTTGTCGTACACCCAGACCTCGTCGCGTTCCGCGTCGGTCGACACGATATTCGGTGAACCGAGCACCGCGAGCACGTCTGCGCCGCTCATGCCGATGCGGATCTCCCGCTGCACCGTGCCGACCGTGACCCGGGCGGCCGCATCGTCCAAGACCTCGGCTCTGTGCTCTGTGGCGCTGCAGCCGGCGTTGAGCGCCGCAGCGAATAGGCCGAGAAAGAGAATTACCAATGTCGATCTCATGACGTTCTCCTATCAGGATTGTGTGGAAACCCGCGGTGCGGTCGAGCCGTGCCGCTGCCAGGAGGGCAACGCTAGAAGCGCAAGTCTCGAATGACAAGACTTTTTTTAGAAGTATTGAATTACGGGACTTCGAGGTCGCGCCGGACGTGCCGTAAAGGCTCGACCGAGCTGGAACCGCGACGACGCCCGCGCATCGCCATGTTATGACGTGCTCAGCGGTACTCGCAGTAGCTGCTGGTCGCGGTGCGGAAATGCGGCTCCCCGTAGCGGCGGACCGCCTCAGCGGTCTGCGCGGCGGCCGCCTGGCAGATCGCGAACTCCTTGGCATCGAGGACGCTCAAGGGGCCGAGCGAGGCGCACGCGGCCTGCATGTCCTCGTAGAAGTCGTCATCGCAGGAGGATCGCTCGATGCCGTAGGTCGCGTAGCCGTGCCGATAGCAGAAATCGTGGCTGCGACAGGCCGGGGCGAACTTGTCGGCCTGCCGCTTGTAGTCGTCGCTCAAGACCAGAACCACCTCGGGAATGGAGCAGCCGAGCGGCTCGCCGCCGCCGCACGGGTGTCTCGGCGGAGTCCACGAACGTTTCGCGATCGAGGCGATGTCGCGGAAATCCACCGTATCGTGCTCGCCGACGATCGAGCTTGTGCGCACTTCGGTGACGAGGACCTCGAGCTCGCGGCCGTCTTTGGTTTCGATCTCCACAGTGTCGCCCGGCTCGACACCCGCGCGGATGAACGCCGGTTTCGGCGGGATCTCGTGACGCGGCGTGACGCCGCACGCTGTGAGCGATAGCGCGACCAGGGCCAAGGCCGTCAGCACCCTACGCATCGTGAGGCAGTCTAGAGCGGCCGCGAGATCCCGAGGCGCTTCATTCGCGAGCGCAGCGAGCTCGGCGGGACGCCCAACGCCGCAGCCGCACCTTTGTCCCCCCCGATGACCCAGTTGCAGCGATCGAGCGCGTCGCGGATATGCTTGCGCTGCATCGAGTCGAGGTCCTGATGGCTCCCTTCGGTGATACCCGGACCCTCGCCCCGAGTGACGGTCGGGATGATGCGCGGAGCGTTCTCCGGAATGCGATAGTCGAGGATCGCCCCGGTGGTCGCGATCAGGGCCCTTTGAATGAAGCCTTCCAGCTCGCGCACGTTGCCGGGCCAGGGCATCTCGATCATGTGGCTGATCATGTCGGCGGAGATCGAATGGATGTCTTTGCCGAGCTCACCGGCGTACTTGTTGACGAAATGATTGGCGAGCATCGGGATGTCCTCGCGGCGCTCGCGGAGCGGCGGCAGCAGTATCGGGAAGCTGCTGATCCGGTAATACAGATCCACGCGGAATTCGCCCCGCTCCACCATCGCGCGAAGGTCCCGGTTCGTTGCGGCGATGACTCGGACGTCGACGCACATCGATTGGGTACCGCCGAGGCGCTCGAACTCACCGGATTGGAGCACGCGCAGTATCTTCGCCTGCACCTCCAGCGTCAGATCGCCGATCTCGTCGAGGAACAGGGTCCCACGGTCGGCAAGCTCGAAGCGACCCTTGCGCTGTCTCTGAGCCCCGGTGAATGCGCCTTTTTCGTGTCCGAACAGCTCGCTCTCGATCAGGTCCGACGACAAGGCCGCGCAGTTCACACAGATCAGCGGAGCGGCGCTGCGCTCGCTCAGCCCGTGAATGGATCGCGCCACGAGCTCCTTGCCGGTGCCGGTCTCGCCGAGGATCAAGACGGTCACGTCCGTCGGCGCGACTTTCTCGGCGGCGACGAGCGCGCTCTTGAGCTTGTCGCTGTCGCCGACGATCGTGTCGAAGCCCTTCGCCGCCCGGACCTGTTCTTTCAGCTGGATGTTCTCCGCCTGGAGCCGGTCTTTCAGTGCCTCGATCTCCTTGAGCGCATCTTCGAGCTCCTTCGCAGCCGTGACGCGATCGGTGACATCCTTTACCGTCCCGAACACGCGAAAAATGTCCCCCAACTCGTTGCGGTCGAACTCCGCCCGCTCCTCGATGTAGACGATGCTACCATCGGGACGTCGTACTCGATAGTCGAGGGTGACGTCGTCGACGTCGAGCGCAATGTTCGAGAAGATATCCACGACGCGTGCGCGGTCGTCGGGATGGTAGCGGCTGAGAATCAGCTCCCGGGTCTCACAGCCATCGCCGATGCCGAAGATCTCGTTCGCCTGCGGCGACTGACTGACGATCGCCGTATTCCAGGTAAGGCGGGATTCATCGTCCGCGGTCAGGACGTAGCTGCCCAGCTTGCCGACGCGCTGCGATCTGGCGAGGTCCCTCTCGCGAGCCCTGATCGTCCGCTCGTTGCGATACCTCGTCCAAGTGTTGCCCAGCAGCTCACACAGGAGCTGCAGCTCGCTCTTTTCCTCTTCCGACCAAACCCGGTATTCCGTGGTGGCCGCCATCCCGGCGACCCCGGCTATCTCGTCACCGATCGTCAACGGAACGATTAGACAGGTCTTGACGTTGCGAGTGGCGTAGTACGCATGATCCTCGACGGCATCGGCAGGAATGTCGTCCGGATAGAGCAGCGGTTTCCGATTTCCGCTGTACAGATACTCGACGATCCATGGTAAACGGGCGAAAGGCGCGAGACTTTTTTCGCTCTGTTGTGCGCCGAATCCGTACAAGAGGCTTCCTCTCGCCACCTGCGCCTCCCGATCGAACCACCATAGCGACATCCGATCGATTCGATAGATCTCGGCGATCTTCGGTAGCGCGGCGTCGATAGCGTTTTCGACCTCGTCAAACGCCGCTACAACGAAGTCGTTCGATATCTCGGCGAGAAGACGCTGGAACCGAGTACGTCGCTTCAGCTCGCGGTCCGCCACCGTCTTCTCGGTGACGTCACGCACGATCGCAAGAAGCCGGGGCCCATCCGGGAGGTCGAAACGCGTCAAGGTCACGGACAGATAACGCTGCGAGCCGTCGGCCGTGAGGTGCTCCCATTCGAAGCGGACGGGTTCGCCGGCGTAGGCGCGACCGAGATGCTCGCGGCCGAGTTCGACGGTCTGGGTCTCGTCTACCGGCACCTCCGGCGCGGTTTGGAACGGCGTTTTGCCGATCAGCTGATCGCGACTGCGGCCGAACACTTCGAGCGCCTTCGAGTTGCAGTCGACGAACACATCGCCTTCGAGAACCACGATGCCGTCGCCGGCGCTCTCGACGAGCGTACGGTAGAGCTCTTCACTGGATCGCAGCCGTTCGAAGTCGCCCGCTGAGTTAGCGAGGTGGTGGGCGGCAGTAGTTGACCGACTGGACAACAATCCTTCCTCGATTGTCTCCGATGGGTTGCCTGGCGCCGCTAGTCAAACCGAATTTCGGACGCCGGATCAGTGTATTACAAAAAAACCTCGCTGGCCACGAACGCTCACGGCAGCGTTGACCTAATCGACCGCTCGGGTAGGCATCTGCGCGAACCCTTCCAGCGCTTTCAGCCACTCGATCGTCATCAACTCGAGCGCTCGTTCACCTTTCTCGGCGCTCGCGAGACGTGCATCGCCGTAGATGCCGCTGGTCGAATAGTTCGGATCGCGCGGGTCGCGCGAGAACACGCCGGGCTGATAGCCGCCGAAGTCTTTGCGCGGACGATTGCCGTAGTCCTGCACAGCGAGGTCCATCCGCACGTTGTTCGGCTGCAGATAGAGATTGATCGAAGTCTCGATCTCGTCGGAGTGTCCGCCCTCGCGCTGCTCGGCCAACGCGGCCGTCTGCTCCGTTTCGAGATCCCCCCAGGAGACCACCAGCGTCGGCACGCCCGTCCGCACGCGAATCTCCCGAGCGGCAATGGAGATCGGCAACCCGGTCGCCTTGTCGATGCCGGTATTCAAAAACACGAGGCGCTGCGCGCCGTTCTTGACCAGCGACAACGCAACTTCGCGGACGTAGGCTTCGAACACCGACGCGTCGGCGACCTCGGTGCCCGGGAAGTCGCGGAAGGCCGGAAACCAGCCGTGCAGGATTGGCGGCGCAACCACGACGTTGCGCGACTCGATCGCTCGATCGACGAGGTAGTCCATGACGACCCGATCGGCGTTCATCGGCAGGTGAGCGCCGTGCTCTTTGGCGCCGGCGCCGAACGGCAAGATGACGATCGGCGTTTCCTTGAGGCGCCGCTCGGCTTCGGGCCAGGCCAGGTCGCCGAGTCGCACGCCGGGCGTATCGGCCCAGCCCGGGCACGAACCCAACAGTAGCGATCCCGCAAGCATCCAGCATCTCATGGTCATCATCGTCGTCCCGTGTCGTGGCAGATGACAGCAAAACGCCTGACCTCAGCCGTGTCAATGCTCCGGCCCCCGCTTTGCCGCTCGTGCCGCGATCGTCGGGCCAGAGCAGGGCCGCCTTTTGATAAGATGCTCGGGCAGAGCACGAGAATGGGCGCGACTCCGATTGTCGACGACCGAGAGGTGGTCCCAACAAAACAACGAGTTGACTCTGCCCTGGCAGCGCCACGGACGCGTATCAGCGGGAGGAAAACAGATGCGAAAGAGGGCTCATCCACTGGGCTTGAGCGGCGTCTCCGCCGCCACCGGCGACCCGACGACGTCGGCCAGCAGCTTCGACGCTTGGCTGGTCAAGCGGGTCATGCAGTTTGCGGGCAATCCGCGTGTCGCGACCCGGCTGTGGGACGGCCGGGAACTGTATTTCGCCGATGGCACGCCTGCCGGGGTCATGGAAATCGCCGACCGCCGAACGCTGGTCGATCTGCTGCGCAACAAGCAGCTCGGCTTCGGCGACGGCTACAGCACCGGGCGGATTCGCATTCACGGCGACCTACTCGAGTTCGTCGCCGAGCTCACTCGCACCGCTTCGGATCTCGGCAGCTATCGGATGAACAAGCTGCGCTCGAGACTGGCCGGTCTCTTCGGTGCGTCGATGCACGCCGCGCGCCAGAACATCCATCATCATTACGACCTGGGAAACGATTTTTACAGGCTCTGGCTTGATGAGCGTATGGTCTACACCTGCGCCTACTACGAAAGCGACGGAATGACCTTGGATCAGGCGCAGCTCGCGAAACTGGATCACGTTTGCCGCAAGCTCCAACTCGAGCCCGGCCAGACGGTAGTCGAAGCCGGCTGCGGCTGGGGTGCGCTGTCGCTGCACATGGCACAGCACTACGGGGTTACGGTCAAAGCCTACAACATCTCCCGCGAGCAGATCGCCTTCGCCCGCGAGCAGGCGGAGGCACAGGGCTTAGCGGCACAGGTCGAGTTTATCGAAGACGATTATCGCACTATCGACGGACGGTACGACGTGTTCGTCTCGGTCGGCATGCTCGAGCACGTCGGGCTACGCAACTATCGCAGCCTCGGCGACCTAGTTCACCGCTGTCTGAAACCGAACGGCCGCGCGCTCATTCACTCCATCGGGCGAAGCCACCCGTCGCCGATCGATCCCTGGATCACGACGCGAATCTTCCCCGGATCGTACGTTCCGAGCCTGGGCGACATGGCGCTGGTTTTCGAGCCTAATAAGTTCTCCGTTCTCGACGTCGAGAACCTGCGCCTGCATTACGCACGCACCTGCTTCGAGTGGCTGCGCAACTATTGCGAGGCCGAGGATCGCGTGCGCGAGATGTACGACGACCACTTCGTGCGGGCGTGGCGCCTGTACTTGGCGGGTGCGAGCGCCGGCTTCAGCCACGGTACGATGCAGCTGTTTCAGGTGCTGTTCGCGCCGCGAGGCAACAACGCCGTTCCGTGGACGCGTCGCCACCAATACTCGTCACACTAAACGGTGTTCGCGGATGCATCGATACGATGCCATTGTGGTTGGCGGCGGCCCTGCCGGATCCACCTGCGCGTGGCGCCTGCGCGAAGCCGGCCTCGACGTCGCGGTGCTAGAGCGTACCGAGTTTCCGCGTACCAAGCTGTGTGCCGGATGGATCACGCCGGAAGTCGTCAGTGACTTGGACTTCGACGTCGAGCAATATCCGCACCGTTTCCTCACTTTCGACGCCCTGCGCGTGCATTGGGGCAGATTGGACCGCTGTTATGCCTCCAAGCAGCATTCGATTCGACGCTACGAGTTCGACGACTTTCTGCTGAAGCGATCGCGAGCCCGGGTATACGAGCACAACGCGAAGCACATCGAACGAGCCAACGGTGACTACGTCATCGACAACGCGTTTCGCGCCCGCTATCTAATCGGCGCGGGCGGCACGGCCTGTCCCGTCTACCGGGAGCTGTTCAAAGCGACGCAGCCGCGCGCCAAACATCTGCAGACAACGACCTACGAGTACGAGTTTCGCTACGACTGGAGCGATCCCGCCTGTCATCTTTGGTTCTTCGGCCACGGCCTGCCCGGCTACGCCTGGTACGTGCCGAAACAGGACGGCTACATCAACATCGGGCTCGGCGGCATGTCGCAGCGTGTCAAAGCAAGCGGCAAGGACATTCGGCACTACTGGCAGCGGTTCGTCGCCGATCTCGACGAGGCGGGACTGGTGCGCGGCGCAACGCTCGAGCCTGCCGGCTACAGCTATTACATCCGCGGCAACGTCGATACCGTGCGGATCGACAACGCGTTCATCGTCGGTGACGCGGTCGGCCTGGCCACGGTCGATCTGTGCGAAGGCATCGGTCCGGCCGTACAAAGCGCGATACTCGCGGCGGAGGCGATCACGACGGATCGAACCTACTCGCTGGAGGGTATCGCCCGGCGCAGCGGCGGCGGGTTGTTCAGCCGCTACCTGGCGTCGCGTTTCGCCGGGACGTTCGGCTAGCGGAGTCAGACGCCGTCGAGCAAACGGCGCGCGATTCGCGTCGCCGTGTCGATTCCCTCGGCGATCCGATTCTCCTCGCGCTTTAGCCGGACGCCGAGGAAGCGCGCGTCGTCGGGATTCAGCCGCTCGAGCTCGGCCGCGCGTGCAAGGCCAGGAAATCTCGGAATGAGCTCGTTGCTGTCCTGATCGTACGGACCCGACATCGTGTAATAGACGCCGTTGAGCGCGTGGCCGATCTCAAGCAGCCCGGCGTTGAAAGCGGAAATGTCCGGCACTCGCTCCGCCGTCAGCTCGGCGAGCTCGTCGGCCAGTCCGCCGAACTCCCGGACTTTCGCAACCAGAGCGTCGGTGTCG
This sequence comes from Woeseiaceae bacterium, assembly GCA_041579335.1. Taxonomy (GTDB): domain Bacteria; phylum Pseudomonadota; class Gammaproteobacteria; order Steroidobacterales; family Woeseiaceae; genus JBFGFX01. The sequence goes on along the minus strand of JBFGFX010000054.1, from coordinate 3,265 downwards.
TAGCGTTCGATGCCGCGCAGCTCCTCGAGCATCTCGCGGGCGGTGTCGCCGTAGTCGAACGGGATGATGGCGGGTTCCGTGAGGCTCCGCACCATGGCGAGCAGCACTTTGGTGTCCCCGATCAGCAGATCCTCGTCGGCTTTGTCGCGGCTGTCGGTCCGCGCGTGCCACCACCAAGAACCGCCGCTGCCGTCCGCCGTGCCGCGATCCGGAGATCCCGGCGGAATCGACTTCGACATGCGCATGCTCGAGAGGCCCAAGCCCGTGAATGCTTCGTCCGCGGTCTTGCCCGGCCGCCCGGTTCGCTCGAGCTTCTGCCCGCCCGCTCGTTCGATCACCGCCCTGTTCAGGTCTTCGAGTTCCGCCATGTTGGTGGCGTTGAAGACGGTGGCGCTCCTCGAACCTTGTGAATCGACGTTCATGTAGGCAATGCCGTGCTGCCTCAGGTCGTCGAAAAAATGATCCGCATACCATGCGGCACCGGCATACCGCCCAGGCGAGTGGCCCGGCCACCAGGCGATGCGCACGCTGCGCCTCAAGCTCTGCCGGTTCTCGCTGAGCAGCCGCGCCATCTCGAGCATCGCTGCGTTGCCGGTGGCGTTGTCGGTCACGCCCTCGTGCCAAGAATCGATGTGACCACCGACCAGCACGAACTTCTCCGACTCCGATGCGCCTTCGATGTGCGCGACCACGAGCTCGGTTTCGCGCCAGCGGGTATCGACTTCGCCTTTGACGCGCACGCGGATCGATTCGCCCCTAGCGAGCCGGTCGCGCAAGGCGTCCCCGTCGGGTAGCTTGATCGCGACGATCGGATTCTCGGGAATCCGATGCTTCGTCTCCGGCGTCGGCGCGCCCCAGATTGTCGTCACGGTCATGTTGTGCAGCTGGTCATCGGGATTGATGTAGATCTGTGCGATGGCGCCGGCCTGCTCCGTGGCCCAGGCCCGATAGGGCGCAGGGTAACCGTCATCGAGAACGACCTTGCCGCGCACGCCGAGCGCCTCGTAGTCGACGAGCGGCGCGTCGAACGGATCCGCGGTCATGTTGCGGCCGATGTAGACCAATTCTCCGCCGACGCCCTCCGGCGGCGTAGATCTCGAGAACGCGTGGTTGATCGCGTCCAACTCGCCGCCGTCGGGACCGAGGACTTCGACCGACGCGCTCAGCGGTTGACTCAAATAGAGCTCCATCGAATACGCGTCGAAGGGAACGCCGTAGTCGCGCAGCTTTCGTTTCAGATAGGCGTTCGCCCGTCGTTCGCCGTCGCCGCCGGAAATGCGGTCGAGTGTGGCGAACAGGTCCAGGGTTTCTACGAGCGCCGTGCGAGATACCTCTTGCGCAGCGACAATGCCACAAGCGGCGAGAGCCACGACGCAGCCCGGAATGACGCATCGTTTCTGCACGGGGCGAAAATCTATGGGTTCTGAACCTGCACGTCCCATATGTAGTCTTGGTGCTGCGAGCAGATCTCGTTGATCTGCCGCAGCGCCCGTTCCGCGCGGCCGCTGCTGGCCTCTTCGATGATGGCTGCGCGGGCGCGCATGAGCGCCTTGTGATCTTCGGCCCCCATCGTCAGCAGGCGGCGATACTGTCCGCCGACGTTGTGCTCCAGCATCGCCCAGCCCATCAGCTCGCCGTCCCGGACGTGCCGGGTGTAAATCGGCGCGATCTGTTCGCGGAACAGCTCGTCCGCCCGCTCTTCGCGGCTCATGTCGCACTGGATGTACATCGAAAAGCGCGCAGCGGCACCGATACCGGTGTCGCCCGCACTACTGAGGCCGTCCATCGTTTGCCAGATGTAGTCTTCGTGGGCGGAGCAGGTGTCGCTGAACGCGCGGCCCGCCTCGGGCGTCGACTCGGCGATGACCTCGCCGAGCGCGCCGGAGGCGTCCAGGAGATTGTCCATGTTCGCCGCGTTCAGGACCAGGGCGCGCCGCCACCTGCCGCCGATGTAGTGAGCCAGCCAGGACCAGCCCGTTATGTCGCCGTGTTCGACGGCCGCATTGTAGTGCGGCGCGTAGGTCCTGGCGACGATCTCGTCCGCCCGTGCTTCGGTCGCCGGGTCGCATTCGAAATACGTCGCATAGATGTAAGAGCTTTGAATCGGCTGATTCTGTCCGAGCACCGCGAGCGGCGACAAGCAAAGACACGCAGCGATTCCCCAAGAAACTTTCTTAGACATTATTACCTCCCCGCTGAGAACGGTGCGAAAACCGCGCCGTCCTACACTAAATATAGCAGGTCGATGCCGTTCTCCTGAAATGGTCCGTTCGGCGAGCCTCCTCACACGCCTCGTGCACCGTCCGTTACGCCTCGTCCGCGACGCTTGCGCTGCGGGTCAGCGCCTCCCATTTGTGCTCGCGACCCCTGAGCCAACGCACCAAACCCTGGAACCGCCAGACCGCGGTCAGCTGCCGAAAACCGAAGTTCTCGAGAATCGCGACCGCATACAGAGTCACGAGCTGACCGATCCTCGGGTACATGTGGAACGACAGCTCCTCCAGCATGATTGCACTGGTGGACAGCAGCACACCGAGGCCGATGGCCAGCCCCAAGAAGATCATCGCCTCGGGCCAGGCGAGCCATCCCATGAACGCGCAGGTGATGATGAACAAGTAACCCGCAATTTCGATGATCGGGCCGAACAGCTCGAAGATCAGGTAGAACGGGATCGCGACCCACGAGACGGCTCCGCCTTTCCGATTGAACATGAGCGACTTGTTGAGGAACAGCGCCTGCCCCAGGCCGTGCTGCCAGCGTACGCGCTGGCTCTTCAGGTCGCGCAGATTCTCCGGAGCGTCGGTCCAGCAGACCGGATCGGGAACGAACGTGATCCGGTAGGGTCGTCCCTTCGCTTTCATGAGCCGATGTAGCCTCAAGATCAGCTCCATGTCCTCGCCGACCGCCGCCGGGTCGTAGCCGCCGGCCTCCACGAGCGTCTCCTTGTGGAACAGGCCGAAGGCGCCGGAGATGATCAAGAGTGCGTTCATCGGCGACCAGCCCATGCGGCCGAACAGAAACGCGCGCAGATACTCGACGACCTGTACCAAAGCAAGGAAATTGCGCGGCAGCGCGACTTTCTCGAGGAAGCCCTGGCGCACGGTGCAGCCGTTCGCGATGCGCACCGTCCCGCCGACCGCGACCGTCGTCGGGTCTTCGAGGAACGGCCGCACGACCCGCCGCAGGCTGTCCGGCTGCAGCACGGAGTCCGCGTCGACGACGCAGATCAGTGGATAGCGGCATGCGTTGATGCCGGCGTTCGACG
>JBFGFX010000053.1:0-16453 GCA_041579335.1 Woeseiaceae bacterium | reverse complement strand
CTACCGTTTGGACGGTGCGCTCAACGTGCACGCCGAGTACGGTTACCTCGTCAACGAGGTAACCGCTCGGCAGGTGCGGGACTGGTGGGTGGCGCAGACCTGATCAGTTGTTGAAGCTGGTTTGCTGCGCGAACTGCTCGAGATTCGGCTTGATCACGATGTCGATGCGTCGGTTCTTGGCGCGTCCGGCTTCCGTCTCGTTGTTGGCGACCGGATTGGTTTCGCCGTAGCCGATCGCGATCAGGCGATAGCTCGGGATGCGCATCGCATTGATCATGTATTGCTGCACCGATTCGGCGCGCGCCTGCGACAGGCGCTGATTCAATTCGTCACCGCCGTAGGAGTCGGTGTGACCTTCGATGATCAGCTCGCTGCGCGGGAAGACGTCGATGGCTCTCTCGACCTTCGCCAGCAGATCGAAGCTGTCGGGGCGCAGGTTCGATTGGCCGCTGTCGAACCCTAAGCCGACCAGCCGCAGGATCACGTTGTTCCCCTCGCGGAATACGCGCGCTTCGTCGCGCGTGAACATGCGCTCGACCTGCTCGAACTGCTCTTTGATCCTGGCCTGCGCTTCTAAGCGCTGGACCAATGCCGCGCGTTCGGCCGTGGCGCCGCCGAGGCGCTCGTCAAGCGCGCGGATCTCCTCTTCCATGTCGGCGAGTCGCACCAGGCTTTCCTCGTTCTCCTGCTCGAGACTCTGATTCGTATTGCGCATGTTCTCGATGTAGGTGACCAGCTCTTGCGCTAACGTGTCGTGGCCGTCGGCCATGGCCGGCACGACGTCGGCCGCGCCGGCGATCGCTCTGAGCGGCTCCTCCCACTGCAGCACGAGCTCTTCGACCGTCAGGTCTTTGTCGCGCACGTCGCGAACCACCTCGGACAAATAGATCGCGTGCTTGGCCTCGTAGTTGGCCTGCTTCGCCAGGCTGCGCGGGCGGTCGGTGTCGTAGCGGTTCTCGTTGAGCTCTTTCTCCGCTTCTGCGAGCAGCTTCTTTGCTTTGGCGAGGGTGATCGGCGCGTAACGCTCGACCCGCGCCCGCTCGGCATCGGCGATCAGCCGCCGCGTCTCGTTCAGGTATTGCGCCTTGATCGCGACGAGCTCCGCGTCCCGATACAGGCTGGTCGCTTCGATGTCGAGGCGCTTCGCGCGTTTCAGATCGCCGCGCTCGAGGTAGCGGATCGCCGAACCGAACTGCCGTTGCGCTTTGTCCCAGAGGTCTTGCGACAGCTCCGGCGCCCGCGCATTGGCCGCGTCCTGGCGACTCTTCATGACCTGAGCGAGCACCGTCTTAGCGAGCTCGGCCGCTTTGGTCGCCGCCTCGAAATTCTCCTCGGCCTCGCCGGCCTTGGTGCGGACGTACTCGATGTTGCGGCCGCGTCTCAAGCCTTCTTCGGCGTCCCCGAAGGCGTCGGCGCCGCGCTCGTAGCTGCGCGGCGCCAGCAGCTTGGCATCGACGGCGTCGGCCGCCTTGAGCGCCGCCTCGGCGTCTTTCAAAAACGTCTGTCGGAGTTCGTCCTGCGCAACGGCCGAGACGGCCCAAAACACGCAGCAAACTGCCGCAAAGACCCTGACAAAACTGGATTTAGCAGCCATTCCGTAGTTCCGATATCTATATGAAACAATGTGTTACGCGCACGATCGGCGTCTAGCGCGATGGTAACGACCTTGCAAGCCCATTTCTGTGTTGCAGATCTCTTTCTGAGCGCCGCATTTGACGTAACGTTCGATTGTACTGCCGTATAGCAAAAGCCGCGAGTAACGACAAACACTTAGGCACGGCCGCGGGTTGCGGCCGCCGCCCGACGCACGGTTCGCATTGTGACGGCAGTCAAATTTCCGGGCATCCGGACGCGCTCGCCGGGATTCTGTGGCGTGGCTCACAGACCGCGGCAGGACTCGATCGTATGCTACGCACCATGTCTGCGAAGTACTACACCCAGTTCCGACTCAACGACGCGAACTATCGCGGCGGCAACGAGTTCAGTGGCGTCATCGAGCTGAATCGCCCGATCGACAAGGACTGGGACGTGGCGGACATCGAGGCCGTGTTGGCCCGGAATTTCGATCTACAGCAGAGCGCAGTGACGCTCTTGAGTTGGTCAAGATTGCATTAGGCACGATTGCTTCTGGCGCGTTTTCTCTTCTTCCCCCTGATTATCCCGGCCTTAGCGTCGGGATTTTTTTGTCTTTGATTCGTGTCACGGCCTGCTCATGTTGAGCCCAGGCACTAAAGATCAATCCGCGCCGACCGGGACACGCACTCCCGCGCCACTGCGGGCGGATTGCGCCGTGGCCAGACAAAGGCGAATCGTGCGACAATAATCGTCTTTGCTTTCGTATCGACACGCGGCATGAGCGACGCCAACAAACACTTCCGAGGCATCCCGATCGTCCCGACCGGCACCAAGTACCGCACCGAGGCCGGCTTCACGGCGATCAAGAACGGCATCAAGCGCCGCGGCGATGCCGTGGAGACGATCAGCGGCGGCAAGCCGTCGTGGCTCAGAGCGAAGATGCCGTCCGGCGCCGGTTTCTCGGCGGTTCGGCAGACCGTGCGCGACCATCGCCTGAGCACGGTCTGCGAAGAATCGATGTGCCCGAACATCGGCGAATGCTGGAACGCCGGCACGGCGACCATCATGGTCATGGGCTCGGTGTGCACCCGCGCCTGCCGCTTCTGTGCGGTCGACACGGGCAACCCGCGCGGTTGGCTCGATCCCGACGAGCCTAACAACACCGCACGCGCGGTGAAGCTCATGAAGCTCAACTACGTCGTCATCACGTCGGTCGATCGCGACGATCTGCCCGACGGCGGCGCCGGCCACTACGCTGCGTGTGTCGAAGCGATCAAGGCCATGAATCCGAGCACGACGGTCGAAGCACTGACTCCGGACTTCGACGGCAACCACGCCGACGTCGAAACGGTGCTCGATTCAGGGCTCGAGGTGTTCGCGCAGAACGTCGAGACCGTGCGCCGCCTGACGCATCCGGTACGCGATCCGCGAGCCGGTTACGAGCAGACCATCGACGTGCTGCGCCACGCCAAGGAATATCGGCCGGACGTCCTGACCAAGACCAGCCTGATGTTGGGATTGGGCGAGCGCGACCATGAAATCATGCAGACGATGGATGATCTGCGCGGTGCCGCAGTCGATATCCTGACGCTGGGGCAATACTTGAGGCCGACGCCGAATCATCTGGCTGTCGAGCGTTACGTGACCCCCAACGAGTTCGACGCGTATCGCCGGGAAGGGCTCGACAAAGGCTTCGTCGAAGTCGTCGCGGGCCCGCTGGTCCGGTCGAGCTATCGCGCAGAACAGGTGCTGCAGAAGAACAACGTCGGGCTGGCCGTCTAGCCCGCCCGCCTGATCGAAGCCTTAAAGCCATGAGCGAATTCCTTGCTGAATACGGCATGTTCCTGCTGAAGACCCTGACCTTGGTCGCCGCGGTCGTGGCCGTATTGGTGGCCGGCGCCGCGGCCAGTCGAAAAGCGAGCCAGCAGGAAGGGCTCGAGGTCGAGAACCTCAACAAGAAGTATCGAAAGCTCGCGGCGGGACTGCGCAAAGCGGTGATGAAGCGTGACGAGTGGAAGTCCGAGGCCAAAGCCGAGAAAGAGCGGGAGAAAGCGCAGGCCAAAGCGAAGGACCACCGCCCGCGCACCTTCGTCATCGACTTCAAGGGCGATTTGAAGGCCAGTGCGGCCGCCTCGCTGCGCGAAGAGGTGAGCGCCGTGCTGGACGTCGCGCACGAGGACGATCAGGTCGTGGTCCGTCTCGACAACCACGGCGGCGTCGTTCATGAGCACGGGCTTGCCGCCTCGCAGCTCGTGAGGATTCGCAATCGCGGCATCCCGCTCACGGTCGTCGTCGACAAGGTCGCGGCGAGCGGCGGCTATCTCATGGCCTGCGTCGGCGAGCGTATCTATGCGGCGCCGTTCGCGATCCTGGGTTCCATCGGCGTCATCGCTCAGCTGCCGAATTTCAATCGCATGCTCGAGTCGCACGGCGTCGACTTCGAGCAGATCACCGCCGGCGAGTACAAGCGCAGCGTGACGATGTTCGGCAAGAACACGGACGAAGACCGCGCCAGGCTCAAAGAGCAGCTCGAGGACGTGCACCGCTTGTTCAAGGACGTGGTCGCCAAGTACCGACCGAGCCTCGATCTCAAGAAGGTGGCGACCGGGGAGCACTGGTACGGCAACAGCGCGCTCGAGCTCGGGTTGGCCGACGAGATCAAGACCAGCGACGAGCTCTTGGCCGAGCTCGCCGAAGAGCGCGATCTGTACCGGGTGAGCTACCGCATCAAGCAGCCGCTGCAAAAACGGCTCATGGCCAGCGTCGACCAAGTGCTGGAGCGCCTCGACGACAGCCGCTGGCGCAGGCGCTTCGAGTCACGCCTACCGCGCTAGGCCACGCCAGGCCGCGGGAACCCGGCCTCCGCGGGGCGGTCTGACTATTGAGATCATGCCGGGTCCGGCGAGTGCGGTGTCCGCTATAATGGCCGCCGGTTTCGAGGAATCTTCCATGCCTATGAGAATCATGTACCGCGTCGCGTGCCTGGCCCTTACGGCCGGCCTCTTGGGGGCATGCGCGACGACCATGGAGCTCGAGCAGATCGGTGCTCAACAGTTCGAGGCAATCCGCGAGCAGTCGCCTTTAGTGAAGGATCGCAGGACGATTGCCTACGTCGCCTGCGTCGCCAACTCGATCGTCGACGTCCTCGAAGGCGACGATGCGGCGATGTATTGGGAGCTCGCGATCGTCGACAACCCGACCATCAACGCGTTCGTGCTGCCCGGCGGCAAGATCGTCGTGTTCTCCGGGATTCTGACCGTCGCGCAGAACCAGCATCAGCTGGCTGCGGTCATGGGCCATGAGGTGGCGCACGTCACCGCGGGCCACCCGAAAGAACGCATCAACCGGCAGGAGGCGGCGACGTTCGGCGCCGACACCCTGGCGCTGATCCTGGGCGGCGGCTATGCGCGGCAGACGCAAGCTGCGCAGAGCTCGCTGCGCACGCTGACGACCTTGGGCGTGCTGAATCCGTTCAGCCGCGGTCAGGAGTCCGAGGCCGATATCATCGGCTTGGAGTACATGGCCAAAGCCGGCTTCGACCCGCGCGAGAGTGTCGAGCTGTGGAAAATCATGAACGAAAAGAATAAGACCAACATTCCCGAGTACATGTCGACGCATCCCTCCGGCGAGACGCGCATCGACGATCTCATCGGTCACTACCCGACCGCACTCGCGTACTACAACCAGGCCAAGGAAGCCGGCAAAGCGCCGAACTGCGATCGCTGAGCAACCGCACACTTTCAAAGACCACTTCTCCGGACACGCCGCGAGCTACGCGGCGTCGCGGCCGCGCTATCCCGCGGCGCTGTTCGAGTACCTCGGACAAGTGTGCGACCGGCGCGAGCGCGCCTGGGACTGCGCGACCGGGAACGGCCAGGCGGCGCACGCGCTCGCCGAGCATTTCGACGCGATCGTCGCAACGGACGCGAGCGCCGAGCAGATCGGCGCGGCGCGACCGCACCCGCGCATCGACTTCCGCGTCGCGTTGGCCGAGCGCTCGGGCTTCGAGCCTAAGTCCGTCGACCTGATCACGGTGGCGCAGGCTTTGCACTGGTTCGACGTCGACGCGTTCTTCGCCGAAGCGGAACGCGTGCTGCGCCCGCGCGGCGTGCTCGCATACTGGTGCTATGGTCTCTGCTCGATCACCCCCGAGTGCGATGCGGTCGTGCAGGGCGCGTATGCATTCGTCGACGACTACTGGCCGTCGGAGCGGATGATCGTCGACGGCGGTTACCGCGATATCGAGCCGCCGATGCACCGTCTCGAGACGCCGGCGTTCGACATGCAGGTCGAGTGGACCGCCGAGCGGATGATCGCGTATATCCGCACGTGGTCGGCCTCCCAGCGCTACCGGCGCGCGCGCGGCACGGACCCGCTGGCCGGATTCGCGGCAGCGCTGCGGGAACACTGGGGTCCGGGGCCGCGGGTCGTGCGCTGGCCGCTCTATCTGTTCGTCGTGCGCGCGCCCGAGCCGGCCGGCGGATAGAGTCTCCCGGCCGTTTCTGCCAGAATCGGCCAAGCCCTAACGAACGGTGATCTCGGTGGCTCAATCCAGCGTCAAACGCATCGTCCTCTGCCTCGCGCCGCTCGCGGCCGCGCTGGGCGGCTGCACGGCGTTCGACGGCTTCATGCGCTTTCCCGCGGCCGAGCGCGCCGCGGCCGAGGTGCCGCTCGCCGAGCGCACCCGGCTCGAGCCGATCAGCCGTAACCTGTTCGTGCTCGAGTCGCCTGAGCAGACGCTCGTCGGCGTGCCGCAGATCGTGTTCACGCGCGAGGACGACACGCTGTCGGACATCGCGCGAGAGTACGGCTTGGGTTACGACGAGCTGATCGATGCGAACCCCGGCGTCGACCCGTGGCTGCCTGGGGACGGAACGCCGGTGCTGCTGCCGACCCAGTACGTGCTCCCCGATGCGCCGCGGCGCGGTATCGTGCTGAACATCGCCTCGAAGCGCCTGTTTTATTTTCCGCAAGTCGCCGACGGCGAGTCTGCCACCGTCATGACCTTCCCGATCGGCATCGGCCGGGTCGGCTGGGAGACGCCGACCGGCGAGGCGGCGGTCGTCAGCAAAGCCCGCGATCCCCACTGGTACGTGCCGTGGTCGGTGCAGCAGGAGTACGCGGAGGCCGGCAACCCGCTGCCCGCGGTCGTGCCGCCCGGGCCCGACAACCCGCTCGGCAAGTTCGTCCTGCAGCTCGACATGCCCGGCTATCTGATCCACGGCACGAATCAGCCCTACGGCGTCGGCATGCGCGTAAGCCACGGCTGCGTGCGCCTCTATCCGGAAAACATCGAGAGCCTGTACTCGCTCGTCGACTTAGGCGAGGAGGTGGTCATCGTCAATCAGCCGTTCCTGGCCGGATGGCACGGCGGCGAGCTGTACTTCGAGGGGCACCGGCCGCTCGAGGACGACGAGGTGACGTCGGACGAGCACCTGGCGAAGGCGCTCCTGGTGGTCGAGTCCGGCGTCGAGCTCGCGGATCTGGACGCAGTGCTCGCACAGCTCCGCTCGATCGCCAGCGACGGTAGCGGCATCCCGGTCCGCGTGCTGCTGAACGACGTCGCCGAGGTGTACGAACGCGCGCGCGTCGTGCGCAACACGGTGGAACCCGATCCGAATGTGCCGACCCTCGCCGAGGTCCGAGAGATCCTCGATGAGCCGCTCGACGAGCTCGACGCCGAGGACGACCCCGACGCCGAAGGGGACCATGATCGCGAGAGTGATAAGGGTCCGGCCGCGGAAGACGCGTCCAGTGAGTGAATGGCTGGACCTGATGCTCGAGGAGATCGCGCGCAAGAAAAAAGAAGAAAAGGAAGCCCGCGAAGAGGCCGAGCGGCGTCCCAAGCCGGAGCCTTCCGACGACGACGATTCAGCGGAAGTAGCTTAAGAACTCCTCGGGCAGCGCGGCAGGATCGATCGGTTTGTCGGTGTCGACTGGCAAGCTCGCCGAATGATAGGTGTTCCAGAACAAGACGCGTTCGCCGCGCGCGTCGCCGTGCGCCAGATCGTCGAAGAGCGCGGCCATCGCTTTGCCGGTGTAGGTCGGTTCCAATTTGAGGCCCGCCTGATCGGCGGCCCGCTCGATGGCCGCATCCGTGGCTTCGTTACTCCGCGCGTAGCCGGGCTCGAAATAGTCGTGGCGCAGCACGATCCGGGCACGCTCGGCAAGCTGCGCCGGAAACGACGGCTCCAAGCGATTGAGCATGTAAACGGTCTTCGCCATAAGGCGGCGCAGCACGGCCTCGTTCGCGATCGACGCGTGCGACACACGTACGGCGTGCACGGTCGCGGTCAGGCCCACGAGCGCAAGCCCCAGCGCGATGCCGGCGGCCGTCCCCATCGTGCCGCAGGCAAGGTAGACGCGCTCCGGACGCTCGAGCTCGCCCGCACCTACCTGCTCCGCGAGCTCAAGCCCCGCGCTGACCGGTCCCACGGTGCCGATCCACGACGAGCCGCCCATCGGGATGACGTCGGTGCCACCCCCCCAGAGGTGCTTGCGGAGCGTCTTGAGACGCTCGGCGTAGGTGCCGCCGAAGGGCACGAGCAGCGAGCGGTTCTCGACGTGCATGTTCAACGTCGCCGCCGCGAGCTTCGTGCGCGTCTGATGCATCAAGAAGCAGACCGGTTGCAACGAGAGTCGGCGCGCGTATAGCGCAGTCGCCAAGGCGTGATTGGAGCCGACCGCGCCGAACGTCGCGACCCGCCGGCAGTCTCGCGCCGTGCTGCGGCCGAGCAGGTACTCGAGCTTGCGCACTTTGTTGCCGCCGTAGAGTGTGCTGGTCAGGTTGTCCAGCTTGATCCAGACGCGGTGGTGACGCCCGCGCAGACGAAAGCGACACTCCTCGACCGGCGTCGGCAGGTCCGCTAGCGGCACTTTCGGCAGGCGGTCCGCGAGCAGTGGGTATCTCGACTGCAGTGCATCCGCGCCCGTCATGCTGTCACCGCCGCCATCCGGATTGCGCCAACGAGACCGAACCATAGCATCTGCGACGCACAATAATTAGAATGCAGCCACGACTGTCTGACGGATTTCCGCGGAGTTTATGGATTGTCAGATGCGCTAGACCAAGGGATCACGGTCACCGAACTGAATGCGACCGGCGAGCCCGTCGGCGTCGCCGACATCTCCACCGCCGCCTTCGTCGGCCGCGCGCTCCGCGGCCCCCTGAATACGCCAGTACTCGTCAAGAGCTTTGCCGCCTTCCAGCATCGCTTCGGCGGGATCTGGGGGCGCAGCAGCTTGGGTCCCGCCGTGCAGCAGTTCTTCGAGCACGGCGGCCGCGAGCTCTACGTCGTGCGCGTCGCGAACAACGCGCGCGGCGCGATGATCTGCCTGCCGTCCGATCACGGCGTCCTGGTGCTGCACGCGACGGAGCCGGGCTCGACGGAGAATATCCGTGCCGCGGTCGACTACGACGGCATCGACGGCAACGATCACGAGCACTTCAACCTGACGGTTCAGCGCATCGCGCCGACCAGCGGGCTGGTCGTCGATCAAGAGATCTATCGCGCTTTGAGCTGCCGACCGGATTCCGAGCGCCACGTCGCCGACGTCTTGAGCCAATCGTCCCTCGTCAGCGTCGACCTGCCGGCGCCGCCGGGCCGCCCGATCGCGACGAGCGGCCCGGGGCTCGATGCGGACGACCAGTACGTCGGGCACGCGCAGCGCGGCACGGACGGCGACGAGCTGTCGGACTACGACCTCGTCGGATCGAGCCGCGACGATACCGGCCTGTTTGCCCTGAATGCCGTCGAGCATTTCGATCTCCTGTACGTTCCGCCCTGCGGCCGCCATCACGATCTCGGTCCTGCCGCGGTGCTCGCGGCCGAGCTGTATTGTCGTAAACGCGGCGCGATGCTGATCCTCGACCCGCCGGCAGCCTGGACCGACGTCGGCAAAGCGATCGACGGCGTGCGCGAATCCGGCTACGCGAGCTCAAACGTCGTGACGTACTTTCCGCGCATGCGCTCGAAGAGCGACCCTGTAGCGGAACCGCGCGCGGTCGGCGGCGCCTTGGCCGGGCTTCTGTGCAAGCTCGACCGGCATCATGGGCCCTGGGAGGAGCTCGACCAGCCCGGCTACGGTTTCAATCGCGATCTGAAACCGGCCGTACCGGTATCGGCGGAGGAGGGCGCGCTGCTCGTGCGCGAGGGCGTCAACGTGATCGCGGGGGCCTACGCCGGGCGCGCGACGTTCTGCGGCTCGGTGACCCTCGCGCGTAACAGCCAGGTCGACCGCAGGTTCACGAGCCTGACGGTGCAGAGGCTCTGCCTGCACCTCACGAATACGATCGAACGCGCCACGCGCTGGGCGGTGTTCAAGGCCGGCGGACCGCGCATCGCGCTCCAGGTACGGGCTCAGGTCTACGCCTACCTCGAGAGCCTCGCCGACCGCGGCGCGTTCGAAGAGCGGCACTTCGACGTCCAGTGCAGCGTCGACCGGCACGCGTATCCGCTCGATGCCGAGCGCGGCGTGACGATGTTGCTGGCGTTTCAGCCGGCGGACAGCGACGAATTCGTCTGGCTGACCCTGCACCAGTCCGTGCAGGGTTGTCGCGTATCATCGACGGCGTTCGCGCCGGTCACCGCGGAGTGCGCATGAAAGCGATCTGGAACCCCGCGGCAATCAGGCGGTTTTCTCCAGCCTGCGCCGGCGCGCCTTGATACGCCGGATCGATTCGTCGCACCACTCGACCGTCGCCCGGACTTTCTTCAGGCCGAGCGCGAGCGTGAGCTGCGGATAGAACTCGCCGTCCGGCAGCTCGTCCGGATAGCGCGGGTCGTTCGCGCCCCACTCGCTCTCGATCGCCTCGAGCTTCGCCAGCCAGCCGCTCATGTAGTCTTTGAGCTCCTGCATGAAGCGGACGGCCTCGTCGTCGTTGTCGAGATCCGCGAGGAAATATACCTGCGCGAGGTAGCCGACCCTCTCCGTGCCCACGGTCGGGCCCTCGGTGAGCCAGGCGCGGAGCTCGCGTTTGCCTTTGGCCGTACTCTTATATACGCGTTTCCGCGGTCCGATCTCTGACGCGGCCTCCCTGCCCGCGATCAGGCCCTCTTCCTCGAGCTTCTGCAGGAGCGGATAGATCTGCGAGAGCTCGGCGCGCCAGAAGTTCTTGAGCGAATATTCGAACTCCTTCTTCAGGTCGTAGCCGCTGTGGGGCGTCGACAAGAGGCCGAGCACGATGTGCTTCAAGCTCACGCCGGCAGCTCGCCGAACTTCCGCCGGTAATGGCGGGTCCAGATCACCGTCGCGGGGATGCCGATCGCCGCGGGTGCGATCCACGGGATAACCGCGATCCAGCCGGTCAGCCCGATGTCGAAAAGTCGGGTCGCGCCGAAAACGGCGAACGCCGTGTGGAACGCGATGCCGGCGCCGAGCATCGCGCCCAGATGCTCGTACAGCCACGCGCGCGTCGACGGCGCGCTGCTTCGAATGTAGCGTAGGTTTCCGAAGCCGACGCCGAACCCGATCGGCGAGAGCGCGAACAAGAGGATTCGGCTCGGCGGCGCGAGGATGATCGCGTACAGGACGATGAAAACGCTCGCCGCGACGGCCGCGTATGCCAGCGTGACGTTGAGACGCGTCTTTAGCGCGGCGGGATCCCGCTTGTGCGTCAACACCGCCATGCCGTGGCGGACGGTGACGAACGTGACCAGGGTCAGATAGCCGAGGAACACGATGAACGCGAAGAGCTGCGGCCGGTCCGCCGGCCCGATGCCCTCGAGCGTCAAGTCGATCAACCGCGCCGCGAGCGCGATCGCGGCGGCGCCCAAGACGACGTAGGCCGAGCGCACGAAGATCGTGCCGTAGCGGACATGGGTCTTGGCACCTTTCTTCGCGAACACCGGGATCCAGAACGCCGCTAGACCTACGAATCCGAAGACGATGTGCACGTACCGCGCGGTTTCGTTCAAGAGTTCCATCGAGTGAGCCCCTGCGGCTGCTATATAAGAGTTTATATACCCGACAAAACCACTATGTCAAGATTTATATAGCGAAGCTGCCGCTACTCCGGTTCGCCGAAGCCGCCGCCGCCGGGGGTCTCGATCACCAGGCGGTCGCCGGGATCGAGCGCGAGCGTCGCGGTGCCCCCGAGCGTCTCGCCGCGGCCGCGGGCGCGAAGGACGCGGTTCTTGCCCTGTTTCGCCGGCCTGCCGCCGGCCAAGCCGAACGGCGCGACGCGGCGGTGGTTGGAGAGGATCGAGGCTTCGGCCGACTCCAAGAAACGGATCTCGCGGACGACGCCGTCGCCGCCGCGGCATTTGCCCATGCCGCCCGAGCCGCGGCGGATCGCGAACGATTCGAGCCGCACCGGGAACGTCACCTCGAGCACCTCGGGGTCCGTGAGCCTCGAGTTCGTCATGTGCGTGTGCACCGCGTCGGCGCCGTCGAAGTCCGGTCCCGCGCCGGCGCCGCCGGCGATCGTCTCGTAGTACTGAAAGTCGGCGTTGCCGAAGCTCAAATTGTTCATCGTGCCCTGCGACGCCGCGAGCGCGCCGAGCGCGCCGTAGAGCGCGTCGGTCACGCACTGCGAGGTCTCGACGTTGCCCGCGACGACGGCCGCGGGATAGGCCGGGCTCAGTAGGCTGCCCTTCGGGATCGTGATCTCGAGCGGCTCCAAGCAGCCTTCGTTCATCGGGATGTCTTCTTCGATCAGGCTGCGGAACACGTACAGGACGGCGGCGCGCGTCACGGCCTCGGGCGCGTTGAAGTTCGTCGCCGACTGCGGTGACGTGCCCGTGAAGTCGATGTGCGCGCGGTCGCGATCGACCGTGATCTGCACGCGGATCGTCTCGCCGCCGTCGAGCTCGTACTCGAAGCTGCCGTCTTTGAGCGTGCCGATCAGGCGCCGCACGCTCGCCGACGCGTTCTTGCGCACGTGACGCAGGTCGGCCTCGACGGTCTCGAGGCCGTAGCGGCCGATCGCTTTCTCGAGCTGGCGGACGCCTTGCCGGTTCGCCGCGAGCTGCGCTTTCAAGTCGGCTACGTTCTGCTCGACGTTCCGCGCCGGGTGCTCGGCGCCTGTAAGCAGCGCGCGCGCCGCGTCTTCTTCGAGCCGCCCGGCTCTGACTAAGAACACGTTGTCGATCAGCACGCCTTCCTCGTCGATGTGGCGGCTGTCGGCCGGCATCGACCCCGGCGTGATGCCGCCGATGTCGGCGTGATGCGCACGCGAGGCTAGAAAAAAGCCGGGCTTCTCCGCGCCGCCGAACCACGGCGTGACGACCGTGATGTCGGGCAGGTGCGTGCCGCCGTTGTACGGCGAATTCAGCATCACCGCGTCGCCGTCCTCGAGCTCGTCGCCTTTGTCTGCAATCACGCTCCTGACGCTCTCGCCCATGGATCCCAAGTGCACCGGCATGTGCGGCGCGTTCGAGACCAGGCGGCCCTCGGCGTCGAACAGCGCGCAGGAGAAGTCGAGCCGCTCGCGGATGTTCACCGAGACCGCGGTGTTCTGCAGCACGACGCCCATCTGTTCGGCGATGTGCATGAACAGACGGTTGAACACCTCGAGCCGCACGGGGTCGGGTTCGGTCGACGCCGCCGTCGGCGCCGATCTGGTTTCGGAGTCCGCCTGTCGCGTGAGCACGAGGTGCCCGGTCGTGCCGATCGCGCCGCGCCAGCCCGGATCGATCACGGTCGTCGCGTTCGGCTCGATGACGATCGCCGGGCCGGGAAGCTCCGTGCCGGCGCCTAAGCTCTCGCGGACATAAACCGGTACTTTCTGCCAATCCTGGTCGAGCCACAGTTTCGAATACCCTGCCGGCTCTGGGTCGCTGTGCACGCCGAGCGTGGGCTCCTCGAAGCGCTCCTCTGCGCCGTCCGCCGCGACCCGGACCGTCGCGACGATCAGGTCTTTCGCGATCTGCTCGGCGCCGAACCGTTCCCGATACGCGGCGGCGAACGCCGATGCCATCTCGCTCGCGCTGCTCGAGTCGACATAGAGAATCGTGTCGGTGCCGCGCACCCGCACGCCGAAGCTCACGGCGATCGTGCGGTTCTCTTCAGGCACGTCCTGTGCATCGAGCTCGCGCTCGCATTCCGCCTCCAGCGTGGCGACGGTCTCGCCGAGCGCCTCGATCGCCGCGTCGTCGAGCCGGACGTCGACCGAGCGCTGGCGCTCGACGCGGATGTCGGCGAGCCCCATGCCGTACGCGGAAAGGACGCCGGCGAGCGGGTGCAGCCAGATCTGCCGCATGCCCAATACCTCGGCGACCTTGCACGCGTGCTGGCCCGCGGCGCCGCCGAAGCAGCACAAGGTGAAGTCGCGCACGTCCTCGCCGCGTTCGATCGTCATCTTGCGGATCGCGTTCGCCATGTTCTCGACCGCGACCGCGAGGAAGCCCGCCGCCACGCGCTCGGGCTCGACGTCTCTGCCGCCGGTGCCGATGTTCTCCGCGAGCAACTCGAAGCGCGAGCGCACGACGCTCACGTCGATCGGCTGATCGGCCGAGGCGCCGAACACCTTCGGGAAATAGTCGGGCACCAGGCGGCCGAGCAGGACGTTCGCGTCCGTGACCGTGAGCGGCCCGCCGCGCCGGTAGCACGCCGGACCGGGATTCGCGCCGGCCGACATCGGCCCGACCTGATAGCGGCCGTCGGCGTAGCGCAGGATCGAGCCGCCGCCCGCGGCGATCGTGTGGATGCGCATCATCGGCGCGCGCAGGCGCACGCCCGCCACCTCGGAATCGACGCTGCGCTCGTACTCGCCGCTGTAGGCGGACACGTCGGTCGAGGTGCCGCCCATGTCGAAACCCACCAGGCGCGTAAGCCCCACGGCGCTCGCGGCCTGCGCCATGCCGACGACGCCGCCGGCGGGCCCCGACAGGATGCTGTCCTTGCCGCGGAAGCGGTCCGCGTCGGCGAGCCCGCCGTTGCTCTGCATGAACATCAGACGCCGAGGGTGAGCGACGGTGGCGAGCGCCTTGCGCAGCCGGTCGATGTAGCCCATGAGCACGGGCGTGAGGTACGCGTCTACGAGCGTCGTCTCGGCGCGGCCGACGAGCTTGATCAACGCCTCGACGTCGTGGGACACGGAGACCTGGTCGAACTGGAGATCTTCAGCGATGCGCCCGAGCGCCGACTCGTGCTCGGGATAGCGGTAGCCGTGCATCAGGCACACGGCGACCGAGCGGATGCCGTCTTTCTTCAACGCTGCGAGCGTCGCGCGCACGGCCGACGCGTCGAGCGGCCGGAGCACCGCGCCGTCCGCGGACATGCGCTCGTCGATCTCGACGACCCGTTTGTAAATGGTTGTGGGCTTGACGATGTTCAGCGCGAAGATGTCTGGTCGATTCTGATAGCCGATCGCGAGCGCGTCGCCGAAGCCAGCCGTGATCAGGAGCGCGGTCGGCGATCCCTGCCGTTCGAGCAACGCATTCGTTGCGACCGTCGTGCCCATCTTGATCGCGTCGATCGACGCGTCGCTGGCGGCGTCGACGAGGACGCGGCGGATGCCTTCGGCCGCCGCGTCGGCATAGTGCTCGGGGTTGTCGGACAGAAGCTTGGCCGTCGTCAAGCCGCCGTCCGGACGCCGCGCCACGACGTCCGTAAACGTGCCGCCGCGATCCACCCAGAATTGCCAGCCGTCTGCCATCGCTACAAAGTAGCGGAATTCGCGCCGGCGCACACGATTTGCCGTTATGATGCCGAGAAGAAAAAGGGGGACGATGGCAATGATAATCCGGCCGCGGCGGTGGGCGACGTCGCTGATTCTGTTTTGTCTTATCGGTTCGGTTGCTTACGCACAGGACGACGAATTCGAACCGGTCGAGCTGCCGCCCGAGATCGCCGCAAAAGTCCGCGGTCTGCCAGAGGAGAAGATCGACTTCCTGCGCGGCGACGGCGTGCTCGGTTTCGCGGAGCGTCACGACATCCTGTTCGCGCGGCTCGACGGCAAGTCACCCGAAGAGATCGAGGCCTACATCGACGCGATGATGCGCGTCACCGAGCTCATGAAGTTCGATCCCGACCGCGACCCGGCGAGCATCCCGCTGCGCACGGATGCCGACGGCTTCAACTCCTGGAAGACGCGGCGGCCGCCGGAGTTCGACACGCCGCGCGAGCCCGGGCCGATCAACATCAACCGCTACCTGCGCGCCGGGCCGAAGAACGGCATCCCGTCGTTCTTCGGGCTGCCCGTCGCGCTGACGCCCGAGGACCTCGTCGCGGGCGAGGTCGACGTCGCGATCATGGGCGCGGGCCTCGACATGGGCACCGGATTCCGCGGCGCGGCCTACGGCCCGCGCGCCGTGCGCACCGGCATGGTCTACGTGGACACCGGCATGTCCGACCCGCAGCACATGCACACGATGGTGTCGGCGTTCAACGAGCTCGTCATCGTCGACTACGGCGACATCGCGATCGACCAGATGAGCACCGAGAGGAGCCTCGAGCACATCCGCGAGGTCGTACGCGAGGTGGCGTCGACCGGGACGATCCCGTTCATCGTCGGCGGCGATCATTCGCTGATGTACCCGGACGCGGCCGGCGTCGTCGATGCCTACGGCGTCGGCAAGGTCGGCATCGTGCACTTCGATGCGCACTACGACGCCGCATATCCCTGGAGCGCACACATGATCTCGCACGGCCAGCCGGTGCGCCGCCTGTTCAACGAAGGCATCGTGCCCGGCAAGAACTTCATCCAGGTGGGCTTACGCGGCTCGTGGCCCTCCAACCGCGGCTTCGAATGGATGCGCGAGAACGGGCTGCGCTATCACACGATGGTCGAGATCGAGAAGAACGGCTGGGACGCGACGATGAGCCGGGTGCTGGACGAAGCGCTGGACGGCCCGGAATACCTCTTCATCTCGTTCGACATCGACGTGCTCGACCCGGCCTACATGCCGGGCACCGGCACGCCGGAGCCGGGCGG
>JBFGFX010000052.1:0-16502 GCA_041579335.1 Woeseiaceae bacterium | reverse complement strand
CCGGCGGGCTGATCGTCGCGGGTCCGACCGTGCCCGTCCGTGGCCAGCCCGGCGGTGAGACATCGGTCCCCGAACCGACGCGACTCCATTCCGCTGCGTTGGCAGACGGCTCCAAGCGGGTTTGGTCGGAGCTAATCGGCGGTATTGAGAGTGATGATGCCCACGCTGCAGTCTCGATTATTGTGATAGAGAGCCGGCAAAGGGAAAGAGTCCGCGGCATTGAGATCACGCTCGAAAGCTCGACGGCAACGGATCGGATCTACGTTCCGGAAGACCTACTAACTAATTTCCGGGACGAACTCGAACATCTCGAATTTTCGCGACAATTCGCCAACAAATGTGAAGCACAACGTCTTTGCCTGTACGGCATCGCTAGATGTAGGCCTTCTCAGCCGATACGTCAGGCGTATTGTCCGGGCCGCTACTCGACGCCGGGTTCCGAAGAAGGGCTCAACCTATCCACCCCTAGGCACTCGTTTACGTTCCCGTCGGTTGGCACCGAACAACTCATTTCGTTGATTAGCAAAGCCATTGATGCAATGCAGGAAGAGTCGTGCTGCTCGCGGCGCGGCCAGGACTGATTTCGCTGGACAACGGCAGCAGGCTCTCAGACAATGATCCGCCGGCAACATCCGAAACACCCCAACTACGAGAGATCAACAATGGTGAGTCTAAAACGCCTCGGCCAGGTCCTGTCGCTTCTCATCCTGTGCATTGCGCCGCTCGCCGGCGCGGACGTCTTGGACGACATTCTCGATAGAGGAACGATACGCATCGGCGTCTCGGAGTTCGCACCGTGGACGATCAAGAGGACGTCGGGCGAGTTGATCGGCTTCGAGATCGACGTCGGCAAGAAGATCGCCGCGGACATGGGCGTCGAGCCGGAATTCAAGGTCTATGAATGGGACGAGATCATCCCGGCGCTGCAGCGTGGAGAGATCGACGTCATCGCCGGTGGCATGGCCATCACGCCGAAGAGCGCGCTGCAGGTCAATTTCAGCCGGCCGCTCGCGACGACCGGTGTCAGCATCGCGACCAATATGGACAAGACTAAGAACATCACGTCGCTGAATCAGCTCAATGAGGAGCGCGTGGTCATCACGGTCGTGGCCGACACGCTGGCGGCCAGCGTAGCCGAGACTTTTTTCGACCGGGCTAGGATCAAGGTCTATCCGAGCAGCGACCGCGCCGAGACCGATGTCATCGACGGCCGAGCGCACGCCTACGTGGCTTCGGTCCCCGAAGTGAATTTCTTCGCTGTCAAGAACTCGAGGCGAATCGACGTGCCGTTGTCGGAGCCCCTGATGGCTTCGAGCGAGGGGCTCGCCGTGAAAAAGGGCGAGCAGGAGCTGCTGAATTTTCTCAACGCCTGGGTGACAGCCCGCCAGACCGACAAGTGGCTGGCGACGGCGAGGGACTACTGGTTCGAAACGATGGATTGGGCTGGGGAAGCGGACAGATAGTGCCCCAGATGTGCAAAGCGACCGCCCGCCGGCTGGCTGTTGCGATGGCCATTGCCGCGCTTGCGTGCGGCATTGCGTACTCGCAGGAAGCTGAGGAAGAACCGGCCGAGGACGACGAGGAAGTCGAGGAGATCATCGTCGTTGCGCCGCGGCCGGGAGAGCGGACGCGGATCGACCCGGAGTACGAGGATCCGCTGCGGAAGCGCATCCTCAAGGACCTGTACGAGATGCGGATGCTCGAAGAAGAGTACGAGTGGCGCAAGGCGGGAGCAGACCGCAGCAAGTCGCGCATCAAGCTGGGCTACGATCCGCGGGACGACTACCGCATGCGCAACGAGATGGATTTCGACGAGCTGCCTTTCGAACAGACCAAGCCGGCAACCCTGTTCCGCTTTGAGTTTTGACGCTTGCGGGTCTTATCTGCGGCCATCCTGACCTTGCTCATCGCGGCCTGCGGCGGCGGAAGCTCCAGGCCCGCCAACACCGCACCTTCGCCGCCATCGCCGCCCGCCAACTTCGACTATCGCGACGTTAGCTCGAGTCATCTGCCCGTGGGCTCGCTCGGCGGCCTCTGCATGGACGCCGATCACGGCGACGTCGACGGAGACGGTGATATCGATCTCGCGCTCGCGCAGGAGTTTGCGACCAACATCGTGCTGTTGAACGACGGCGCGGGCGTCTTCTCCGTAGCGGCCGGCGCCGTCCGCGGCGGCAACGGGGACAACGAGGACGTGCGGCTGCGTGACTTCGACGGCAACGGCAGTCTCGACATGCTCACGGTGCACGAAGACGACGCCGTGCATGCCCTGCTCGTGAACAACGGCTCAGGCACGTTCTCCGACGCGTCGTCGTTGATCCCGGTAACCAGCATTGCCAATGCGGCAGAGGTGATCGATATCAACAACGATCTGCGGCTGGACATCCTGCTCGGCAATCGCGGCCCGAACATCGTGCTCCTGCAGCAGGCGGATGGGTCGTTCATCGACGATACGGCGAATCGGTCAATCGGCGGCGAGACGACTCAGGACCTGCTGTTGCTCGACATCGATGCGGACGGCGATCAGGACCTCTTTGTCGCGAACGAGACAGACAATCGCCTGTTCGTCAACGACGGCAACGGCTTCTTCGCCGACGAGACGCCGCTCAGGCTGCCGGGCAACGATGGCGAAACCCGCGAGGCCGACGCGGCCGACGTCGATGGCGACGGCGATCTCGACATCATCGTCGGCAACGTCAATTTCACCTCGGGGCAGTCGATCCAGAACCAGCTGTTATTGAACGACGGCAGCGGCGTCTTCTCCGATGCGACCGCGAACAATCTGGCTAACGTCCCGAACATGGGCAACAGCTTCACGATCAAGTTCGCCGATATCGACGCCGACGGCGATCCCGACGTGCTGTCGCCGAACAATTCCATCGGTCAGAGCGGCGACGTCGAGGTCTGGATCAACGACGGCAGCGGCGTGTTCGCCATGGCGGCCAACACCGTGTTCTCCGACGCGCCTGCCGGCAGCGCGTTCGACATCGAGGTTGCCGATCTGAACGGCGACGGCCGGGACGATCTCTACTTCTGCTATCGCACCGGCACCGACCAGCTGTACCTTCGCGAATAGCGCGGCGTTCGCGGGCGGACCGGCACGCCCGCCCACAGTCGTTGACTTTCGACCATAACTAGTGACATATGACTCCTAAACGACGCATTCGCTGAAGAATGCGCATCGTCTGGACAGGGAGCGGGTTCCACAATGGGATCTAGCGTTTCGTCATTCGTACCGCCGCGGAATCGGTTGCTCGTTTTCGTCTTGATCGCATGCGCCGCGCCCGGCAGCGGCACGGCTCAGGAAACGACCACCTCCGTCGAACGCTATCTCGTCGTCGACTGCCTGTTACCGGGACAGCGCAAGCGGATCGGCAACAAGTACAGCTACATCGGCCCGCGCCGCCCCGCCAAGCTGACCGACGCCGAGTGCGCGATTCGCGGCGGCGAGTACGTCGAATACGATCGCGCCGATTACCGGACTGCGAGAAAAGTCTGGCAGGCGCAGGCCGATGCGGGCGATCCGCTGGCGCAGAACTACCTCGGCGAAATCTACGAAAAGGGCCTAGGGATCGATCCCGACTACGCCGCCGCGAAGCAGTGGTACGAGCTTGCCGCGGAACAGGGCAACACCGCAGCCCAGTTCAACTTGGGCAAGCTCTACGAGAGCGGCCTGGCCGGTCCGGCCGATCCCGAGAAAGTGCTCTTCTGGTACCGGAAAGCGGCCGGGCTGCCAAACCTGTCGACCGTGCCGGAGCTGCAACCGGACGACGGCGCGACGAGCGCCGAGCCGGATGCCGAGGACAGCGCG
This sequence comes from Woeseiaceae bacterium, assembly GCA_041579335.1. GTDB lineage: Bacteria > Pseudomonadota > Gammaproteobacteria > Steroidobacterales > Woeseiaceae > JBFGFX01. The sequence goes on along the minus strand of JBFGFX010000052.1, from coordinate 12,691 downwards.
GGCCCAACCATCGAGATGATCGACCCGCTCGTGCCGGAGACGCGCGGCGTCACCGCGGTGGTCACCTCCGCGAGCGAGCGACTGATCATCGGACGGGTCCGCTCGCTCCAGGAGCTGCGCTCGCTCACCGTCAACGACGCGGAGATCGCGTTCGAGTCGAACGGCATCTTTCAAGCGCGCATCCCGATCGAACGCGACGGCACGCGGGTGACGATCGTCGCGGTGGACCGCGCGGGCCGGCGTGGCAGTCGCGCGTTCGTGTTGCGGCCGGAAGGCGCGGCACCGCTGCGCGTCGATGCGGACTTCGGCCGCTACCACGCGCTGCTCATCGGCAACGACGATTATCAGTTCATGAACCCGCTCACGACGGCGGTCAACGACGCCAACGTCATCGGCCGGCTGCTCGAGGACAAATACGGCTTCGTCGTGACCCGGCTCACCAATGCCACGCGCAGCCAGATCCTGGACGCGCTGAACAGGCTGCGGCAGACGCTGACCGAGAACGACAACCTTCTGATCTACTACGCGGGTCACGGCACCCTGGACGAGGCCAACGACCGTGGACACTGGCTGCCGGTCAACGCGAAGCCGGACGTCACGACCGAGTGGCTATCCAACGTCGACCTCACCGACATTCTCAACATCATGGCGGCGCGGCACGTCCTGGTGGTGTCCGATTCGTGTTACTCGGGCTCGCTGACGAGGACGATCGCGACTTCGCTGCGCTCGGGTCAGACCGCGGAGCAGCGCGCCGCGGACTTCGCGATCATGAGCAAGAAGCGTTCACGGACGGCGCTCACCTCCGGGGGCCTTGCGCCCGTGCTCGACAGCGGCCGCGGCGGGCACTCGGTGTTCGCGAATGCGTTGATTGACGCGCTACGCGACAACGCCGAGATCCTCGAGGGCCAGCGCCTGCTGCTCAAGATCCGCGCCAGCGTCGCGCAGGCTGCCTACGACCGGGACAGGTTCGAACAGGTTCCAGTCTACGCGCCGATAAATCTGGCGGGTCACGAATTCGGCGAGTTCTTTTTTGTGCCGAACTAGCGACGCGATTAAGAGCGGTCGTCAGAGGACGGGCGATCAGGAAATAAGGAGAATAACAATGAATCTCTGCCATCCCTTCGAGCAAGACGATCGGCGCCTCGCTGCATGCCTCCTCGCTGCGTTCGTCGCCATGCCCGGCGGCGCCGCCGCGCAGGCGCTGAACGACGCGGTGAACGCGCAGCTCGCGTCCGATGCCGCGAACCAGCCCTGCGCGCTGCTCCTGTCGGGCGATCCGGCGTCGGTGCTGGGATCGGCAGGTCTTTTCGATATCTGCACGCGGTCGCCGGGACAGATCGACGTGCCGTCGTCCTCGGTCGGCGGCGGCTTCGCCGCGACCCCGCCGGCGCCGCCGGATGCCGTCGCAGAACGGCTCGACGCGGACGAGGAGGAATCGGCGCCGGGTGGGCGCGGATTCTTCTTCACCGCCGCATACGATTCGGTCGATCGCGAAGTGTCCACGTTCGAGGACGGCTATTCGTCGGACTTGGTCAGCATTGCCGCCGGCTTCGACTTTGTCATCGGCAGTTCGTGGGTGCTCGGCGTCGCTGCGGACGCGTCGGAGCAGGACGGCGATTTCATCGACGGGGGCAACTTCGAGACGCAGTCCGTCGGCCTGACCGGCTTCGGTGCGTTCCTGTTCGGCGAGAGCGGATCACTCGATTTCTATGCCGGCTACGCCGGACTGTCGAACGACCGGGAGCGGCGCGCGACGTTCACCGAGGTCGAGGCGATGATGCAGACGTTCCGAGTCGAAGGCATGCCGGTCGCCGATTTCGACGCGTCGCAGATCATCGCGGGCCTCGCGTTCTCCTACGACTGGGTGTGGGACAACGTGACGCTGGGCCCGCGCTTAGGCTACGGTTACCGGCAAACCGATTACGACACCTATGACGAGGTCGACCCCTCGGGGCTAGCCTTGACGTTCCACGACGACGAGGAAACGTCGAGCCAGTTCTACGGCGGGCTCGCGGGCTCCGCGGCCATCAGCACGAGCTTCGGCGTCGTGCTGATCGAGCAGAGCATCCTGTACCGATACGAAACCGACGAAGATCAGCGCAACGTCGAGGTCAGCTTCGTCGAAGACACGCGCTCGCGCCGGTTTACCTACCAGACCGAAAGGCCTGACCGGGACTTCCTGCAGATCAGCGTCGGGGCGACGTTCATCCTGCAGAACGGACTGCAGGTTTCGCTGGGCTACCGCGGCATCTCGTCGCATCGCTTCTTGAGCTCGGACGGCGTCGAGCTCGGCTTCCGCAAGGAGTTCTGATCGCGGCGGCGGCGCCTGGTCGCCGGCCGTAAAAGACGTGGGGCCCGCCGGGGAGGCGAGCCCCACGTACCGCAAGGGCTGTCTCTCCCAGTGCGCATGGGGGAAGATGCGCTGGTTGTTGCAGCACAAACAGCCCTCGACTGCGGTCTGCCGCGATCGACGTGCTACCGTCGGCGCACGGTAGCCGCGCCGTTACCCATTGGACGGTCGGGCGATCAAGAATCGGTCGCCGGTCGCGCCATTGCGCGGCTTTTCAACGCCTTATGCCGTGCCCGGCTGTACAATGGCGCAGAGGAGCTATGTACCACAGTGCTGAGATCCGCTGGTATTTCGCGGGCCGACCGCCCGCGGCGGTCGCGAGCTGGTTCGAGGCCGGCGGCCGCGCGGTCCGCGAGCGCGAGCGGATCGATGAGTATCTCGCGCTGCCCGGCTGCGAGACGACCGGGGTGAAGGTCCGGCAGGGACGTATCGAGGTTAAAGCACAGACCGCGGCGCCAGCGCTGGTCGACTACCCGAACGGCGTCCGCGGCTTCAAAGATGCGTGGGTGAAGTGGTCGAGCAGGGTGTCGGACGGCGGGTCCTTACGGCAGCTCGTGACGAACCCCGACGACCGCTGGATCTTCGTCGAGAAGAGCCGCAGCTTGCGCAAGTTCACGTTGGAGGCCGGCGGGCCGCGGGAGGTCTCGGCGGAGACGAGCTTTGCGTCCCGCGGCTGCCAGCTCGAGATCACCGCGATCCGGGTGCTCGCAGACGAGGCCGGTGCCGGCGCGCTTCCTGCCGACGCCTGGCGCCGTGCATCGCCCTGGTGGAGCCTCTCCTTCGAGGCGTTCGGCGACCCGCCGACGCTCAACGAATCGCTCGATCTCGTCGCGAGCGAGGTGTTTCGCGAGCCGCCGCCGATCGCGCTGACCGCGGCGGCGTCATTCTCGTATCCGGTCTGGCTGGCGCGGCACGCGTGACGCGGCGGCCGCCACGCGCTCGGGTCTCGCCGGGCCTCTGATCCATTGACCGGGCCGCTCGCCGGTCAACGCGCCGGACCTGATCACGAAGCGGCCGTTGATCATGACGTGGTGTATGCCCGCCGGATAGCGGTGCGGGTCGGTGAACGTCGCTTCGTCTTTGATCGTGCCGGCATCGAAGACGACGAGGTCGGCAAACGCGCCGTCGACGATCCGGCCGCGTTCCTTCTGGTTGTACTGATCGGCCGGCAGCGAGGTCATCTTCTTGATCGCCTCCTCGAGGGTCAAGACGCCCAGCTCGCGCACGTACCGGGCGAGCACTCTCGGAAACGCGCCGTAGCTCCGCGGATGCGGGAAACCGCGGCCATAGCTGACCGGATCGCCGTCGGTCTCGATCATCGCGATCGGGTGAGTCATGATGCGGATGACGTCCTGCTCGTCCATCGCGTGGTAGATCGCCGAGAAGCCTCCCTCAAGCTGCAGCTCGATGACGAGGTCGATGCCGGTCTCGACGTTGTTCGGCAGGCCGCGGTCGGCTGCCATGTCGGCGAGCGTCTTACCGTTGTAAGACTCGTCCGAAGGCAGGACTCGAATCTGCAGCCGGCTCAGATCGTCGCCGGTGCGCTCCTGCATGAAGATGCGACGCATCTCGTCCTTGATCGTCGCCAGCCGCTCGGGATCGGCGATGCGCTCCGCGAACGCCTCCGGGCCGCCGGCGAGCGCCCACTGCGGAAACAAGATCGCCGAGGTCGTGCTCGACGCCGTGTACGGGTACAGATCGTGCGTCACATCCAGGCCCGCCGCGCGTGCCGCATCGATCAGCGCGAGGCTCTCCTCGGATCGGCCCCACTGCCCGACTCCGTGCGCTTTGTGGTGGTTGATGTGCACGGGGATGTCCGCCTCGGTCGCGATCCGGATCGTCTCGTTGACCGAATCGATCAGGCCGGTGCCCTCGTTGCGCATGTGCGTGACGTAGATGCCGCCGTAACGCGACGCGATCTTCGCGAGCTCGATGACTTCTTCGGTTTCGGCGAAGTTGGCGGGCACGTACAAGAGCCCCGTCGACAGGCCGAGCGCGCCTTGCCGCATCGTCTCCTCGACCAGGTCGCGCATCGCCTGCAGCTCGTCGTGGTCGGGCGGGCGGTTTTCGAGGCCCAGCACCTGTTTCCTGGTCCAGGTGTGGCCCGCGAAGAAGCCGACGTTGGGTGCGACCTCGAGCGAGGACGCGTATTCGTCCAGCGGCCACGGCTGATCGCCGCTGTGCAGGCTCGCGATGATCGTCGTGATCCCCTGGCGCGTGAAGTTCTCGGCCAGGGGATGCTCGTGGATCCGCGTTTGGATGTGGGCGTGGTTGTCGATGAAGCCGGGCGCGACGATGAGACCCGATACGTCCACGGTCATCACCGCGTCGGCGCCGTCGAGAGTCTCGGTCGAGATCGCCGCGATGCGCTCGCCCTTGATGGCGACGTCGGCCCTGAAGCGGGGATTGCCAAGGCCATCGACGACGGTGCCGCCGGTCAGGATGACGTCGAACGTCGCCTCGGCCTCGGGCTCATCGGATTCCGGCGCGGGCGGTTGCTGGCACGCCACGACGATCAGCGTGGCGGCGAGTAAGGCGATGCGTCTCATTGTGATCAGCCCCCTGTGTCGCCACAACCTAAACACACTATTGCCGCCGAAAAAAGCCGGCACCCGCAACGCCGGTGCCGGCCATGATCGCCTATCGGTCGATTATGCGGCGGTGCGTTCGGCACTCTCCTCGGCCACGAGCACGAGCACGTCCGCGAAGATGTCGGTCAGGATCTTCTCCGACGTGTTGCCGGACGTAAGGGCGGATAGGCCGCTTCGGCCGACGCTGCCGACGATGACGAGGTCCGCGCCGATCTCGTTGGCCGTACCCGGGATGACGTCCGCGGCACTGCCGTGACGGACGTGCGCCTGCGATCGTTCTATTTCCAGGGTCTTGGCGACGTCCGGCGGATGCACGAACTTGCCCGACTCCGGATAGGCGCTCACCGCGTGCAGCTCTATCGCATCGTTGGAGCCGCGGATGCGCTTGCCGAGCGCCATGATGGCTTCGTTGAGCGCGACGTGGTTCGGGTCGGCTGCGTTGAAGTCCACGGCAACCAGCACCTTTTTCATCTCCGCTGCGGGTTCATGCTTGACCAGCAAGAGCGCACTCTTGAGCGATCGGATCAGCTGTCGATCGGAGCTCGCCAGAGACTTCGGCCGTCCGCTGGCTCGTTTCACGACCAGATTCACGCCGCTGTCCATCGCCGCGTTGACGATGGCCGCACGCCAGTCGGCGCTCCATTCGACGATCGGCACGATGTTGACGTCCTCGACCGCGTAGTCGGCGATGCGCTCGTCGAGCCAGGCCGAGTGGCGCCTCACCTCGACCGCGCGAAGCTCCGCAGGGTCGTCACATTCGGCCTTCGAATACGCACACAGGAAGGCGTAAACGTTGGAATCTTCTCGGTTTTTAGCGATCATCACGGCTTTCTGCAGCGCCCATTGCTCGTCACGAGTCGGGTCGACCACGGCCAGGATGTCGGTTGTGTCGGTTGCCATCTAGGATCCTTTTTTTGATACCAGCAAAACGAGCCGCTAATGTGAGGGCAGATGGCGGCGTTGGTATCGGTATATCTACGTATTTTTTTCGGCCAGGATTCGACCGGTAACGTACCTCGGTGCGGGGTTTGAGCGGTCGCTCTCGCGTACCGACGTCGTAGAATGAAGCGGCTCCTGTCCGCCCTCGATTCCACCGGGTCCCTATGAAGCGAAGAATCCTCATCACGATAGGCATTCTCGCGGCGATTGCCGTGGCGGTCTTGTTGGCGCCCGATCGTTGGGAGTCGCTCCTGGCCGTGGCGGAATGGGCCGAAGCCGAGCCGCACCTCGCTTGGCCGGTGTTCCTGATCGCTTTCGTCGCAGCGGTGGTGATGATGTTTCCGGGCTGGCTGTTCATGGTGGTCGGCGGTTATCTGTTCGGCATGCTGATCGGCGGCCTGTTGTCCTTCATCGCCAACCTGGCCGGGTCAGTAGTCGCTTTTTTTCTCGCGAAGACCTATGCGCGGCATTGGGTCGAGGCGAAGCTGGCCACGAGCCCGCGGTTTCAGGATTTCGATGCGGCCGTGGAGCGCAACGGCTTCGGCACGATCCTGTTCGCCCGTCTGGCGCTGTTGCCCAACAACCTCCTCAACTATGCCAGCGGCTTGACCGGGATGCGCCTCGGCGACTTCGTGTTCGGCACGGCTTTGGGCTCCCTGCCGATACTGATCGCGAACGTGCTGATCGGCGCCAGCACGATGGACCTGTTCACGACCATGGCAGATGGTGAGCTCGAGGCCGCTCGCCCGCCGGGCAAGCTCCTCGTCGCGATCATCGCCGGCCTGGCGTTGATCGTGATCCTCGCGAGAAGCCTGCGCCGGCGCCTCGTCAGGGCCGCCCCGGACGTCGCAACCGAGGAAATCACGCCCGAGCGATGAGGCGCGACCGGACCGCGTCGTAATCGGTCTTGCCCATCGTGTTTCTCGGCAGCTCGTTCAAGAACGCAACTCGGCGCGGCAGCTTGTAGCGCGCAACTTTTCCCTCCAGGCAGTCGATGACCGCCGTTTCGTCCAGGCTATCTTCAACCGAGGTCACGATCGCGGCGGCAACGGTCTCGCCCCAGCGTCTATCGGGCAGCCCGACCACCGCGGCTTCCGCAATATTCGGATGTTCCAACAAGACGCGCTCGATCTCGGCGGGATAGACGTTTTCGCCGCCCGTGATGATCACGTTCTTGATTCGGTCCACGACGTAGTAATGACCTGCCTGGTCTCTGTAGCCGATATCGCCGGTCGCGAGCCAGCCGCCTCTGAGCGCTGCGGCCGTTGCCTCGGGGTTATTCCAGTAGCCGCGCATGACGTTCGGTCCCTTGAGCTCAAGCTCTCCGCGAGTCATGGGCGGGACGGGCTTGCCCTCCTCGTCGACGATGCGAACGTCGCAGTACTTTGCTGCCCTGCCTACGGAATCGATCGGCGTGTCGGCAGCGGCGATGTCCTGATGGATGGCAATCGGGCTCGATTCCGTGCACCCGTAAACCTGCAGCGTACGAACGCCGTGTGCCTGCCAAACCTCGAGCAGCCCGCTATCGACCGTCGTCGAACCCGTGGTGACCGCGCGCAGGCGAGACAGGTCGGCGCCCGGCCACTGCGGCAACGCCGCGATCGCCTGCATCTGTGTCGGCACCAGCACCGTCAACGTGACGCCCGTCTCGGCGAGCATAGCCAACACCTCGTTCGGATCGAAGGTCGGCAGCAGCGTGACTGTCGCGCCGCAATAAAGCGCCGGCAGCGTTTGAACGTTGATGCCGCCGACGTGAAAAAACGGAAGCGCGGTCAAGACATGGTCGTCCGCGGTCAACGCATGCATGCTCTGACTGTGCAGCGCATTCCCGCGCAGCGCGTTCTGATCCAGCACGGCGCCTTTGGGCCTGCCGGTGGTGCCCGACGTGTAGACGATCAGCAACGGCGCGCTCGGATCCGAGGCGACCGGCCGGCTCGGTTCCGTCTCGGCGCCTTCGAGGTGTGCGGCAAGCTGGACGCAGTCTCGGGGAGCGGTGTCGAACGACACGAGGCGGCAGCGCGGCGGCACGAGGTCGTAGGCAATGCATTCGGTGAGCAACGCGCTCTGCCCGAGCAGGACACTCGGTCCCGCGTCGTCGAGGAGGTGAGCGAGCTCCGGCCGAGCGAGCCTGTAGTTGAGCGGTACCAGGATCGCACCGATGCGCGCGCAGGCGAAAACGAGTGCCAGAAAAAGCGGGCTGTTCAACGCCAGGTGGGCGACCCGCTGCCCGGCCTCGATGCCGAAACGGTGACGCAACAGCCAAGCCAGGCGGCCGACCAGATGCTCGAGCTGCGCGTAGCTGATCTCATCGCCCTGGTAGCGGATCGCGACCTTGTCGGGGGCGCGCGAAGCGGCATGGGCGATCCAATGCTCGAGCTGCATCGCTTAGAGCCGCTGGTACTGAAGCTGCATGTAGCTGATGCCGGGTGCCAGCACGACCCGCCAGGCGATCTCGACGTCGTCTCTGAATCGCGGGTCGTATTTGCGGACCGTTCTCACCAGGGATTCGAGCCAGGAATCGTATAGTGCGGGCCGAATGTCGTTGCCGGATTTGCTGTGCACTCTGGCGATTCTGAGCATCTCGTCGCTGGCCTGGCGGTCGATCGAGAAATACACCATGTGGTCCAGTGATTTCCGCAGATGCTCACGCTGCCTGCGCATGTCGACGTTGCGAAACTTCTCGGCGGCCTCGGCGGAGTCGTCGACGAAAGCGTCGTAGAACGCCGCGAAGAAATCTTTGCCGGCCATGCTGGTGTTGACGACGCGCTCGAAGCTCTCGGTGAAGATCTCGAGGTAGTTCTGCATCTTAAGGGCTCACCAACAGATGCTGGACCGAGTTGGCGAGATAGCGCAGCACGGGCATCTGCTCGGGATTCGCGGTCAGCTCCCCGCCGTCGTCGATCGACACGAGCTTGCGCCGGGCGAAGCGCTCCGCAGCCTCGGCCAATGCGCGTCGTTCGTCCGAATCCGCTGAGCAGACGACGCCGCCTCGCTCGCGAATCTCGTTCATGACTCGCACACCCTCCTCGCTGATCGCTTCGAGCGGCCACACGCTCCGTTTCACCAACAGCACGCCCAGCACGTGCGAGGGCAGCACGGGCATCAGGCGCGCCGCTCGCCCGAATAGGTCGTTGCCCAAATCGGACACCCACTCGCGACGGCATTGCTTGTCGGCGACGTCGACGCCCTGCCCGATCTGCCAATCGCTCAATGCGACAGGGCGACCGAAGCTCGCGCAGGCAGTGCCGAAGTTGGCCCTTCCAGGCAGAACGAAGCGGCCGGCGAACGCAAAGGCGGCGCGGACGATCGAGCCGAGCTTGCGCAGCGACCCTTGCCGTCTGTAGACCGCATCAGGATCGGCCAACAATTGTCTCTCCTCCGGAATGCGATCGTAGTTGATGCCGACGGGAATCAAATAGAGGTTTTCCGCAAGCGCCGGGTCAGCAGACACGATATAGCTCAGCAGGCCGAACTTGGGCACATGCAGGCTCCCGTCGCGCGGCAGCTCACCCTCGGGAAAGATCGCCATGTTGCATCGGCCTCTGACCGCCATCTGCACGAAGGACTTGAACACCTGTTTGTACAGAACGTCCTGCGTATCCCGATCGGTGACGCAGTCGCCGGCCAGATGGACGAAATGATAGAGCGGCCACGCCCTCGCCCACTCGCCGGCAGTGTTGATCAAGGTCGAGCGCCTAGCGGCCAGGTAGGCGATCAAGAACACGTCCATGTTGCTGCGATGGTTCATGATGAGGACCACCGACGAGCCGGGTTCGATCGCATCGATGGCCGCCTGATCGATCACTCGTACGTCGACCTTATAAAGAGACAGGAGCAGCGTGCGGGCGAGCCAGCGGCCGATACGAAAGTAGAACACGGCGTTGAACGCCGGCACGATCTCATCGGCATATCGCCGACACCGTCTGCGCAGGGCGTCGGCCGACTGCCCGGTGGCTGCGGCCTGCTCGTCGATACGCCGATCCAGCTCCTCGTCGGCGAGCAATCGATCGATGACGTCGGCCCGATTCTCAGTTTGGAAAGCCGGCACCGGCAACCGCAGTTGCCGGTTGGCCTCCTCGATCAGGCGTCGATTCCATCGCCGTATCGCGTGGCGCCCTGCGGCGAACAGCAGCACGGCCCCGAGCAGCACGAAGATGAGCGTGTGCGCGCCGACACTCATCGAGCGTTGCTGCTATCCGCAGCGGCCGTGAGCAGCCGTTGGAATCGGATCAACGGCGTCTTCTCCCTAATCAGGTTCATCGGCGTGCTGAAGTGCCCCTGCCGGCGGATGAACACGTTGTCGGCGGGCAGTGCCAAGCGCTGCACGAGCCTCTGCCCGCTGGCGAACGGCGTCACCCGATCGTGCGTCCCCAGGACCGCAACGGTCCTGTCGGAGGGTACGCAAGGGTTCTCCGTGGGATCGAGAAGGCGAAAGAACTTTTCACGGAGGTTCGCCGTCCAGCCGACCTGCACGGCCTTTTCTGCCGTCCGCCAGACCCCGGCGAACGCGCCGTCGATCGCCGCGTCTTCGATCTTTTCACACGGGGTCATCAGCAGCAGCGCGTCGGGCTGAAGCGGCGTCGGCCAGTCGCGGGCGCGCGTCGCGATGAGGCGCGCAACGTGCGCGCCGAGGCTGCTCCCCCCCAGACCGATCGGCTGGCGGGTACGCTGCCGGCACCAGTCGATGAGCACCGCGACCTCCCGGACCTGCGCGCTGAAGTACTCCAATGAGCCGAGCGGCATGGTGCCGATGAACTTCTCACCGCCGTACCGGCCTTCGGCCACCCGCCGGCCGTGCCACGGCGCTTCGACGCGGATCGTGCGAACGCCGTGACGGCAGAGCTCCGCGACGTCGTCGAGCATGCCGTGCCAGTGGTCGAACTCGACGCAGATACCGTTCAAGAAGATGACCGTCGGCGGATCCGCATCGCCGGTCGGCTCCAACACCCTTGCGGTCACCGTGTCCGCCATTCGGATCGACGGTGAGGCGAAGCGCAGCCAGTAGTGCCTGCCCGCCGAATCCGTGAAGGACTTGGACGCCTCGACCCGCGGCATGAAATCGGGCGGTGCGAAGAGCTCGTGCGGGTTGACGACGACCTTCGCGTAGTCCGCCGCGGTCTGCATCGGCGAGAGCAAATCCCAGCGAATCGGCGAAACTTCCCGTCCTCGCCGCAAAGGGACGAACTGTCTGCGCATACCGTTGTAGCGCGCTCGACAGTCGAGCCGGTCCGTTTCCACACCGGCCAGGTCGGGATGTGTCGCTTCGCCGAAGAACGAATTCTCCCATTGCGTCTCGGCGGCCGCCGCTGCCGCGCGCCGCCGTTCGAACTCCGCCAGCACCGGCGCCAGCCGAGACGCATCCTTGGCGCGCGGAGCGATCGGCACTTCCGCAAAAAATCGGTCTGCCGAGCCGTGGGCCGCGCGGGCGGCCGCCCACAGGCGTGACAGCGGAAAGAACCAGCGATTGAAAAAAGCGAGTGCGAACCGGTCGAACCAGGGACGGGCAACGACCGCGCCCAGCGGCGAGCAGAGTAGGCGTTCAGCGGTTGTCATGCTTGTTCTATGCCGCTCTACCCTACCGATCGGCGGATTGCAGTACCTGCCGGACCGCACTCTTGACGAGCAAGGAGTCATCGTTCTCTAGGGTGTCGTCGAGCGCCTCGCGAACGCCCGGCTCGTCGATGTACTCCGACAGCAGCTGTACCAAGGTCTCACGTACGTTCTCGTGCGGATCTTCCTGCATTGCGATCAGCAGGTGCGGTGTGAGGTCACGGTCCCCGGACCCGCCCAGGTGCCACCAGACATGTGTCCTCGCCAGCGGATCACCGCCGGTCTGCGCCAACTTCAACAGCGCTGCTTTGAGCTCTGCGTCGAATGGTAAGCCATGGAGACGTTTGCCCCGGTACTGGAACAAGGCAATCCAACGTTCTCGATCCGACAGCGACGCATCCATGACCTTGGCGCGCAACGCGGCTTTCTCTTCCTCGACCGAGTACATCGAATAACGCGCGGCCTCCTGCACCTTTCCGTCCTGATCGTGGTCGCGGGCGAACGCGAGCGCCTCTCGGACCTCGGGCTGATCGATGAAATCTTCGAGCGTCCTCGCGGCTTGGACCCTCACCTTGGCGTCGGAATCCGTCGCCAGCGCGTGCAATAGCGGCTGAACCAGATACGCGTCGCCGACGCCGGCCGTCACCGCCCAGATGGACGACCTCACGTGGGGATCTTGCGACTCGGTCGCGAGCTGCGCCGCCGCGATCGCCACTGTGCCACGCAGCGCGTCCGGGCCGCCGCTGCCGGGAGGGGGCGGATAGCCGGTGCGCGTCCTCGGATGTTTGAGCGTTCTCAAGGCTTCAAGGCGCTCTTTGTCGCTCAGGCCGGTGTCGAGAAAATCGGCTCGCGCCTTCGCCACCTGCAGCTCGGCGTCCGGCCGCGCCTCCGGGAACACGGACAACCGGACCCCATCGACGAACCGTTCGATGGCATCCGCGAACACATTGTGCGGGTGCCAATGGGAAGCCGGATTCGTTTCGTTCAAGTGGAAAGCCGACGATCCGGCGCTGTGATTGCCCGACTCCAAACTGATCAAGCGCAGGTTGACAAAGTGTCGCCGAAACCGCGCTTGAATGCTGCCGTCGACGACGTAGCCGACGCCGAGCTGGCGTGCGATGTCCTCGCTCGGCAACCCTGAATCGGCAAACGGCTGCACGCGGCTGGAATCGATGACGTGGATGCCTTCGATCGTTTCGAGCTGCCGGCGAATATCCTGGTGCAGCTCGTCGGCGAGGACGGCACCCCGGGCATCGTCGAT
>JBFGFX010000051.1:0-16601 GCA_041579335.1 Woeseiaceae bacterium | reverse complement strand
TAGCAGCGCTGAAAGACGGCCGTCTCACCGCGGCAGGCCTCGATGTGACGGACCCCGAACCGCTGCCGGAGGGGCACGAGCTCTGGTCTCTACCGAACGTCATCATAACGCCGCACATGGCCGCGACGACGGACCAGGGCCGCTGGCGCCGGTGGGCGGTGATCCAGGACAATCTGCGCCGCTACGTCAACGGCGAGAGGATGCTCAACGTCGTGGACGTCGCGCGAGGCTACTAGCCTCGGCTCTTGCCGACATCGCGATCGCGGGGGACTATTGTCGCGCGGGCGGGTTCGTGCCCGAAAGTCGGGACGCATCGATCGGTACCAGGACCGGCGCTCGGCGGGTGGTCCGGGTGCACGGATCGGTCTGGGTGTCCTCTGCCGGCGCTGTCCGCGGTGCCTCGAAGGCGGCCGCAAAATTGCTCGATCTCTTCGACAGCGCCTCCAGTGCCAGCTGCAACGCGCTTCTCTGCTCGTCGGTCAGGTCCTCAAGTAAGCGATTCTGCAGGGCAATCGCTATCGGCGTGATTTCCTCGTAGAGGACTCGGCCGGCCTCCGACAGGTCGAGGATCGAGCGACGGCGGTCCTCCTTACCGAATTCGCGACATACGTAGCCGGCATCCATCAGGTGGATGACGGCCCGGCTGACGGCCACCGTGTCGAGTCCCGCTTCGCGTGCAACGGTGACTGCCGACAGCCCGGGAAACCTCGCGATCGTCGCGAGGACTTTCCATTCGGAGATAGAGATTCCCCAGCGGTCTTCGAACAGGGAGGCGACGGAACGGATCATGGACGTCGACAACGTCGCCAGTTGACACGGCAGGAAATCGTGGAGCTCGAGGTGATGCTCAGCGTCTTTCATTATCGTCCTCCGCGTTGAAACGGCCATCCGGCCTCGTGGCCGTGGTACGGCGGAGTTCCGATTCGCGCAGGCTGCGCCAGCGGCGGCGCTCACCGGCGGTCCGATCGGGGTCCGCCGCAGGAGTGACGATAGCGCACAGAGATAGTTATGGAAATTGAAAAAAAAGCCGATTACCATAACTTTATGGTTATAAATGACAGATTCCTTACCGCCCGGCAGCGGCTATCACGGATACGTCACCGTCACTTGAACTGCTTCCTCGAGATCGCCCGGTCGGGCAAGATCAGCCTCGCTGCCGCCGCGCTCAACGTCACGCAGCCGGCTGCATCGAAGACCTTGCGTGAACTGGAGGATGTGCTCGATGCGAAGCTCTTCGAGCGCGGCGGCAAGAGTGGACTCAGGCTGACGCCCGCTGGCGCCGTCTTCCAGCGCTACGCGGGCGCCAGCATTGCGGCGCTCAAGGAGGGGCTCGACGGATTGGCGCAAGCCCAGCATGAGACGACGCCCCTGCTCTCGATCGGCGCGCTGCCGACGGTCTCTACCCATGTGATGCCGAACGTGATCGATGAATTCCGAAGGAATCATCACGCGCGAATAAGGCTGATCACCGGGCCCAACGTCAGCATGCTCGACCAGCTCCGTCTTGGCGAGCTCGATCTCGTCGTCGGCAGGTTACCGCGCCCCGAGCTCATGCACGGACTGTCATTCACGCACCTGTACTCGGAGCAGCTCGTCTTCGTGGTTCGCCCGGGGCACCCGCTGTTGGATCGCGGGACTGGCGACCTGTCGATGCTGGAGTCGACGACGCTGCTGATACCAACGAGCGATGGGATCATGCGGCCGGTCGTCGATCGGTTCCTGATTGCCGCAGGTATCGGCGCTTTACCGAATTCCATCGAAGCGCGCTCGCCGGATTTCTGCCGCCAATACGTGCTCGAATTCGATGCGATTTGGATCATCTCTCGCGGTGTGGTTGAGCACGACATCAAGAGCGGCGCACTTCGCGTCCTGGACATCGATACCAGCGATACACGCGGTGCCGTCGGGCTGACGATCAGAGCAGATGTCGAGCCGTCGCCCGCGCTCAGGCTATTGATGGATACTGTTGCAAGTGTTGCACGAGCGCGCGTGCTCAACTAGCGTTTCCATAGGGTCCGGAAGAAGCTTCGGGCCGAGGACAGGCGATTCGAGCACAGGTCGAGAGGCTAGAGGAGGGGACGTGATGTCGACTGCAACCGGACGCTCTGCGCGACGCTCTGCAGGGAAATTCGCGGCGGCTGCGAAACTTGTCTTGTTTATCGCCACGATCGGCCCGCTACCAGCCCACGGCGACGAACGTGGCGGTGAGCTCGAGCTGCTGCTGGGCGACGTGTCCCTGAACAAGCTGCCTTTCGTGCTGGCCTTCGAGGAAGGCATCTACGAGCGGAACGGGCTGGACGTGAAGCCGCTATTCTCGCCCGGTTCGGTAGAGATCATACGCAAAAGCGGTGTCGACGTTCCCGACGAATTCATCATCGACGGCGGCAGCATCACGCCGATCAAGATCGGCGGCGCCTCACCGACGATCGTGCGGTTGACGACGAGGGCAGGATCGTGGGATCCGATCATCCTGGGCTCGACTCATCGGACTTCGCGTTGGTACATCGTCAGTCGACCTGACATTGAAGACATCGAGGATTTGAAAGGCAAGCGCATCGGGTATTCGGGTGTCGGTGCAGTCACGCATTTCATGGCGATCAGTCTCGCCGAAAAGATGGGTTGGGATCCCGTCTTCGATTGGTCGATGCTGGGCGATGCGCTAGGCGTCGATGCGCTCGAGGCGGATCAGGTCGATGCCATCATAGGGCCGGAACTGCACACGACGATGGCCGTTGGCGCCGGATTCAAGGTGCTCGCAGATCTGGGTGACTACGGACTGCCGGTCGCCGGTTCGTCATTCCTCTTCGATCGGGAATGGCTGGCCGACAATCCCGATCGGGCGCGGCGGTTCATCAAATCGGCCGTCGAGGCGATAGCCGTGCTCAAGAAGGACAAGGATGCGGCGTTCCGCACGCTGAGAAAGTGGTATCAACTGCATGATCCGGAATTGCTGGAGCGTTTCTATCGCGAAGCCGAAAAGCTACCGAGTAAGCCCTATCCACCCTACGATGGATTGAGGAGGGTCATGGAGATCTACGACAGCCATGAGATGCGCAAGTACACGCTCGAACACTTCTACGACGATACGTATGTGAGGGAACTGGACGAAAGCGGATACATCGACGGACTGTACGCACGATAACGTTCGCCTGGCACATCGCCGCATCGAGAGGATGGCAAAAATGAATAGAGTTACGCTGCTCAGCCGGGTCATCGTGTCTGGCGTGATCGCCGCGCTGTCGGCTGCCGCGCCGGCGGTCGATGCTCTGAACAACGAGCTTCCCGCCAGCCTGATTCGCTACGCCGATCTGGTCCTTTTCAACGGCAAGATTCTGACGGTCGATGCGGATTTCACGGTAGCCGAAGCGTTGGCGGTGCGCGACGGGCGGGTGCTGGCGGTCGGCCGAAGCGACGACATGCTGGCGCTGGCCGGCCCGGCTACGGAACGCGTCGACCTGGTCGGCCGGACCGTCACGCCGGGCTATATCTACAACGACGGCGACAACGCGGTGCCGGGCGGGGACATCTACAAAGACACGATGGTGGGCGGCTGGCTGTCGGGCCGAATCGGCGGTGCGGACATGGAGGAGTTGCTCGGCTCCATCGACGAGGTGCTGGCCAGAGCCACGCCCGGCGAGCCGGTATTCGTCAACATGCCGAAGGCCTTTCCGGCCGAAGCCTATGCCTGGACGGCCAACGAGCTCGACGATCTCTCGCCGGAGAATCCGCTGGCGCTGTTCTACACGAGCAGCGACGCGCGCGTGAACAATGCCATGCTAGAGCGCGCCCTCGAGATGGGGCTACCCGAGCATCACTTCGGCATCATCAAGGACGAGGAGGGCAGGCCGACGGGCGCATTGGTCCACGAGGCGACCGGGTTTATCGGCTGGCAGGTTCGTCCCTATCCGAGCCGAGAGTACATCGAGCAGGGACTGCACGAGGCCAAAGCCTCGTTCCTGGGCTATCTGAGCGCTGGCGTGACAACGACGACCGGGCATATGAGCGGCTTGACGATCAGCATGCTCAATGAGCTGTTCCACCAGGGCGAGCTTACGATGCGCGTCTACCCCGGCCATGACATGACACGCCAGAACCCGTTCCCGGAGCAATATCTGAAGCGGGTCGGCAATCTCGTGGATTTTTCGCTCTACGACCCGCAACGCGGGCCGATGGTGAAGATCGTCGGGGCCGCGCTGGCGTCGCTCGATGACGGTCCGAACAGCCCGTCCGGCATCCTGACCATTCAGGCGAAGGATCGCATCATGCCGTCGCTCGGCGGCACAGCGCACGGCTGGAACAAGTGGTCCGGCGAGGGGGTCACGGGCTTGACGTGGGACGAGATGAGCGACGAGGACAAGCTGCAGACCGACTGGAACACGATGCGTCTTCTCATCAAATACGGTTGGAACACCAGCGGCAACCACAACATGGGCAGCGGCGCGATGAAAGTGGTGCTCGACGCCGTGGACAATGCCTATTCGAGCGGCGACGTGCTATTCGAACAAATCAAGCCGAACGCATACGATCACAATGTGATTTGGCACGATGATAATCTGGCCCTGATCGACAAATACAACGACAGGCTGCGCTTTGCCGTCAATATCAGCGAATACTTCGATCCGCGCCTCGTCGACGGCGAGGCGCCGCTGCTCTACGAGTATCGTGAGCAGCTCGATGAGCTGCAGCCTGTTAAGGATCTGATCGAGCGCGGCGTGCACGTGCATTTCGAGGGTACGGACGCGAGAAACCACCCAATGACGATGGTCAAATGGGCCGTAACCAGACGCGATGATCACGGCCGCGTCATTGCGCCGTTGCAGGCGATCGATCGCCGGACGGCGCTCGAGATGATCACGATCAACGCGGCGCGCTTCATCGGCGAAGAGCAGCACCTCGGATCGCTCGAGCCCGGCAAATGGGCGGACCTGACGGTGCTCAACGGCGATTTCCTCACGGTGCCGGACGACAAATTGGATACGCTGCACATCGACCTGACGTACGTCGCCGGACGGCGGGCCTACGACGCGCGCCTGTGGGAGTAGCCGAGTGAGCACTTCCAGACGACTTGTGGAGATCGTCGCGACCGTTGCGGTGTCGACCGCGATGCCGGCGGCCGTGCCGACCGCGTTCGGCGGCGATGAAGATCGGAACCCACCCTACATGATCTACATCGATCCCGAGACCGGCAGATACACGACCGAGGACCCGCGAAGAAAAGCGGCGGTGACCCAACCGGATCGCGCCTCGGCGCATATCATCTCAAACCCCGAGACCGCGGGAGTCGTCACGTCGCCACCCATTCGCGGCATTGTCGCGATTGTTATCGCGGCAAGCGTCGCGATATTCGCGGCGCTCATCGGCAGGTACGCAGGGCGCAGCAGGCGTGTCGGCGCGCCATAAGGGAGAGTCTCTTGAACATGAACGCCGGAAACAATCTTCGTCTGGTCAAGAGCTCAATCGCGCTCGCGAGCCTCTTGACAATGACCGCCGCCCGCAGCGAGTACACGCCGCCGTCCGTAGTTCCTGTCGACGAGATCGTCACCGCGTCGAAAGCCGTGCTGAGCCGTCCCGATATCGAGGTGCGCGGCGCGACCGGCTACGTCGAGGACATTATCCGCGTCGAGGCGGGGGGCATGCTGTGGGACATCGGCATGTCGGTCCACGAACCGGCCGACGCCGGCCGGATCGCGGTAGGTGCCGACGGCAAGAAGGTCGGCATCCTACTGCTGCACGGCGGCTCCGGGGATTTCAAATCGATGCACAGGCAGGCGGACCTGCTGTCGCGGAAGTTCGGCTACAAAGTCGTATCGATGAGCTACCCCGGCCGGCATGCGCTACACACCGAAACCCGCGACTGGCCGGGAGAGACGGTGCGCGCGGACGGCTCGGTGCGCACGCCGATCTGGCTCCGCGATGAAACGATAACGCGCGATCAGTATGAGATCGTGATGGACACGACGCAGCGGCCGCGTTACGGGACGCGGCGTCTCGCCAAGGCGAAGCCCGGCACGGTCTTCTACTACCGCATGGCAGCGTGGCCGCTTGCGCTCGAGCAAGGCGGCATTCAGGTCATGCGCAAACACTTCCCGGCAGACGAGTTTTCCATCTACCTGCACGGCCATTCGACCGGCGGCCCGCTGGTCAACATGCTGTCGCAGCGCGTGGTCAATGTGGCCGGCATGCTGGCGATCGAAAACTCGTCGTTCGGCTACATCTACCGTGCGCAGGCCGCCTGGGGCGGACAGCTCGGGAAAATCGGCGGGTATGACCTCGTCCAGGAAGCGAAACAGCTGCCGTCGCGCAGCGACCCCTTCGATGAGCTCTACATTCGTAGCTGGCGCGACGCGGCCCGCTACGTCGGCCCGGAACTGCTCGGCCGGGAAGGCCCAGAGGCGCTGATGCGGCTACCCATGGTGATGGAGGACATCCTCGATGGATGGGCGCATGCGCAGAAACGGCCGCAGTTCAAGGCGGAATACGTCATCACTCACGGCATCACTGATTCGCTGACCCAGGCGGCCAAGGTTACGGCGGGACGCCTCGGCCTCGATGATCAGGCCACGGCGGATCTCGTTTCGCATTACATCGGACTGACGAAAGAACTGTCGGGTGAAGGCGTCAAGCCGGTGCCGCCGATCCTGTTCCAGATCGCCGCGCACAGCCGCGACCACAGCCGCGAGGTCTACGAGCAGGTCGTGATTCCGCTGTATCGACGTATGGACCCGCCTCCGCGAGTCTCGTTGACCCAGTTCATGGCCGGCACGCACGGCTACATGGAAGCGGACCCGGAGCTCGGCTTGCCGTTCGGCATCGGCCCGGCCGTGTTCGAGCAATGGGACGACGCGATCCGCGGCGGCTTCTTTGTCGCCGATTGAATGGCCAAGAGCGCCGCTGGTCTAAGGATCCGCAAGCCAGCGCAGCGCGGCGTAAAGCCCACCGGCGAGCTCACGCGGCTTCTCTACGTTACCGTAATGCGTCATCGGCACATCGAATACCAGCAGGCGCACCGGAATGCCCGGATTCGCATCCCGGAATGCATCCGCGACGATGAGCTCTCGAGCCGCGGCGACGTCGTCGCTCCAGTGCCCCGTGTCCCGCGCCGCCGTCGTCCAGATCATCTTGCGATAGCCGGAGAGCGGTGAGCGCATCGTGCTGAACAGATCATCGATAACCTCTTGCGCATCGATATCGGATCGGTGCTTCGTCAGCGTGCTCCGAATCTGGTCCGCTACCTGCGCTCGCAGATTGATCGCGCTCGAATGCTCGATGTCTTGCAGCGGCTGCTTGAACTGGGGGCGGCGCCGCATCTCGGCGCCTATCCACTGCGCCGCAATTTCCTCCCGCGGTCGCGACGGATCCCAGAACGGATTCAGCGGGCCCAGGTAGCCGCCGGCGTATTGGTCCGGCGTTCGCGGCCGCAGCCGGCTGACGTGCAGGAAGTCGCCAATCGAGCGCTGGCCGCGAAACTCGCGCATCG
Source organism: Woeseiaceae bacterium (assembly GCA_041579335.1). GTDB lineage: Bacteria > Pseudomonadota > Gammaproteobacteria > Steroidobacterales > Woeseiaceae > JBFGFX01. Next base: position 9,124 of record JBFGFX010000051.1, on the reverse strand, counting down.
CGGGTAGACCCGCGGGACCGCCGGTTCCCCATCCCATGGACAGCCCGCGCATGCGCGCTTCGAGCTCGTCCTTGAGCAGGAACTGGACCTCGCCGCCGGTCGAGTGGCCGACGATCACGACGGGTTCGGACAGAATGGATTGCACGGCCGCCTTGACGCCATCGGCGACGACCCGAAACGTAAAGACGGCGTTGCGGACGGCGGCTTCATCCGCGCTGAGGTCACGATCCAGCAGATATGCTGGGATTCGCTGGTCGAATTCGGTCTCGAGCCATCCGCCGTGTCGATAGTTGCCCGGAATCGTGACGAGCAGGACGGGGACCTTTTGCGCTAGATATTGTGCGAGGCCGGCTCGGTTCAGCGGATCGACGAAGAACTCGTACCAGTTAGCGGCCCCGCCGTTGATGATCACCAGCGTCGGCAAGTGATCGACCGGCTTGCGCGGCACGAGGTGCAGCGCGCCGAGGTCCCAATCGAGTCCGTAGACTGAGAAACGGACCTCGTGCCAGCGCGCGGCGTAGCCGGTCCTTTCGGATGGGATCGATTCGAGGTCGCGCGGATCGAAGGCGCCACCGGGCGCCGCATCCGCGAGCTCCTTCACGGTGACGCCGCCGTCGGGGAGAGCCCAGCCGAGTCGCTCGAAGAGGGGTCCGGATACCACGTGGTATGTCCGAGCTTCGTCGAGCATCTTGAAAATCTCGTCTTCGGCTTCGCGCACCTGCTCGCAGCCGGTCAGAAACAGAAAGAACAGCAGCGGGCTGCAGGTACGCAGGTACCGCGCCGAGGGCGTAGCGACGCTCATGTCATGCCGACCTTACGCATTGAAACTCCGCCGTGCGCTTACCCCTTCCTCAAACGATCATGAGTCTAGCAAACGACGATCGTTCCCGGCGGCGACGAATTCCATCACCGTCCAAAACAAATACGGGCCGAAGTCGTTTGCCGATCGCCGCGGCTGGGTTATCGTGTCGGCGATTGATACGCCACCTGGCGGGGCTGCAGCCGCCGCTGCGCTCCGCCTCATGCTGGAGGCCAGGCTGATGAGAACGACAGCTATCGCCGGCTCGCGACGCGCACGATCCGTGAACCCCGCGCCGTTATTCGTGAGCGCCCTGTTTGCGCTGACGGCGCCGCCATTGTCCTCGCAGGAATTGCCCGCCGAGCTCGTCCGCTATGCGGACATGATCTTCGTCGACGGTCAGGTGCTGACGGCGGACGCGGATCGCAATTTCTCCGTCGCCGCGGCGGTTGCCGTCCGTGACGGCAGAATACTCGCCGTCGGAACCACCGATCGCGTGCGGAGACTCGCCGGTCCGGAAACCAGCCGTATCGACCTCCGCGGCCGCTCGCTCACGCCCGGCTTCATCTACAGCGACGGCGACAACGCGGTTCCGGCGGGCGACCTGCTGAAGGACAGTCAGTGGGACGGCAGGATCCAGCCGCCGCTGGGTGGAACGACGCTGGACCAAGTGCTCGAGACCGTTGCCTTCATCGTCACGAGATACGGTACTCCGGCGGAGCGGCCGCTGTTTTTCAACCTGAGCGATTCCTGGGCCAGTCTCGCGATGCAGAGCTGGGACATTTCGACGCTCGACGACGTGGCGCCAGCCACGCCGATCGTCATCTATCTCGACAGCAGCTACTGTCTCGTCAACACGGCGATGATCGAGTTGGCGATCTCGGGCGGCTTTCCGCGCGATCATTTTCATCTCGATCGCGACGCCAACGGCAAATACACGGGCCGCGGCGGTGCCCATCTGGCCGGCTTCATCGGCCGCGAGATCAGGCCATGGCCCGATCCGGCGTGGTTCGACGAGGTCGCAGTCCCCGAGGCCGCCGAGACGCTGGCCGACTACGCGCGCCATGGCGTGACGCTCGCGACCGGCCACATGAGCGCCGCAACGATGACCGTCCTGAACCGACTGTTCCACGACGGTGATGGTCGGAAGCTTGCGATTCGGGTCTATCCCGGGCTGGATTTTCTGCGCCAAAACCCGGAGGGCGAGAAGTACCTGAAGCGCATCGGCAACCTCGTCGATTTCTCGTTGACCGATGACCGCGGTCCGATGGTTACGATCGTCGGTGCGTCAGTCGGCCCGCATTCGGGGTCTCCCGACGCAGCGGCCAGTCTACTGACCATCGAGCCGAAACAGACGATCATTCCCGAATTGAGTCCCGCCGCGCACGGCTACAACCGTTGGACGGCCGAATGGTTCACCGACCTCGGGCAGGGTGATCTCAGCGAACTCCAGCAGCGGCAGACCGACTACCACAACGTCCTGCTGGCCCGTCAACACGGCTGGAACGTGACCGGTGTCCACAACATGGGCAGCGAAGCGATCCGTCTGGCGATGCAGAACATCGCCACGGCCGAGCGGCAGGACGGTCTCTACGTCGAAAAACTGTGGCGGCCGCAGGGATTCGACCACAACATCGATTGGACGTCGGAAGTATTCGACTACTACGCGGAACGCCCGGAGCTCGGCGAGGTGATCCGCTTCGGCGTCAGTCTGCGAACCGCCATCGACCAGCGCGATGCGCCGCCGCTCGGTATCGTGCGCGTCATCGAGGCGCAGTACGGCCGCTCGGGACTGGAACGCATGGCGCCGCTGCGCACGTTGCTCGAGCAAGGAATCCCGTTCCATATCGAGGGCACGGAGCCCAAGCAGGATTCGCAGTACCCCACCTGGTACATGCAGAAAGCCGTTACTCGTCTGTCGAAGTCCGGCGATGTCGTTGCGCCGCAGGAGGCCTTGGACCGCGAAGCGGCGCTGCTCGCGCTAACGCGCTGGGCGGCACGCTTCATCGGCGCGGAGGACAGCCTCGGCACAATCGAACCCGGCAAGCTTGCCGACCTGGTCGTGTTCGACGGCGACATCATGGGCGTACCGATCGAAAGGCTCAGCGAGCTCAGACCCGTGATAACGGTCGTCGGTGGCCGGATCGCCTACCGGTCGCCGGGACTCTGACCCCGATGTGCCGGAGGAGCATTGTCATCCTGTGGCTGGTATCGAGCCTCGGCGGCGTCGGGGTCGCCGCTGCCGGCGACGAGGTCGATTATTCCGCGCCCTACGTTACGGTCGAGAACGGCGAGCTCGTCACGCGATACCCCGCCAAGCCGCACGCGGACGATGACGGAATGCCCCGAGGCGCCGCCGCAAGCGATGCCGCATCGACGAGCCTCGCGTCACCGCGGCCGGGCCTGTCGACGAGTCTCATCGGGGCGACACTCGTGCTTCTGATTGCTGGAGCCTGGATCGGTTGGAGCCGACGCCGTCGTTCGACGCGCAACGAGCCGTGATGACGGCGCTCAGGCGTCGGCCAGGGCCGCCGTGACCCGCCGCCGTGTGAACGGGACGCGCCGCAGACGGACCCCGGTCGCATCGTAGAAGGCGTTCGCGATGGCGGCGGGCATGACTCGCGTGGTCGGCTCACCCGCGCCGCGCGGGCCGAGCTCCGGCCGATTCACGTGGTGGATACGGATCTCGTCGGGCGCGTCGGCGGCCTCGAGGATACGATAGCGCTGCCAGTCCACGGACTCGACCGATTCCTGGCTGAAGCGAACCTCTTCGAACAGCGTGCGGCTCATCGCCTGTAGCAGATTGCCCTCGATGGTACGTTCCAGCGTGAACGGATTGACCACGAGACCGTGGTCCGCGCCGACCCAGACGCGACGAACGCGTAGCCGGCCCGAACGCGGATCGACGACGACCTCGGCAACGACGGCGTTCACGGAGCCGCCGCGCTGGGCATACGCGATGCCGGTGCCGACGAAGCGCCCGTCGGCGTCGCGCTGCCTACGCGGGACGGTCCTTGGGGTCCAGTCGGCCAGTTGCGCCGCGGCTCGCAGCACGGCGTCGTCGCGTTCGTCCGTGACGCGTGCAAGGCGAAACGCGAGCGGATCCATTCCGATCGCGAACGCCATCTCGTCGATGAAAGACTCGGATGCGAAATGGACCTCGGGACCGTAGGGGTCACGGAAGTGCGCTGTCCTCAACGGCGAGGCCCGACGCCTGAGCGGCGCGATCGCTTCCCAGCTGTAGCGCTTGTTGGTAAACGCATAGGAATCTGCTGGACTGCTCATGGTCCAGCGAGGGGTGCTGTCGTGCCCGACGAGGTGTCCGGCCAGCACTTCCCCGGGATTGTCTTCGCGGGAGTTCTGATCGTGCCGCGAGAATCCCTTGATGTGAAAGTGATACGCGGTGAGCGCGCCCGCAGCGTCGATGCCGGCGCGGCAAGTGACGACCGACGCCGGTCCTTTGGGATCCCAGGCGAGCCCTTCGTGCCGCATCCATTGAACGCGCACTGGTGCGCCGACCGCATCGGACAACAGCACCGCGTCCATTGCCCCGTCGCCGGCGTCCGAGCGACCGTATGAACCGGATCCCGGCATCCAGATCGCACGCACGGCGTACGGTGCACGGCCCTCGGGCTGGGAAGCGCGCGGCGTTTCGAGAAGCAGAGCGGCGCCGCGCGCCGTGTCGAACGGCTTTTGTGAGTCCGTCCACACCGTGGCCTCTCGGTCTCGCACGTCGGCGATCGCGGCAGCGGGGGCCATCCGCGCGTGGCTCTGGAACGGCCATTCGTATTCCGCTTCGAGGGTCCTTTCGGCCCGCGACAGCGCTTCGTCGACGTCACCGTCCTCATGTGCGACGGCAGACGCCGCCGCCGACGCGCGCCGTATCCAATCGAACAACTCGGCAGAACTCGTGGGGAATCCGGTGTCCGACTCGTCCCACTCCACTCTAAGCTGTCTAGCCGCTTTGATCGCGTGCCATTCGCGGGGCGCGACGACGCCCACGAAATCGCCGTCGACGACGACACGCGCATCGGGAATGTCGTCGATGGAGCTCGACTCGATGCGACGCAGGCGCGCGCCGGGCTTTGCAGGGCGGACGATCCGGCCGTGCAGCATGCCGGTTACCTCGTGGTCGTGCAGGAACGTCGCGCGCGCGAGTATCTTGTCGCGGATGTCCTTGCGCGGGACCGACGTGCCGACGACGCGATACTGTGAAGCGGCTTTCGGCGTCGCGGTGCTGCGCAGCTCGAGCCGGTTGCCGTAGCTTCCGTTCCAATCGATGCGGGCCTCGAAACGTTTACCGCCGAGGAGTTCGGCGTAGGATACGCTCGGCGTCGCCCGGCCCGCAATCGAGACAACGCCGCCGTCGACCGTCAACGTGTCGATGGGAGCGCCGAGCGCGGCAGATGCCCGTTCGAGCAGTACGCGGCGGGCTTCGGCCGCCGCGGCCTGGAACGCCACGCCGGAACGCTGGAGCCCCGTCGATCCGCTCGCGCCACCCTGGTCGGCGCACAGCGCCGTGTCGCCGAAAACGATCGTCACGTCGTCGACGGACACGTCGAGCTCCTCGGCGATGAGCTGGGAGATCGCCGTATCCACGCCCTGGCCCATGTCCATCTTGCCCCAGTAGCCGGTGACCCTGCCGTCCTCGCCGATCGCGAGCCACGTGTCCAGCTTCGTGGGGTCGAGATCACGGGCGGGCTGCGGTGACCCGGCGTGTGTCGCGGCGGCGGCCGGCGCCGGCAGGTTGATGGTTACGACGAGCGCCGCGGCGCCCTTCAACAGATCGCGGCGTGCAATCCGCGTCGCTAGCTCGGACTCATGCATCGCGCCGACCGGCGTTCGCCGCCGCGGCCATCTCATCCGCTGCGCGTCGAACCGCGCGCAGGATGGACATGTGCGTCGCGCAGCGGCACTTCAAGCCCGTGAGCGCCGCGCGGATCTCATCATCGCTGCGAACCGGATCCTGCTCGAGTAGAGCCGTCGCCGTCATGATCCAGCCGCTCATGCAGTACTCGCACTGTCCCGCTTCCTCGGCGATGAACGCAGCCTGTACCGGGTGCGGCCGATCGCCCGAGGCCAGTCCATCCAGGGTCCGGATGCGACCATCGACGGCCGAAACGGGGATCACGCAGGAACGTTGTGGCGCACCGTCGACCAGCACCGTGCACGCACCGCACTGCGCGAGCCCACAGCCGAATCGAGGGCCGCGCTTGCCGCAGTCGTTGCGCAAAGCGTACAGGAGCGGCATGTCGGGGTCCGCTTCGATCGTGTGATCGCGGCCGTCGACGTTGAGTGTAAAGGTCTCATCCATCATCATCGGTCCGGATGACGTGATGTCCGGTCCTGCCGAGCATGGTGTCTAGCTGCGAGCCGGCCGCTACGCGCCGATACCGGGATCCGTTCAATCTTTCGGTGGTACCCAAAGGTCTTCGAAACCTTGCGCGGGCTCCAGCTGGTCGAACCAGTCGAAACCCATTGCTTTCATCATCCGCGTGTTTACGACTATGACGCGCGCTTCGGTCGCGTCATCGACGTTGAATCGCTTGTGCGCGCAGTAGGGCGGGATGTAGATGAAGTCGCCGGGCCCCCATTCGAATTTCTTCGCCTCCGTGTCCCATTCCCAGATGAACTCGTCTTCGCAGCGAAAATTGACGTCCCAGTGCAGATCGTATCCGCTCCCTTCGATCACGAATGCGACCTCCTCGGAAAGATGGCGGCTGGTGCCCGTGGATTGCTTCGGGGGAATGAACTGCATATAGATGTCGATGCAGCATTCCTTGGTATCCATGCCTTCGTTGATGATGTGTTTGATCAGGCCGTCTGCCGTGCGTTCCATCGGCATGTCATGCGATTTTACGACGTTGGCCCGTTCCCGGTACTCGGCACGAAACTGTTTCGACGCCTCGAGTGCCTGTGCGTAGAAATCTGCGGTTACGTCTGATTTCGCCCTCTGGCGTTCGATGTCGTCGACAAATGCTGCGTCGCTGCTCATTGTTACTTCTCCCGATTCCTCCAGACCTGCTGCAGTGCTCGTGGTTCTCTAAAGAGATGCGGGCGGGGCAAAGTCTTCATGCCCGGGCACCGGCTCTTTCGGCGGATACTCCACCATCTTCTGGAAGATCAGGTGCATGAACAGAAACAGCGGCTTCGCTTTCATGATTAGCACGATCGTCTCATCGTCTTCGTCGTCCGAGAAATGCTGATGCACGCAACCGTTTTCGACGATGAGCGCATCGCCGGCTTCCCAGTCGATGCGCCGGCCGTCGTGGATATCGTGCCCTTTGCCTTTCAGGACGTAAAAAACTGCACTGTTCATGTGCCCGTGCTTCTGGCCGTGTCCGCCCGGCGCATAGACATCGACATGAGTCTCGATCGATTGCGCGATGCGAACGGCCTGCGGATTGATTACTTTCTTGCCGAAGTTCTGCGGGCCGCCTTTCCATTTCAAGTCTCGCGTGTGATAGATCCGCGGCTGGGAAAAGAGCTCTTCCTTCAGCTCGCCGTAGGTACCCTCGAGGGCGCGAACGAAGGTCCGTTTCTTCGTCCACCGCTCCCACGTGACCTCGCTCTTGGTCGATTCTTCGGGCTGCTTTTCTGCTTGCGTCAAGACAACTGCTCCAGTGATGCCGTGCCGGCGTCTCGGTAGATCGATACTCGAAGTATAACCCAGCGCGGATGCCCCGTTCCCCCGCCATCATTACAGCGGAAACGATAGCGGCGCTTCGACACGTCAGCTCCGGTCATATCGATGCATCGAGCTTCACCGTTCGCATCATTCCGTAGGTATGAGGTCCGCGGTCACGAGCGCCAGGCTTCCGGCCAGCAGTGGCAGCAGTATCACCGACAAAAGTCGCAACCGGACGAAGCGTATCCCCAACAGCGGAATCTCGAAGATGACTACCCGATGCATGGCGAAGACGCTCCAGCCTGAGAGGAACGCGATCAGCGCCGGCGTAGAGGCGCCTTCGGCCGCGAAGGCCGCGGCGATCGCGAACGAGACGACCGGGCCGGCGGGCACGAGGAGTCCTGAAACCGATGCAATGAGTATTCCCGTCAAGCCGGCATCGGCGCCCAGGTAGCGGCCGATGAAATCCGTCGGGATCAGCTTGACGATGAAGCCCGCCGAGATGAGAGCAAGCACCATGCGCGGCAGCAGCGTCATCGACTGTTCGACGGCTCGGCGGATGCCCAGTCGGAATGTCGCGTCGCGTCTCGCCAGCGCGATGCCGGCAAGGATCGCGGCCACCGCGTAGATGAAGACCGCGCCGAAATCGCTCATTTTCTGCTGGACTCTTCGATCGGGCCGGTTTCAATGGCGGCCGAGTAGGGCAGCCGCCTTGCGATCAGACCCGCCACGATCGGCAGCGGCAGGCTTATTACGAAGCGTGTCAAGGAGAACTCGAGGCCCATGAAACCGATGTCCCAGACGATCATGCGCTGCATGCCGAGTAATGCCCAGCTCGTTATGTAGGCAACGAGGATGCCACGATCGGCTCCGGCGCCCGCGAGGATCGCAAGGAACGGAAACGCCGACGCTGGCCCGCCCGGCGTGATGATGCCGGCGACGGCCGCGAGCGCGAGCCCGCCGTGGCCGCGGTGACGGTTCAGAAACGCGGACATTCGCTCTCGCGGCACGAGTATCCACACGAATCCGGCCGCGAGCTGTGCCGCGACGACCCTGGGCAGTAGCTCCGCAAGAAGCCGGCGATCGCTGGCGACGGCGCTTTCGAACGCTTGCGGACCGATGATCGCGTAGCAGATTCCCGCCGTTGCGATCGCTAGGAGGACGAACATCCAGAACGACGTGCCGAAACTGCTTCTGACGAGTCCGCCCCAGTCCGTACGGATTGGCGGCTGTTCGTCAGTCACGCCGCGCGAGGCATGCTCCGAGAGCAGCGGTCATGTTTCGCCGGACGACGCGCGGCTCGCGTCGACGACGGCCGTGATCACGGTGTGGAAACGATCGGCCTCGGGTGGAAACTGTGCCGCGAGGAATCCGGCTAGTCTGGCGAACACGATCGCCTGACCCGCAAGCGCGTCCATGCGCTCGCCGGCCGGCAGGTGCACTGCGTCATTGACGCACCGGGTCAGGCCCGCCTTGAACAGCGCCTCCATGTATTCGGCGCGCACGTCTTCCGTATCGAGGCGGGTCGGCCCGACACGATCGCCAGCCTCGACCAGGACGCCGAGCTTGCCCGCCTTTTCCAAGAATTGCTCGAACAGCTCTTCATCGACGCGCTCGAGCTCGTCGAAATCACCACACATCCTCAATCGCCCCCATTCCGCCGATCATGTCAGGCCCGCCAAATCGAATTTGTGCAG